>CAZJSH010000100.1:0-10015 GCA_964548715.1 uncultured Halomonas sp. | reverse complement strand
CGGCGGCTTCGGAATGTTCTGATGGTTGGCGACCACCGGCGAGGTGCCGAGCAGGTCGGACTGGATCACGTAGGAATTCATCCAGGCCCCACCGCGTTTGGACGGCCTCGCGTAGAAATCGCCGTAGAAGAAGCCCAGCGTCTCGCCGTCGGCATCGAACACTTCCCAGACCCGCACGTCGGGGTGGTAGACCGGCAGTTCCGAGCGCTCTTCGAACGTCAGACCGAAGAACTCTTCGGCGGCGTGGAACACCCCGTTGACCAGCACGTTGTCGAGTTCGAAATACGGCTTGATGGCGCTTTCGTCGAAGTCGTAGCGTGCCTGTCGCACCTTGTCGGCGTAGAACGGCCAATCCCAGGACGCCAGCTCGAACGAAGCCGCTTCGGTCTCGTCGATCATGGTCTGCAGATCGGCCGCTTCCCTGCGCGCATTGGCAACTGCGGCCGGTGCAAGCTGGTCGTGCATTTCGGCGACAGCGGACACCGTCTTGGCGGTTCGTTCCTCCAGCACGAAGTCGGCATGGGTCTCGTAGCCCAGCAGTCCGGCACGCTCGGCGCGCAGCGTCAGCATCCTCGAAACGATTTCGCGGTTGTCGAACTCGTTGTCGCGCGCGCCGCGGACCAGCGAGGCCTCCATCAGGCGCTGGCGAACGTCGCGATCGGTCAGCGACGACAGCTGCGGCTGGCTGGAGTAGTTCATCAGCGTCAGCACGTACTGGCCTTCGAGACCGCGATCGGCGGCCTCGGCGGCGGCAGCCTGGATCTGGGCCTCGGTCAGGCCGCCGAGCGCTTCGACGCTGTCGATGACGATGGCCGAGGCGTTGACCTCGCGCAGCACGTTCTGCGAGAACTCGGTGCCGAGTCGCGCCAGTTCGCCGTTGATCTCACGCAGCCGATCCTTCTGTGCATCGTCGAGCTGGGCGCCGGAGCGCACGAAATTGCGATGGTAGTCCTCGAGCAGCCGCAGCGACTCGGCGTCCAGGCCGAGATCGTCGCGCTGCCGATACAGCGTGTCGATCCGGGCGAAAAGCGTCGGGTTCAGCGTGATCGCGTCCTGGTGCGCGGTCAGCCGCGGCGACATTTCGCGCTGGATTTCCTGGCGCTGGTCATTGGTATCGGCGCCGACCAGGTTGAAGAATACCCGGGTAACCTTGCCCAGCAGTTGACCACTCCGCTCCATGGCCACGATGGTGTTCTCGAAGGTCGGGGCCTCTTCGGACGTCGCGATCGTCTCGATCTCGGCAAGGTGTTCCTCCATACCGCGCTCCATGGCGGGAATGAAGTGGTCATCCCCGATCTCGTCGAACGGGGGCATGCCGAACGGCAGCGTCCATTCCTCGAAGAACGGGTTGGTTTCCTCGCCATCGACCTCGGCGACGGGCTCGATGACTTCGGCGACGGATTCGGCATTGCCGGCGGACTCGGCCGGGTTCGGCGCGTCGGATCCGCTACAGCCCGCGAGGGCCGCAGCCATCGCGAGCATCAGGAGGGTGTTGGGGGCTTTCACGTATCGGGTCTCCGTTGAAGCATGGATGAAGTTGGGGTCACGTCGACCGACCAGCCGGAAATCATAGCACCCGGGCCGTAGAACCAACCTGGGGCAGAAGTCATGCCGATGCGCTCGAGTCGAACCGCGCTTGCTCAGCGCGAAAGGCGCTCGGATTGCTCGGCGTCGTAGCGGAATACGACGTCCCGATCGCAGTCGAGCAGCGAATGATCCTTGTCGAGGTAGTGGAGCCGCTCGAGCAGGTCCTGGATCAGCGCGATACGTCCGCGCTTCTTGTCGTTGTTGTCGATGATGGTCCACGGCGACAGCGGCGTATGAGTACGTTCCAGCATCGCATCGCGATGCCGTGTATAGCCGTCCCAGTGCTCCAGCGCGGCCTCGTCGACCGGGCTGATCTTCCACTGTTTCAGCGGGTTCCTGCGGCGCGCGGCCAGCCGATCCTGCTGTTCTTCACGGCGGATGTCGAGGTAGTACTTGATCAACTTGATACCGGATTGCGCCAGCATCGCCTCGAAATCGGGCGCGGTCGAAAGGAACCGGCGGTACTCGGCGTCGGTGCAGAAGCCCATCACCGGCTCGACCCCCGCCCGGTTGTACCAGCTGCGATCGAACAGCACCAGCTCGCCGGCGGCCGGAAGGTGCGCCACATAACGCTGGAAGTACCAGAGGCTGCGCTCGCGGTCCGAAGGTTTCGGCAGCGCGACGACGCGAAGGTCGCGCGCACTGAGATGTTCGACGATGCGCTTGATCGCCCCACCCTTCCCGGCAGCGTCACGGCCTTCGAATACCACGACGATACGCTCGCCAGAGGCGATCACGTGGCGCTGCAGCTTGACCAGTTCGATCTGCAGCGCGCGGAGCCGATCCTTGTAATCATCCATGCACAGACAGTCTCGAAAAAAAACGCACCCCGTCGCTCCGGGGAACCATTACCACGTCACGTCGTCGGGAACCGGCGGATAGTCGTCGTCCGGGGCATCCGGCTCGCTGCCGCTCAGGTCCGGGACCAGGTCCTTCGCCAGCTCGCGATAGGCGTCCATCACGTCCGGCGCAACGATCAGGTAGCGGCCGCGAAGGCTCACCACCCCGAGGTGGCCGCTATTGATCTGCTCACGCTGCTCGGGCGTGCACAGCACCCGGCGGATGCGGCCGATGTGCTCGAAGTAGCGGGGAAGCTCGGCGTCCTCCACGTTCTGAGCCTTGCCCTCGACCAGCGCGTCGAGCTTGAGATTGCGCTTGCGGCGCTCTTCCTGGTCGGCCACTCGCGCCTGTTTCTCGCGTTCCTTCTCGGCTTTTTCGGCACGCTTGCGAGCCGCGTAGGCCCGCTCCAGATCGCTCTGCGGCCGGGTCCGCGACGAGTCGGCCGGGCTGGTTCCGGGCTTGCGTCCACCCGGCTTCGCGCCGCGCGAAGGCTTGCCCTTGGCGGACTTCCTGCCGCCGGATTTCGCGTTCTTCGGCGTGGAAGAGCGTTTCTTGCGAGCCTGCTCCTCATTGGCCAGGCCCGTTTTCAACAATGCGTCCTGCAGAGAACCCACGGTCGAATGTCTCCATTGGAGGGAGGCTGCGGTAGGCCGCAGCGCGCTCCCGGTGGTTCAGTCGTCGGCGTCGATTACTGCTGAGCGGCGCCGCTGTTGGCGATCTCGATGAGTTCGACTTCGAAGATCAACGTGGCGTTCGGGCCGATCGGACCCGGACGACCCTGTTCGCCGTAGGCCAGGTCGGACGGAATGAAGAACTCGTACTTGCCGCCTTCGCGCATCAGCTGCAGCCCCTCGGTCCAGCCCGGAATGACCTGGTTGAGGCCGAACGTGGCCGGTTCGCCACGGGCGTAGGAACTGTCGAATTCCACGCCGTTGATCAGCGTGCCCTTGTAGTGGACGGTCACGCGGTCGGTGGCGCTGGGACGTTCGCCGTCGCCTTCCTCCATGACGCGGTACTGAAGGCCGGAATCGGTGACCATCACGTCATCGTTCTGCGCGTTCTGGGCCAGGAACGCCTCGCCTTCCTCGCGATTGACGGTCGCTTCCTCGGCGCGATCCTGCTCGAGGCGCTGCTGACGTTGCTCGATGAATTGCTGACGCTCAGCCAGCGCTTCTTCCCGGGTGAGCAAGGTTTCTTCACCCGCGTAGGTGGCGCGCAGGCCTTCCATGACCAGGTCGATGTCCAGATCCATGTCCTGGCCGGCCAGCGACTGGCCGATGTCCATGCCGATGGTGTAACTGAGGCGTTCTTCCGGCGTTTCCAGCTCGGTGGTCTGCGCGTGGGCCGCGCCGAAAGCGAGCAGGGCCGCACTTGCCAGTGCAACGGGCTTGCGAATCATAGGGGTACTCCAGAAAGCGTTGAATTGAGTGTCGTTGGATGGAAATCCGTGGTGCGTCCGATTGGACCGCGGCATCCGGAATCGTTCCATTCGGACCGGACTGCAACCACGCGAACCCACGAATGATACCAAAGAGGCCGGAATGCATCGCCCTTCGCAGAATGATCTTGACTCCGTCTTGGTGTTTTAGTATAGTAATACACCAACACATGCCACGCTGCGGCCTGGGCCGCAAGGAGCCTGACCATGTTGCCGATCACGAATCACCGAGTGCACGTCCCGCATGGCCTCGCCCTGGGGGCGGCGGTCGTCGGTCTGGTCATCGCCCTGAACTGGGAGCGTCCGGCGGATTCGTCCGCTGATCTTGCTCCGCCTGCTCCGGCGATGGTCACGCTGGAGGATGATTCCAGGCACTCCATCGATCCGGGCACACCCGGCCGGGACCGGGAAACACCGCGCGGGCGCGAGATGCTTCCCGGCTTCGGCTCGCTGTTCCTGCCCTTCGCGCCGGGGCGCTGATGAGCGACCGCTGGGACGACAACCAGCCGATCTACTGGCAGCTGCGCGAGCGCACCGTCGCGGCCATTCTCGACGGCACGCTCGCCGAGGGCGAACCCCTGCCCTCGGTCCGCCAGGTCGCGGTCGATTTCCAGATCAATCCGCTGACCGTGTCCAAGGCCTACCAGTCACTGGTCGACGATGCGCTGGTCGAGAAGCGTCGCGGCGTCGGAATGTTCGTCGTCGAAGGCGCGCGCGAACGCCTGCTCGAGTCCGAGCGCAACCACTTCCTCGACGAAGAGTGGCCGCGCATCGCGAAACGCATCGAGAAACTCGGCCTGGGCCCCGAAGACCTGCCCGGCCTCAATCCAAAACGAACGGAGCACTGATGACCGCCACCATCCACGCTCGCAACCTGTCCCGCCGGTACGGGTCCACGGTCGCCCTGGACGACGTCGATCTCGACGTCCCCGCGGGTCGCATCGTCGGCCTGATCGGTCCGAACGGCGCAGGCAAGACGACGGCACTGAAAGCGATCCTGGGGCTGACCCGCTTCGACGGCACGCTGGAAGTCCTGGGGCTCGACCCGTCGAAGAATCGGGACGAGTTGATGCAGGACGTCTGCTTCATTGCCGACGTCGCCGTACTGCCGCGCTGGGCCCGGGTCTGGCAGATCATCGACCTCACCGAAAAGCTGCATCCGAGGTTCGACCGTGCGATCTGCCTGAAGTACCTGGCCAAGACCAAGATCAAGCACAAGTCGAAGATCCGGGCGCTGTCCAAGGGCATGATCGTGCAGCTGCACCTGGCGCTGGTCATGGCCATCGACGCTAAGCTACTGGTGCTCGACGAACCCACGCTGGGCCTCGACATCCTGTTCCGCAAGCAGTTCTACTCGAACCTCCTGAACGAGTACTTCGATGAGCAGCGAACCATCCTGATCACCACCCACCAGGTCGAGGAAGTCGAGCACATCCTGACCGACCTGATCTTCATCAAGGACGGCAAGCTGATCCTCAACGACACCATGGACGATATCTACGAGCGCTACACCGAGGTACTGGTCAAGCCCGGCGACGTCGACGAGGCCCGCTCGATGAACCCGCTGCACGAGCGGGTGCTGTTCGGTCGCCACATCTTCCTGTTCGACCAGGCCGAAGCGATGCGGCTCGATGATCTCGGCGAAATCCACAAGCCCAGCGTATCGGACCTGTTCGTGGCCCTGATGGGTGACAAGGAAGCCGACGCCGAAGCGCATGCCGGAACCGGGGAGGATGCGGGATGAAGGACATGATCACCCGATTGGCCATCCTGGTCCGCCGCGAGATGTGGGAAAGCCCGGTCGCATTCAAGTGGACCCCGGTCATCCTGTTCGGTTTCATCCTGCTCAGCAGCATCCTGGCGCTGGTCATCGGCATGCGCGTCGACGGCGACCTCGTGTTCACCCGCGACGGCCTGCGGATGTTCGCCGAACTCGACCCCGAGCAGCGCCGACTGTTCGCCTCCGGCGCGTTGTTCTCGATCTCGGCCCTGTTCCACCAGGTCATGTACCTGGTCCTGATCTTCTACCTGGCCGGCAGCCTCTACGACGATCGCCGCGACCGCTCGATCCTGTTCTGGAAATCGCTGCCGGTGTCCGACACGATGACCGTGGCGTCCAAGGTGCTGGCCGCCTGCATCCTGGCGCCGCTGCTGTACCTCGGTGGCATCGTCATCACCCAAGTCACCCTCCTGGTAATCGCGACCGCCATCGGCCTGTTCGCCGACATCAACGTGTTCTCCACGCTGTGGGCCCCGGCCAACCTGCCGAAACAGTGGACGCTGATGCTGTACGGAAGCATCGTCCAGGGGCTCTGGCTGCTGCCGATCTACGCCTGGCTGATCTTCTGCTCCTCGTGGGCGCCGCGGCTGCCGATCCTCATCGCGGTGCTGGTGCCTCTGCTGATCGGCATGCTGCAGCACTTCTGGAGCTTCTTCTCCAACTTCAAGCTGCCGGAAGTCAACCTGCTGCTGATCATGCTCGATCGCATCGGCAAGGGCGTCACGCCGGCCAGCATCGAGTGGGAACAGATCGTGACCTCCGATGGCGCCAACATCAGGCCGTCGGAAGACCTGTTCATGAGTTTCGGCTCGGTGACCCGGCACCTGTTCAGCCTGGAGATGTGGATCGGCGTCGCGATCGGGCTGACCCTGCTGGCCGCGGCCGTATGGTTCCGCCGCCGGGCAACCGACAACTGATCCGGAATCCCTGCGATCCCGTCATCCGCCGACGGCCCTTCTCGACACCCGCCGGAATCCGGCGGGTGTCTTTCCGATACCACGATCGCACCCGGCCCACCGTTGAGCCGGACACAGACGCCCGGCGCCGGCCGGACGATCCGTTCGAACAGGAAACGCCGGCCTGGCAGCATCGATGCCGAATGGCATAATCACCCCATCGAGGGGAACCGGAATCTGCGAGGAAACGAGGGAATGAGCCAGGGTGCGGGAGGGCGTCTACGTTCCTGTGGTGTGCTCCTTGCCGTCGCTCTGACTGCGATCCCCGCGTATCCGGCGGCGCAAACGCCGGACTTCTCCGCCGTCCTCGCGGAGGCCCGCGAGGTCAGCTACCACGGGCACTGGCGAGATGCCCAGGCCCTGCTCGACGAACTGGCGCCCTACGTCGATCAGGCCGAACTGCGCGACTATGCGGACTTCCAGCTGCTGCAGGCCCGCCATTTCGTACTCGACGATCGCACCGAACAAGGGCTGGCGCTGGCCGAGTCTCTGCTCGAGCGGAACCTGGCGACCGACCAGCGTGTACAGGCCCTTCAGTTCCGGGCCAACATCGCCGTCCTGCTCCGCCGCTACGAAGCCGCCTTCGAGTCGCTGGGCGAGGCGCTGCGTCTTCAGGCCGAACTCGAAGACCCCTCACCGCAGATGGCCACGCTGAACATGGCCGCCTACATGCTGGGCCGGGTCGGCGAGTACGAACGGGGGGCGGACTACGGCGAGGAGGCACTGGCGATCGCTCGCCGGAGCGAGAAGCCGCGGGACGCCTGCGTCGCGCTGCAGCGTCTGGCGCCGGTGTACAAGTGGGCCGAACGCGTCGACGATTCCGAACGCACCTATCGCGAAGGCATCCGGGAATGCAGCGGCGTCGGCAATGCGCTGTTCGTCGGCGTTCACCAGTACGGCCTGGCCGACCTGCTGCGGCGGGAGGGCCGCAGCGCGGAAGCGCTGCCATTGGCCGAAGCCGCCATCACCGCGCTCGAGGATGCCGTCTACACGCTCGGAGAATACGAAGCCCGGATGATTCGAGCCGAGATTCTCCAGGATCTCGGACAGCTGGATGCTTCGTGGCAGGAGGAATTGCTCGAACTGCAGACGTTCTTTTCGGACCGGTCGCTCTGGGACCAATCGGCGCGGCTGGCACTGTTGCAGACCGAGCTGGCCGAAGAAGCGGGCCGATTCCGGTCGGCCCTGCAGGCTCTCCGCGACCACAACCGGGCGCGCGAATCGTTTCTCGGGCGCGAGCGCGCCATGCGGCTGGCCTACCTCCAGGTCGAATTCGACAGCCGCAACCAGCGCCAGCAGATCGCGCTGCTCGAGGAATCCGCGCGCGCCGCCCGGCTCGAGGCCCAGGCGGCCGGCCAGCAGCGGCGCCTGCGCAGCTTCGGATGGCTGCTGATCGGTATCGTGGTCCTGACCCTGACCAGCCTGCTGTACCGGGCGTTCCGCAGCCGCCGCCGTTTCGTCCAGTTGTCAAGGCACGACGGCTTGAGCGGGCTGGCCAACCATACCTGGTTCTTCGAACGCGCCCAGGCAGTCATCGATCAGTTCAGGACCGACCCGGAGACCGGGCGAAGGATCGTGCTGATCGCCGCGGACATCGACCACTTCAAGCGCATCAATGATCGTTACGGCCATCGAATGGGCGACAGCGTGATCGGCAGAACAGCACGCCGCCTGCGCGAAGTCTTTCCGGACACGGCCCTGGTGGGACGCATCGGCGGCGAAGAGTTCGCGGTGTTGGTCATCGTGAAGTCGGTGGCCGAGGCCATCGAATGCATCGAGACGTTCCGCAGGCCCGATTCGCGCTCGGAACGGGAGGACGATCCGGCCATCACGATGAGCTTCGGCCTCAGTTGCGCGCGCCGCGACGAAGACATCCATTCGCTGCGCCTCCGTGCCGACGAGGCGATGTACCGCGCCAAGAACGCCGGCCGGGACCGGATCGAGGTGGACCCGTCGTGTTATTCGGACATCGACGAGTAGCGAGCCCGATTCCGAACGGGCTGCTCACCGCCCAGCCTTTCGCGCCCCGGCGTGACTCGGGCACCATCGAACGATCCATTGACCGATCCATCGACCGAGGACGAGACTTCCGAAAGCCGCACGGGGCCCGACCCGGCAATCCCTGGGGATGGCTGACGCTGCGCGCCAGCGAGCTCGCGGCTACGCCGCTCGGTTCGAACCCTGAGGGTGCCAGCCCTGGATCGGAGGCTGGCGATTCGACAGGATCGGGGGCGTTGGTTCGGCCCGGGTTCGAAGCCGCCAAAGGCGGCCCCAATAAAGAAAAGCCCGGCACGAGGCCGGGCATTTCTTGATTGGCGTCCCCTAGGGGATGACTGCGCTGCCTACGGCAGCTGGCCCTCCGGGCTCGCGAGCCTACGGCTCGTCTCGTGAGCTCGCGGCTACGCCGCTCGGTTCGAACCCTGAGGGTGCCACGTCACGGCCGGCGCCCTGGATCGGAGGCTGGCGATTCGACAGGATCGGGGGCGTTGGTTCGGCCCGGGTTCGAAGCCGCCAAAGGCGGCCCCAATAAAGAAAAGCCCGGCACGAGGCCGGGCATTTCTTGATTGGCGTCCCCTAGGGGATTCGAACCCCTGTCGCCGCCGTGAAAGGGCGGTGTCCTAGGCCTCTAGACGAAGGGGACGTAAAGCGTTGAAGCAATGCGTTTTGGCCCAGGAATTTTGGTACTGCTCGAAACCTTTTGGTGGAGCCAGGCGGGATCGAACCGCCGACCTCTACAATGCCATTGTAGCGCTCTCCCAGCTGAGCTATGGCCCCAGAGATCAAGCGCGGCATGTTAGCCGGGAAGTGAGATGTTGTCAATTACAATGGCAAAAAATTTCAGCCTTCTCGATGTCCGAATCCGCTCCCCCGAACACATATTCCAGTTGGGTGCTTTGCGCACCAGGTGCGGGGGACCAGCGGCAGTTGAAAACGCTGGCCGGTGCGCTCGGGGGCGAGGTGCGTCCGATCAAGGAAATCGACAGCGTCGGCGCGGTGCTTCGGGACCGTCTGTCCGGAGCGGCACGACGCCCGTTTGGCGGAGCGAAAGCCCTGCGCTACGTGTCGCCGTGGCCGGATCTGATACTGATCGCAGGCGGTCGCAGCGTAATCGACGCACGACGGATCCGAGCGGCATCCGGCGGGCGATCTAAGATCGTGGCCATCGGCCGGCCCTGGGCTGCCTACGGCCCGCTGAATCTGATCGTGACCACGCCGCAGTACCGACTGCCTCCGGCCGACAACGTGATCGAGATTCCGCTGCCGCTGAACGCGCCGCCGGAAGTCTCCGATTCGGCCCGGCAGCGGCTGAAGGATGCGCTACCGAGGTCGGGGGCACCGACCGTGGGCGTGCTGCTCGGTGGCGATTCGGGATCGTTCCGGTTCGGGTCGCGGGCAATCGAGGAGATTGCGGCA
>CAZJSH010000099.1:0-10262 GCA_964548715.1 uncultured Halomonas sp. | reverse complement strand
CGTCGGCGTCCTCGACTACTGCGCGGCCCATGCGCTCGGCCTGAGGGGGCGCATGCGCCTGTTCGCCCGAATCGTCCAGGCTGTCGAGTTCGCTCATCGGTCTCTGGTCGTCCATCGTGATCTGAAGCCCGGCAACATCCTGATCACCGATGACGGCGTCCCACGCTTGCTCGACTTCGGGATCGCCTCTCTGGTTGGGGGCGAGGCGGGCCGGGACGCCGTCGTCGCGATGACCCCTGAATACGCCAGCCCCGAGCAACTTGCGGACCAGAACGTGACCACGGCCAGCGACGTCTACGCGCTTGGCGCGATCCTCCACCAGATGCTGACGGGCCGACTGCCCCATGCCCCCGATCCGATGACGGTCGATACGCTTCGAGCCGCGATCACCCGGGAACCGCCGCCGCAACCCAGTCGCACCCCGCTGCCGGGCCTGCGCCTGGGTGCCGAGGTCGACGCCCTGACCGCTCGCGCCTTGAACCCGGACCCGGAGCGGCGCTATGGCAGTGCGGGCGACTTGCTCAACGACGTTCGTCGTTTTCTCGATCATCAACCGCTTGAGGCCATCGGCGATGCACCGACCTATCGCGTCGCGTGCTTCCTCCGTCGACACGCCGCGGCCAGCATTGTGACTGGACTGGCCCTGATCACGGTTGCAGGCGTCTCTGGAATATACGTCCACCAACTGCAAGCCGCCCGCCATGCGGCAGAAGTCGAGGCGGCGAAGGCCGTGCAGGTCGCCGACTTCATGGAACGCCTGTTCGAAGACGTCGACCCCGGGGAAACGCAGGGCGCGGAGCTTACTGCAGCCCAGCTCCTGATCCAGGGGAAGAATCGCCTGGAGAGCGATCTGGGCACACTTCCGGAAGTCAAGACCCGCCTGCTCGGCGTCATCGGTCGCACCTGGAGAAGGCTCGGGAACTTCGATGCCGCCTACGCTGCGCACGAGCAGGCTCAGCTGATTCTTGATCGGGACGCAATCGACGATCCGGCCATCCGGGCGCAGAATCGATTCGACCTGGCCTATGCAGAATATGAACTGGGTCGGGTGACGGAAGCCCTGGCCGGGCACGAGGCCGCGTTGTCCCTGCGCCGCTCGATCCACACCGAAGACCATCCCGACCTCGCCGATAGTCTGCGCGAGACCGGGCTGCTTCGACAGCAAACCGGAGACCTCGACGGCGCGGCAGAGCACTTTGAACAGGCCAGGGCAATGTACGACCGCATGGGTACCGCATATGGGAGTGCCGAAGCAGCCACGTCGATGGACCTCGCCGGCATCGCAATGGCTCGTCAGAACTTCGATAGCGCGTTTCACGAAGCTCAGCGCTCGCTCGACGTCCAGCTCGATCTCCATGGCGAGATCCACCCCGAAGTCGCCACAGCGACGAACAACATCGCGATCATCCTGAGCCGCTTGAATCGCTTGGATGAGGCTGCCGGAATGTACGAGCGCTCGCTGCGAATCCGAGAGCAGCTCTACGGTAGCGACAACCCGATCACACAGCGTGCGCACAGGAACCTGGCTCTTCATTACTGGCGCCGTGGCATGCTGGCGCGCGCCGCCGTCTCCTATCGGGCGGCCGCCGCGACCTGGCTGGCCGCCGAGCCTTCGGCAAGCCTTCCGCTCGGGTACTTCCAGGTCGTCGACTACGGCTCGATCCTGCTTACCCTCGGAGACTACGCCGCAGCCGAGAAGGTCGTCGAATCCGTGACGAATTTCGCCGCGCGGGCACCGGATACCCAGGCGAGCGATCGCGCGCGCGTTCACGAACTCCAGGGACGATGGCTCCGCGCAACCGGTCGATTCAGCGAAGCGGCCAGCGAGTTTCGTGAAGCAGCGGCATGGCTGCGGCAGGACGAAGCCGCTTGGGAAACAGACATTGAGCGGGTCCTGACCTTTGCCGAGATTTCCGACTTCGAAGCCCGCCCCAGCCCCGAGGCACTCGACGCGCTGACCAGGACCGTTCACGCACAGCTCGATGATCGGCAGAGGCCGCCTACGGAAGCCGGCAGCTACCTGGTTGCCCTCGGTCAGGGGCAGTCGACGCTCGGCCGCACCGATGCAGCCGCCGAGACTGCACGCCGATTGCAGGACGCCGTTGAACGCATCTTCGAAACCGGCTCGCTCGAACATGCAGCCTTCATGATCCATGCTGCTCGCTGGCAGATCGCAGCCGGTCAACATGATGAGATCGCGGCCGCGCTGGAAGCCGCCGCCATCGCTGCACTCCGCGCGCGAGAACAAGCCGGCGAATCCTTCCCGCTGATCGAGTCGATCCTGGCCGATGTGGCGAACCTGCGGGCCGAACTCGATGGCTGAGGGAGCGGAACCCGTCACCGTGCTGCTTCAACGCTGGCGTGCCGGAGATCCGCACGCCGCCGACGCCTTGTTGCCGCTGGTCTACGACGAACTCCATCGAATTGCCGGGCGTGCCTTTTCCCGGGAAAGCTACGGCCACACTCTGCAGCCGACGGCCGTCGTCCACGAAGCCTTCGTACGACTGGCCGATGCCTCGGTCGATTGGCAGGATCGTTGCCATTTCCTGGCGCTGATGACCACGGTCATGCGCCGCGTTCTGGTCGATCATGCGCGGGGACGGCGCCGTGAAAAGCGAGGCGGTGAATATGAGCGCGTCACACTGTCGGCGCTGGGTGGCGTAGACAGCCCCGAGGCCGACTTGCTCGACCTCGAATCGGCCCTCGACCGTCTGGAAGCCATCGAGCCACGCAAGGCGCAACTGCTGGCCCTGCATTACCTCGGCGGATTGACACGAGACGAAATGGTCACCGTCATGGACATCTCACGTGCAACCGTGGATCGCGACCTTCGTTTTGCCCGCGCGTGGCTCAAGGCTCAACTCGAAGCCGAGCCGGACCACGATTCCGAATAATCCGACTCGGGCGATGAGCCTGTTTCTACACCGATCGCGCTGGACATAATAAGACCCTCGAAGCTGCCTATGCCATGACGACCCACCCACGTCCAGAAAACCGTCCGGCTTCAACTCTGCGATCGCGCTGGCTGTCGGGCTTCGCACTCGCCCTGTTACCCGTTGCAGCCCTGGCCCAGCAGCCGCTCAATACGCTGCCGGCCTTCGCGGTCGAATCGCAACGCCTCTTTGACACCAATGCCGATTCGCCCGCAAACCAATGCGGCACCCAGTGCGGAAAGACCATGGCGATGGACGGCGACCTCCTTGTACTAGGCGCCAGTTACTCCATCCAGCCCAACCAGTTGCCAGGCCCCACAGGCGCTCGATACCCAATCGTGCTGGAGCACCAGAACAACGAATGGGTAAAAGTGGCCAACCTCGAAACCTGGGTACCGAACGTATTCACCACCACCAGCTGGCTCAGCGCCGCGACCTCGGTCGCGGTCGAAGGGGACGTGATCGCGCTCGGCGACCCCAATGAGAACGGGACGAATCGTGGCGCGGTCCGTGTGTTCGTCAAACCTGAAGGCGGCTGGCCCGGACCCGTCGACCTAAACCGACTCCGGCCCACTGCGATTCTGACCGCGCCCGGACTGGGTCGGCTGGGCGCATCGGTTGCGATTCTCAATGGCGCCATCGTCGCCGGCGCCCCGGATGCCGAGCTCTTCGGGATCGGTTGGATTCCCGACCACGGCGCGGTCTACATCTGGGAAGAGCCGCCGGGTGGCTGGAGCGCACTCGCGCCCGTCGGCGGCCAGCCGGTCGAGCGCCGAGCCGATCACGCGGTCGCCCCTTCGGATATGGGCGTCGGTCGGGTGGGAACCCGCATCGCCGTGGCCGAAATCGACGGCAAGGAAGAAATCGTCGTCTCCAACGAGGATGCCGAGGAGCTGTTTCTGCTGCGACGCAACGGCCTGACCTGGCAGTTCGACCGTTTATTCGCCGATCTTGGCGCGCCTGCGCCCTTCGACACGGTGGAGAAGCTGGTTTATGACGGCACCACCTTGTTGGTTGGCTATCGGCGACAGGATTTCGTCCACATCGCTGAACGAGCGAGTGCAGACCCTTCAGTCGAATGGAACGTGGCTCGATTGTCTCGCGGCAGCTGCATCCCTTTCTGCCGAGAGGACCAGGACGACTCGTCCATGGGCCATGGAATGGCGTTGCTGCAAGACGGAGTGCTGGTGAGCGATCGATATCTTTTCAGCGACAGTTCCGTCGACGCCGGCGGATTGTTCCTGTACCCGACGCCGACTGGCGCCTGGAGCGACACCATCCTATCCTGGACGGACCACTACACGCCGGTCTACCCCATAGGAGGCCCGCTATTCCGGGGCGGCGGGCAATGGGGCAGCACGATCGCCTATGACAATGGTCGGCTTGCGGTCTATCACCAGGGCCCCCCCACCGGGATCAGTTTCTATGAAGGCGCGACTCGACAAGGTACGTTCGTTGGCTCGAATTCTCGCCATGGAGCGAACCCGGCTGTCGAGCCCGCAAAGAAGCTGTATCTATCGAAAACAGAATTCTGCCAGGACACCCTCGCCACTCACGCCACCGGACCGGACCTGGGGGTCTGCAGCCAGGGTGACGCGGCGCGAATGCCCGCCGATATCCAACGGGGCTACGACATCACCGTCGGACGGCTCCGTTTCACCAGCGAGGTGCCCCACGAGCTGTTTACCGGGCAGGATTGGACCCCGTCGCTTCCGGGCCCGGATATCGGCCTGTCCAGTTCCGAGGAATTCGATCTGGCGCCTGTGCCTGCAGGCACCGAGCTCTACGCCATCGGTTTTTCGATTCATGAAGACTTCGAAGGCAACAGCGGCGAGCCTGGCATTCGTGACGACTCCCTGTTTACCGTGCGACTGTTCAACGGCGCGACACAGATTCATCAATTCGACTTCAATCCGATGGACGACCGCTCGGACTTCGGTCAGGACACCGCCGTATTCATCGGCGTCTGGTCCGACGAGCCCTTCGACCGCGTCACGATTCGCGAAACACGCTACCTCGACACCTTCGGCAACAGCGAAAACGACCTACCACAGATTCCCGAAGAGGGCCAGAACGAGTTCTTCGGCCCATTCTTCACAGGCACCCTGCCGCGGATCCTGGCGTTGGATGTCGACCCACCGACACTGGACTTCGATGACGTGCTGGTCGGCAGCAGTGACAGTATTCTCACGACCCAACTGAGCAGCAGCGGCGATGGAGCGGTCACCGTCGATTCGATCGACCCGGTCGCGGCACCGTTTGCGAGCGCAGGCGGCACCTGCGCACTTCCGCCGTTCGAGTTGGCTCCTGGAGAAAGCTGCACCCTGCGCTATCGCTTCGCGCCCAGCGAGGCCGGGCCCGCCTCGACCCAGCTCTCGATCCAGAGCAACGCCTCTAGCGGACCGACCACATTGGCGCTCTCCGGAACGGGGGTTCAACCGCTGGCAGCTGTCACTCCTGCGCGAATCGATTTCGGCGACCTGGCCATCGGCACACCCTCGATCGCGGCGCTGGTGATGGTCGAGAGCGTAGGCGCAAACGACCTGGTGCTCGGCAGCGTCACCATCGAAGGAGCGCACGCCGGCGACTTCGAACGCCAGGCGTCCACGGACACCTGCAGCGGCGCCGTGCTGCCGCCCGGCTCCGCGTGTAGCTTCGAGGTGATCTTCAGGCCGTCGGCGACCGGGGTTCGCAGCGGGCGCGGGCGCATCCCCATGAATGCCCTGGCCGGCGAAGCAACGGCGCAGCTACGCGGCACCAGCGGCGTGCTGTTCGCCGATGATTTCGAATGACGTTCCCCTGTTCAGCGACGCAGTTGGTCCAGCGGACCGCGTCGCAGCCACACCAGAACCAGCGGCGGACAGTATTTGCTCATCGCGCACCTTCAACCCTTCGTGTGCAGAACGCACCAGGGGCACTGAAAATCCGACAAAAAACGTTCGGCCGACATCCACCTGGCCGCTCGAAACGCCCTGGACGCGATGATCGACCACATCGAATCCGAATACGGCTACACCCGCACCCAGGCCTACATGATCGCCAGCGTCGCCGTGGACCTGCGCATCGGTCAGCTGGTCGACGTCCCGAACGTCGGCGTCACCGCCATCCTGCCGCTGGACATCTTCGTCGATCACGAGTAGTCGGCACTCCGAGCCAGCGGCGCGGCCTCGAGCGCCGCCGTACCCGAGCCATCCTCGATATAGCCCACGTGCCCGGGTACACGGGGCACGCTTCGCTGCCACCGTGCCCCCCGCTTCGGCTCGCGCAGCCGCAGGGATGAACGAGGCGGGAACACGGCTCGGTGTCTCCGTCGTTAGAAAAGAAGCTCGATCGCGAAGGCACTCCGCTTCCGCGATCTGCAAGCAGACTGCACCGCCGACTACCGCAACCAGGCCGAGGTCGGTAAAGCGCCGACGCGTGTGTCCGCCGCGCCGCGACATCCGGCGCGAGGACGTCCACATCACGTCCAGGCCGTGGAACAACGCGCACCGCCCGGAGAGGTCATTCCGGCGCTGCGGAAGACGCTGTCGGCCGGAACGCTCACCCCGGCGCCCCATCGGTGTACACCGCTGACGCGTCCTCTTCGGGATTCCGGTGTGCCGGGGATGCACGGATCCGTCCATGCCCCAGGCGCAAGCGCGAAATCCGGAGTGCACGACTGGGCACCTGGATGATCGCGATTCGAGTCGTTCTCCGTTAGGTCTCCTGAACCCAGCCATAACGGAACTCCAATCATGAACTCCATTATCCGAATCCTGGTGGCCGCCGCGCTGTGCATGCCACTCGTCGACTCGGCCCGGGCCATCGAATTCCACATCAACGCGTGGGTCGACCGGCCGGAAGTCAACCCGGGCGACGGCTTCTGCCAGCCCGAAGGCGCGCTTCCCGGCTTCTGCACGCTGCGCGCGGCCATCATGGAAGCGAACGCCACGCCCGGCGACCACACGATCCTGCTACCAGCCAGCAACGTGCAGTTCATCCTGACCCGCGAAGGCAACGAGATCGAGGACCTCGGGCTGACCGGCGATCTCGACGTCCACGGGACGATCACGATCCGAAGCAACGGCGATGTTCGACCCAGGATCTCCGGCGGATTCATCGACCGCGTGTTCGACGTTCACTACGGTGCAACGCTGATCATCGAGAACGTCGACGTCGGCGGGGGTCTGAGCACCGGTGGCGGTGCATTCAACGTCCGGGCCACATCCGACCAGTTCGGCATCCTCTCGATCCAGGACTCCAACATCTCGATGAACATCGCCAACCGAGGCGCTGCCATCCTGAACAACGGAATCCTTGTCCTGAACCGAACCGAACTGTTCCACAACGCGATCACCGATGACGTGCTCGGCCCATCCGCCAACGGCGCCGCGATCAGCAATTACGGCGAAGCCTACATCAACAACTCCACCTTCCGGAACAACGGCGTGATCCCCGGCGGCGGCATCGACCTGGTGCCCGACGCGCACGTGATCGACAGCGAACCGAACCTCGTGATCGAGAACCCGCGCCTGTTGATCTCCAACTCGACGTTCTACGACAACACCAACGGCATTCTCGCCGACTCGATGCCGACCGCTCTGACCCATGTAACCATGGCCAACAACGGTCCCGACGGCGTGGTGTTCATCCCCGGCCCGATGCCGATCGAGCCACAGTTCGCGATCAGGCACAGCGTGATCCATGGACACGCCGACGACTGCAACGGACTCCCGATCGGCGACCCGCTGTTCGACGTCGCGGGCAACTTCAATGCAAGCTCCGACAGTTCATGCGGCTTCGGCATCGTCGACAGCTTCGAGAACGTCGACAACCCCTTCACCGCCGACCCGGTGCACTTCGACGGCTTCACCACGATGCTGATGCCGCATTTCGACAGCGTCCTGATCGACCCGGACGGCGGAGACTGCGCGGCGCTGCCAACCGACCAGCGCGGCTTCGACCGCCCGGCCGACGGCAACGACGACGGCCTGGCCGTCTGCGACATCGGCGCCGTCGAATACGATCCGTTCGTCGACCCCAACGACGTCTTCGTCGACAGCTTCGAAGGGGCTTGAACCGGGGTTCGTTCGAAGGTCATCGGCCGCTTCGCAACCGACGCATGGTCGCATCGGCCCGGGTCGCCGCCATCGGAGGCCCGGGTCACGGCGTGCGAGAACGCAGGACGTCCGGCGTGCGTTTGTTACTCTGAGGGCGACTCGCAGTCCCAAGGAGACCGAACATGCACGCACTTCGATTCCGCAACGGCGACACCCTCCCCGCAATCGGCCTGGGCACCTGGAAATCGGACCCTGGCGAGGTCGGCCGCGCGGTCGAGACTGCGCTGGAAGCCGGCTATCGGCACATCGACTGCGCGGCGATCTACCGCAACGAGGCCGAGGTCGGCGAAGCGCTGGCGCGGGTGTTCGCTCGCGGCGACATCGGGCGCGGGGACATCCACATCACCTCCAAGCTCTGGAACAACGCGCACCGGCCCGAAGACGTCATCCCGGCGCTGCAGAAGACGCTGTCGGACCTGCAGCTGGATTACCTCGATCTGTACCTGATCCACTGGCCGGTGGCGTTCCGCTCCGGACTGGAGGGTTTTCCCGAATCCGAATCCGACTTCCTGACGCCGGAGCAGGCCCCGGTGTCCGAGACCTGGGCCGCGATGCTCGAGGCGCGCAGCGCGGGAATGATCCGCCACGCCGGCGTCTCCAACTTCAGCAAGAAGAAGCTCGATGAACTGGCCGCGGAAAGCGACGAGCGGCCCGAAATGAACCAGGTCGAACTGCACCCCTACCTGCAGCAACCCGAGCTACTGGAGTACTGCCGGAAGCACAACATCCTCGTCACCGCCTATTCCCCGCTGGGCAGCCGGGATCGCAGCGAAGAGATGAAGCGCGACGACGAACCGTCGCTGTTCGACGACCCGGCCATCCAGGACCTGGCCCAGGCGCACGACGCCCATCCGGCCCAGGTCCTGATCGCGTGGGCACTGCACCGCGACACCGCCGTGATTCCGAAGTCCACGAACCCGGACCACATCCGGAGCAACCTGGAAAGCGCCGAGATCGAGCTGACCGAGAACGAACTCGACCGCATCGAGTCGTTGGACCGGCACTACCGCTTCATCCCCACCGACGCATTCCGTACCGAGTCCGGGCTCTACGCCAACGTCTTCGACGACTGAGCGACCGGTGCCGCGGCGCAGGAAGGAAGCCGCGCCGGACGCCGCCGAGCCACGTGACGGCAACGGGCGGGTCCGCATCGACCCGCCCGCCCGGTCAGCCGAACCCGAACAGCACGGCCAGCACCAGCACCACCGCGCCGGCGGCGTAGAGTTTCAGGATCAGCGGCAGGCAGAAGCGGAACCAGCTGGCGTAGGAAATCCCGGCGACGCCGAGGATGCCCATCAGGATGGCGTTCGTCGGAATGATCATGTTGGTGAAGCCGTCGCCCATCTGGTAGGCCATCACCGCGACCTGGCGCGGCACCTCGACCAGGTCCGACAGCGGCGTCATCAGCGGCATGGTGACGTAGGCCTGGCCGGAGCCGGACGGGATGAACAGGTTCAGCACGGCCTGGATCAGCATCATGCCGACCGCCGCCAGCTCGGCGCCGACGAACGACAGTGGCATCGACAGGTAGTGGACGATGGTGTGCAGGATCTGCCCGTCTTCCATGATCAGCGCGATGCCGCGCGCGATGCCCACGAGAATCGCCGTTTCGGTCAGGTCCTTCGCACCCTCGATGAACTTCTCCGACGCCGCACTCGGACCCAGCCGGCCGATCGCCGCGGTCACCAACCCCAGCACGACGAAGCAGGCGCCCAGCTCGTTCAGGTACCAACCCCGCGTCGCGATGCCCCACACGCCCACGCCCAGCGCCGCGAAAAAGGCCAGGACGATCGCAATGTGCTTGCCATCGAGCGCCGGATAGTTCGCCGGCGGTTCCGCGTCCACGGCGGCACCGCCGGCCACCAGGCTCGTCGACGGATCCCGTCGCACGCCCTCGGCATAGCGCCAGACGTGGTGCACCGCGATCAGCACGAACGGCACCAGCAGCGCCAGCCGCAGCCACCAGCCCGAATACGTCGGCAGCTCGGCGATCTCCTGCGCCACCACCACCGTATACTGGTTGAACGCCGCCAGCCCGTAACCGACCCCGTACCCGGCCACCACCATCCCGACCGCCGTCATCGCGTCCATCTTCATCGCCCGGCACAGCGCGACCAGGATCAGCACGAACGGGATGTACTCGCCCGACGACCCGACCGCGCTGGACACCAGCGAGAACACGAAGATCACCGCGAAGATCAGGCTCCTCGGCCGATCCCGGAACCGCTCC
>CAZJSH010000098.1:0-10475 GCA_964548715.1 uncultured Halomonas sp. | reverse complement strand
ACCTGATGCCCGCAGTAATAGAACTTGTGCTTGGTGGAAAAGCCATCATCCAGGATCGCATCGTAATTGCGCTGGTCAAGAATCAGGCAGCCGTCATGCTTGAGCACAGCGTAGAACTCGGCGAGCGCCTTGCGCCGGTCGCGTTCGTCGAACAGGTGATTGAACGAATTGCCGAGACAGATCACGGCGTCGTAGCTGGCATGAACGTCCCTGTTCAGCCAGCGCCAGTCGGCCTGGATGGTCCGCAGGATATGGCCGCGTCGCTTGCCGTTCTCGAAGGCCTTGGCCAGCATCTCGGCCGAGCCGTCGACGCTGCAGACCTCGAAGCCTTCTTCGATGAGTCGCACCGAATGGAACCCGGTGCCGGTGGCGACGTCGAGCACCCGCTTCGCGCCGCGCTCCTTGAGCAACTGGATGAAGAAGTCGCCCTCGCTTTCGTAGCGGGCGTCCCAGTCGATGAGTTCGTCCCATTTCTCGACGAACTGCGTGACGTATTCCTGCTGGTAGTGATCCGACTCCCGGACTTCGACGGGGTTGTCGCCGAAGTCCTGGCGAACGGTGCGTTTCTTTGCGCGTTGTGTAGTGATGACGGCCTCCGCGATCGCGATCCGTCAGGCACGTGCCGTGCGGACGATGCGCGCAGCATTGAGACACCGGTGCGTTGCGGTGGCCCGAGGATCGACTTGTGAGTGCATGGGTTGCTGGCGGCTCGACTCGATTCGCGCCGGGCGAATTCGCCGGCCGCTGGTCTGCTTCGCAATACTGCCGGATTCGCCCGACAGCGCTTCATCACCATAACAACTGCGCGCCCGGGTGTCACCTTCCTGCACTCTCCGAGTCAGCCTCGCAGCCAGTCGATCAACGCCTGGAATTGGGCATCCCGAGGGTCTGAAGCGGTCTGCAGCACGGTCCGGAACGCGTCGGCCTGGCGCTTGCCTTCTTCGACGCCCCACTGATCGAACGGATTCAGGTTCCAGGCCCGCCCGAGCAGGAAGACGGCGTGTTCGAAATGGGCCAGCAGCTCACCGAGCGCGACCTCGTCCAACGGGCGCGCCCACAGCATCAGGACTGGGTTTCCGCCCGGCAGGGTCTTCTGCGGATCGTCATCGGTCCGCCCGAGTGCCAACGTCCGCGCCTGGCCGAGCAGGTTGGCGGCCTGCTCGACGCCGAACCCGTGCGGGTCGTCGTCACCGGGACGCTCGCCGAGCAGCAGCATCGGGTGTCGCTGCCGGCCCTGGTGCACCGCCTGGAACACGGCGTGCTGCAGGTCGGTGCCGACACCGCCGAAGATCAGCGGCGAAGACGGCCCCGGTGCCGGCTCACCTTCGGGCGTGGTGCGCTTGCCGAGGCTCTCCATGACGAGCTGCTGAAGATACTCGGCCAGCCGGCGCAGGCCGGGCGCGTAGGACACGATCCCGAGCGTCGAGAAGCCGTGGACTCGGGTCAGCTGGTCGATGGCGGTGGCAAGCCGGCCGGCCAGCGATGCGCTCGGAGTGCGCTGGACGACGTCATCGGCCCGGTGAGCGCCGTTCAGCAGGGCTTCGAACCGGGCCCGGCCGATCCTCGCCGCGGCCGAGACGCCGACCGGCGACCACAATGAGAACCGGCCGCCGATGCCCGGATCGAAGGCCAGCACGTGATCCTCGGCCAGGCCCCAGTCCCGGGCCCGGTCGACGCGCGCGGTCGCCGCCCAGGTCCGCTCGGCCCAGGTCTCGCCCATCCAGCCCCGTACGGCTTCGGCCTGCAGCCGGGTCTCGCGGGTCCCGAAGCTCTTGGAGGCGACTACCAGGCCGGTCTGCAGCGGATCGAGATCGCTCAGCAGTCGCTCCAGGCCGCGGTGATCGAGTGTGGAGCGCCAGTGCACGCGAACGGCGCTGTCGCTCGGGTCCAGCACGTCGACGACCAGCCTGGGACCGAGGTCGGAGCCGCCGATGCCGACGTGGACCAGGTCGCGAATCGGCGTGGCGCCGCGGTGCAGCCGGTCGGCCAGGTCGAGCATCCGGTGGCGCGATGCGCGGAACGCGTCGGGAAGGTCCGCATCGGGCGCTCGCAGCCGGGGATGCAGCGCCGGGCGCTGCTCGGACGAATTGACGATCGCGCCGCCGAACAGCGCCTGCACTGCGTCGGCCCCGAACGGCACGCCGGCCTGCCAGGCCTCGCCGTCGATCGGCGTGAGGCCCGCGTCCAGCCGCCAGCGCTCGGTGACGGTGGCGAACGCGCTCATGCGCCCCGGATCGGCATCGAGCCGCTCCGCGATGGATCGTTCAGTGTTGTTTTTTTGCGACACGCCGTCTCGACTGGCCGCGGAAGCGGCTCAGGCGGCCTGAACGGGAATGCTGCCGGCGATCCTGGCGACCCGGTTTTCAGCGTCGGGGTAGACCAGGCGCGGTGCGTGTCGATCGGCCTCGGCGGCGTCGTACTGGCCGTAGGCGCAGATGATCAACAGGTCGCCGACATCGGCCTTGTGAGCGGCCGCGCCGTTGACGCTGATCACGCCGCTGCCGGCTTCGCCGCGGATGGCGTAGGTCACGAAACGCTCGCCGTTGTTGACGTTGTAGATGTGGATCTGTTCGTACTCGCGAATGCCCGAGGCTTCGAGCAGGCGATCATCGATGGCGCAGGAGCCCTCGTAATGGAGCTCCGCGTGGGTCACCGTGGCCCGGTGAATCTTGGCTTTCAGGAGGTTCAGCTGCATGGTCGATCCTGGTGCGTCCGGCCTGCCGTAGATGTGCGGGCCATGGTCGCAAAAAAAAAGCCTCTCCCCGGCGAAGGGGAGAGGCAGCATGTCGGAGTGATGTACCTCAATTCGCGCCCTGACCTTGATCACCGTTGCTGGAAATACAAGGTTCGTGGTAACTGTACCACAACTTTTTGGCATTTCCAACCCTGATTTGCGATTTTGCGACGTCAGTGTCGCGAAACTACAACATTGTCGATGAGCCGCGCCGGCCCCAGGCGGGCCGCGGCCAGGAGCCGGAGCGGGCCTGAGCCCGCCGGACCCAGCGTTCCGGCATCACGGAATTCGACGTACTCGGGCTCGAATCCGCACGCGGCAAGGCGCTCCATACCAGACCGCGACAGGGCCCGAAGAGTTCCCGGCGAGGACGAATCTTCCGGCTCGGCGGCCTGCTCGGCCAGGTCGACCAGCGTACGGTACAGCGCCGGCGCGATCCGGCGCTCTGCGTCGGACAGGTAGCGGTTGCGCGAACTCATGGCCAGGCCGTCGGCCTCGCGCACGGTCGGCTCGGCGTCGACCTGGATGCCCAGCGCGAAGTCTGAGACCAGTCGGCGCAGGATCGTCAGCTGCTGGTAGTCCTTCTCGCCGAACACCGCGCGATGCGGGCGCACGTGCTGGAACAGGCGCAGGACCACGTTCGCCACGCCGTCGAAATGACCGGGACGATGCGCGCCGCACAGGATGCCGGCCAGCGCCTCCGGCACCCGAACATCGAACCCCCTTTCCGGCCCGAGCGGATAGAGGTCCTCGACCGCCGGCAGCCAGACGGCGTTGCAACGGCCGCGCAACAGGCCCAGGTCGTCCTCGACGGTGCGCGGGTACCGCTCGAAGTCCTCGTCGGGACCGAACTGGGTCGGATTGACGAAGATGCTGACGATCACCGCGACCCCCTCGGCGGCCGCGGCATCGACCAGCGCGAGATGACCGGCGTGGAGGTTGCCCATGGTCGGTACGAAGTGGATCGGCCCATTGCGCGCCAGTCGCCATGCGGCCAGCTCGGCGGTCTCCAGGAGACGCTGCGGGTCCTTCATTTCAGTCAGCGTAACTCTCTTCGGCGTTCGGGAAGTCGCGGGCCCGGACCGCCCGGACATAGGCCTCGAGCGCGGCCGGAATCGATTCGGCGCCGTCCATGAAATCGCGCACGAAGCGCGGCCGGTGAGCGCCGCCGAGTCCGAGCGCATCGTGCAGGACCAGCACCTGGCCGTCGACCTCGACCCCGGCCCCGATGCCGATGACCGGGATCGTCACGGCCTCGGCCACGGCGCGGGCCAGCGAGGCCGGCACGCACTCGAGCACCAGCAATCCTGCACCGCGCCGTTCCAGTTCGCCGGCTTCGTCCACCAGCCGGTCGCGGGCCTCACGGTCGCGACCCTGCACCTTGTAGCCGGACAGCTGGTGCACGGCCTGCGGGGTCAGGCCGAGATGGCCGCAGACCGGAACGCCGAGTGCGCTCAGTCGTTCGACCGCCTCGAAGATCGGCTCGCCGCCCTCGAGCTTGACCATGGCCGCGCCGGCCTGCATCACCCGCCGCGCCGCATCGATCGCGACATCGATGCTCGAATAGCTCAGGAACGGAAGGTCGGCGATGAGCAGCGCCCGCTGCACGCCGCGGCGCACGCAGGCGGTGTGATACGCAATGTCGTCGATGGTGACCGGCACCGTACTGTCCCGTCCCTGAACGACGTTGCCGAGAGAATCACCGACCAGGATGCAGTCCACGCCGGCCGCGTCGATCGCGCGGGCGAAGGTCGCGTCATAGGCGGTGAGCATGGCGATCGGCTCCCCGGCGGTCTTCATCGCTGCCAGCCGGGCCCGGGTCACGGGCGCGCTGCCCGCCGCACTCATGCCGGCGGAACGGCGGTCGCAGGGGCGCCCTCCGACAGCCGCTGGATGCCATCGGCGGCGAGGCCGGCCAGCAGCACGTCGACGCGGCCTCGACCGGGAAGGTCAAGCATCGGCTCGAGTTCACACAGCGGCTGCAGCACGAAGGCGCGTTCGTGCATGCGCGGGTGCGGAACGACCAGGTCGTCGAGGTCGATCGTCTCGCCGCCGAACCACAGCAGGTCGAGATCGAGCCGGCGCGGCCCCCAGGGACGGCCGGGGTCGCGCACCCGGCCGGCGGCGTTCTCGATGGCCTGCAGTGCACCGAGCAGATCCGACGCGCTCAGTCCCGTCTGCAGCTCGACCACGGCGTTGACGAAGTCGGGCTGGTGCGTATCGCCCCAGGGAGCGGTGCGGTACAGACCCGAGCTTCGATCGAACATCGTCTCGGGCAACTCGGCCAGCGCATCGATGGCCGATCGCACCTGGCGCTGGGGATCGTCCAGGTTGCTGCCGATGCCGATGAAGGTCCGAGTGGTCATGAATTCTCTGCCTTGTTGCGGGGTTTGCGCTTGCGCGGCGGACGCTTGCTGCCTTCGCCCTTGCCGCCGAAAATCATTTCGTTGCGCGTCTCGGCGTCCACCTCCTGGACCTGCGTCCACCAGTCGGCCATTTCCTTCAGCGACGGGTCTTCCAGCGCGCGCAGCAGCAGGAAATCGTAGGCAGCACGGAACCGCTTCTCGTTGAGCAGCCGGGCCGCACGCTTGCCCCTGCGGCGCTCGAAGCGCGGCTGGAACATCCAGATTTCCTTGGCCATCGTCGAGAAGCGGCGATGCACGGCCACGGTCTTGGTGTAGCGATCGAAGGCCTTCTCGCCGGCCACGGCCAGTGCCTCGACCGGCGGCTGGCCGTTTTCGATCCGGCGATCGGCCTCGGCCCGGACGGTCGGCCAGAACAGCGAAGCGAACAGGAAGCCGGGCGTGACCGGCTTGTTCTCGGCAACGCGTTCGTCGGTATTCTTCAGCGCCTGCTCGACCAGCGGACCCGGGTTGGCTGGATCATCCAGCAGATCCGGGAACAGCGGCGTCCAGAGACCGTGCCGGACCAGCCCCCGAAACCCTTCCCAGGCGCGCCCGCCGAGAAGCAGCTTCAGCAATTCGTCGAGCAGCCGCGCCGGGGGGATATCGCCGAGCAACGGGGCGAGCTCGGTGATCGGCGCCTCGGTGGCCGGATCCATTTCCATGCCCAGTTTGGTCACGAAGCGGATCGCACGCAGCATGCGCACCGGATCTTCGCGGTACCGCTCGACTGGATCGCCGATCAGCCGCAGCCGGTTGGCGAGAATGTCCTCGTAGCCGCCGACGTAATCGCGCAACGTCTCGTTGGACGGGTCGTACATCAGCGCGTTCGCGGTGAAGTCGCGGCGCCGTGCGTCTTCGGCCTCGGAGCCGCCGAACACGTTGTCGCGCAGCACCCGGCCGCCGGCCTCGACGGTGCGGTCGCCGTCCTCGCCGTCTTCGGTCAGGCCGCGGAAGGTCGCGACCTCGATGATGTCGCGGCCGAACCGGACGTGGGCCAGCCGGAAGCGCCGGCCGATCAGCCGCGCGCTGCGGAACAGGCCGCGGACTTCTTCGGGCGTGGCGTCGGTACCGACGTCGAAGTCCTTTGGCGTGACGCCCAGCAGGACATCACGCGCGGCTCCGCCGACGATGTAGGCCCTGAAGCCGGCCTGCTGCAGGGTTTCGGTGACTTTGATCGCGTTGCGGCTGATGGCCTTGCGGGCAATGCCGTGCTCGGCGCGCGGAATTTCTCGGAGTTCTTTGCTCAATGGGTATACTGCGTCGTATCGGAACGGGCGGGCACCTGCACGGGCCGGACCCGGCGGGCATTCAACATGCAACGCCGTAGTCTACCACCGCACGGCCCTCTTCCCGTCTCGACCGCACGACACGCAACCCGAACCGAGATCTCGAACCGCCATGACCTTCGTCGTCGTCGAAAACTGCATCAAGTGCAAATACACCGATTGTGTCGAAGTGTGCCCCGTGGACTGCTTCCACGAAGGGCCGAACTTCCTGGTCATCGACCCGGAGGAATGCATCGACTGCACCCTGTGCGAGCCCGAGTGCCCCGCCCAGGCGATCTACCCGGAGGACGACCTGCCCGCCGATCAGCAGGAGTTCCTCGAGCTCAACGCCGAGCTTTCCCGCGAGTGGCCGGTGATCAATGAGAGCAAGGACCCGCCGGCCGACGCCGACGAGTGGGATGGCAAGCCCGGCAAGAAGGAGCTGCTGGAGCGCTGAGACCGGGTTCCGGGTTCCGGAATCGCAGATCGACCCGTGCGCCCTTCGCCCGCAAGCGGCCTCCAACAGACCTTCGATCCGGCGCCTGCCCCATTCCGCCTGTTGGAGGGAGCTTGCTCGCGAACCGATCGAGCCACCTTTCGCCCGCAAGCGGCCTCCAACGGGATTCCGAGCACCGCCGAGCGCCGGCAGCGCCCAGCGCAGTCGCCCTGAATCGATTTTCAGCCGAGACGTTGTCGGAGGCGGGAGAGCACGAATTCGGCCCTCTCCATCGGCACCACGTCGCCGCTTTCATCGAGGATCGCGATCCGGGTGGTCGTGCTGGACTCCGGCTGGATTTCGAACTGGTAAGTGCCTGAAAAATCGATGAACTCCGGCGCCGACCAGAACCGGACGACGCGCTGGAAGAAGCCGCGCTTCTCGACCAGGATCGGGTCATGGCGGAACTCGACGCGATAGCGACGCTGATCGGGCAAGGTCGCGTCGATGGCCATTTCGCCGCGATCGAGGGCAAAGCCGAGCCGGCGCCAGACGCTGGCGGCCTCGTCGTCCACTTCGAGATAAAGGCCGCTGGAGCCGAACTTGATCCGCGAGCGCGCCTGTTCGGCCTCGGCCGAGGTCAGGACCTGCGGCGGAATGGATTCATCGCCCTGTGCGGCCAGTTCCGGCAGGGAATAACCGGGAATCTCGAACACCGGACGGACTTCCGGTCGATCGAGTCCCTCCGGCACCTCGATCGGCTCGAGCTCTTCGCTGGTCACGTAGGCAGGGCGGTCCGGGCTGAGGAAACAGCCGGACACCAGCATCATCGATGCCAGGCCCAGAATGCGGAATGCGGTGGTGGTGATGGAAATCGTCGTTCCCCTGTCGATGTTCGTTCAGGCCGCCAGCGACTTCAGCAGCGCTCGGCCGGTCTCGTGATGCGCGTCGTCCAGAGGAACCAGCGGCAGCCGGATGCCCGGACCGATGCGGCCCTGCTCGGCCAGCAGCCATTTCGCCGGCACCGGATTGGACTCGACGCCGAGGAACCGGTACAGCGACTCGAGCCCGGCATCCAGCGCCTCGGCATCACGACTCCGGCCGTCAAGGGCCGCGCGGCACAGCGCGGCGAACCGGTTTGGCACGATGTTCGCGGCCACCGAGATCACGCCGACCGCGCCGGCAGCCATCGCCGCGCGCGCCGAAGGGTCGTCGCCGCTCAGCACGCCGACTCCGGCCTCGGTCAACCGGCGGACCCGGTCCATGTCGGCCACGGCTTCTTTCAGGCCGACGATGCGCTCGTGTTCGGCGAGCGCGATGACCGTCTCCGGCGCCAGGTCGATCGCCGTGCGACCCGGCACATTGTAAAGGATCACCGGCGCCTCACTGGCGTCGGCGACCGCGCGGTAATGGGCGGCCAGCCCGCGCTGCTGCGGGCGGTTGTAGTACGGCGTCACGACCAGGACCGCGTGGGCACCCAGCGACGCGGCCCGGCGACTCTGGTCGACGGCCGCGGCGGTGGCCGCCGCACCGGTCCCGGCAATCACGCGGATCCGGTCGCCGACGCGATCCAGCGCGCGTTCCAGCAACCGGTCGCGCTCCTCGGCATTCAGCGTGGCCGACTCGCCGGTCGTGCCGGCAACGACCACGCCGTCGGTCCCGGCCGCGACGTGCCAGTCGAGCAGGCCGGCCCAGGCGTCGAAGTCGATCTCGCCGTCGGCACGCATCGGCGTGACCAGCGCGACCAGCGATCCGGTCAGTCCAAAGTCATCCAGAGTTTTCATCGGCACGGCATACTACTTGCGGGTCCTGAGTCTGACAAGTATTCTGCCGGCGGTGTTCCCCGCCCGCGATCCGACCCGAGGATTCGACGCAACATCCTGAACTCAAACAAGAAACCATCCTGATGCCCGAAAACGGATCCCCGATCGAAACCCCGAAGCTCCCCGCCACCGGCGAAACCGAGCTGGCCGTCCAGGATTTCCGCGGCAAGCCGCTGGTGATCTATTTCTACCCGCGCGACAACACGCCCGGCTGCACCAAGGAAGGCGAGGCGTTCCGCGACCTGCACGGCGACTTCGAGGCGGCCGGCTGCGCGATCGTCGGCGTGTCCCGCGACAGCGTGAAGACCCACGAGAACTTCGCCGCCAAGCACGAATTCCCGTTCCCGCTGATCGCCGATACCGACGAAGTGCTGTGCACGACCTTCGACGTGATCAAGGAAAAGAACATGTACGGGCGCAAGGTCATGGGGATCGAGCGCAGCACCTTCCTGCTCGATGCCGATGGCCGGATCGTGCGGGAATGGCGCAAGGTCAAGGTGCCCGGCCACGCCGACGCCGTCCTCGAGGCCGTCCGCGAGCTGGACTGATCGCAACGCCCCCACCCTCCCACCACGGATTCCTGCATGAGCGAAGCCCGAAGGCTGTACCTGCTCGACACCAACGTGCTGATGCACGACCCGACCGCGCTGTTCCGCTTCGAAGAGCACGACATCTTCCTGCCGATGGTCGTGCTCGAGGAGCTCGACGCGGCCAAGAAGGGCATGACCGAGGTGGCCCGCAACGTCCGCCAGGTCAGCCGGTTCATCGGCGAGATGATGAACGGCGGTCACGACCTGGACGACGGTCTGCCACTGATCATGCCGGAGGGACTCAATATCGGGATCGGCTCCGGCCGGCTGTACTTCCAGACCGGCAGCGACGAGGCCGAGGGCGCGGTTTCGCTGCAGGCCAAGGCCGACAACGAGATCCTGCGCGCCGCGATGCACCTGAGTCAGCGCCATCCCGACCGGGACGTCGTGCTGGTGTCGAAGGACATCAACCTGCGCATCAAGGCCGCGATCCACGGGATCCCGGCCGAGGACTACCACAACGACCGCGCGCTCGACGACCTCAGCCTGCTCTACAGCGGCCTGAATGAACACGACAACGACTTCTGGGAGCGCCACGCGATCCGCGATTCCTGGACCGAGAGCGGCAACACCTTCTACCGACTCGGGCGGATCGAGAACGATGACTGGCACCCCAACCAGTGCCTTCGCCTGACCGGCCAGAACGGAATGGAAGCGATCGTCCGCGCGGTGACCGACGAGGACTTCGTGCTCCAGGTCGCCACCGACTACGCGCACGGCCCGCACGGCGTATGGGGCATCACCGCGCGCAACCCCGAGCAGAACTTCGCGCTGAACCTGCTGATGGACCCGGACATCGACTTCGTCACGCTTCTCGGCACAGCCGGCACCGGCAAGACCCTGCTGACGCTGGCCGCCGGGCTGGCGCAGACACTTGACGAGCCGATCTACCGTGAAATCATCATGACCCGTGCGACCGTATCGGTCGGCGAGGACATCGGCTACCTGCCCGGCACCGAGGAGGAGAAGATGTCGCCGTGGATGGGCGCGCTCACCGACAACCTCGAAGTCCTCACCGAATCCGACGACCACGCCGGCGACTGGGGTCGCGCGGTGACCAACGACCTGCTGACCTCGCGAGTAAAGATCCGCTCGCTGAACTTCATGCGCGGCCGCACCTTCCTGAACCGCTACCTCATCATCGACGAGGCGCAGAACATCACGCCGAAGCAGATGAAGACGCTGATCACCCGCGCCGGCCCCGGCACCAAGATCGTCTGCC
>CAZJSH010000097.1:8620-10661 GCA_964548715.1 uncultured Halomonas sp. | reverse complement strand
TCGCCGGCGATCAGCTCGTAGCCCTTGCCGGCGCCGAGCGAACGCACGACCACCGGCTGGACGACGCCCTGGGCCCGGATCGAATCGGCCAGTTCCTCGAGCCGGTCCGGATCCATGCCGGTTCGCGGCTGGTACTCGCCGGGCCGGATCTGCTCGATCGGCAGATTCCTCAGCGCACCGTCGGTGCTCGCTTCACCGGCGGCGGTCCTGCTTGCGGCATGCCCGCTGCGGGACTTGCCCAGCAGCGCATTCAGGTTCTTGCCCAGCGGGGCTTTCTTGCGCGTAGCCATCGGATCAGGTTCCCATGCGTCGGATGTATTCCCCGGCCAGCCCCCGGTAGGCCAGGGCGCCGCGTGATTCGGGGTCGTAGGTCAGCACCGATTCGCCGTAGCTCGGCGACTCGGCCACCCGGACGTTGCGGGGCACGATGGTGTTGTAGAGCTTCTCACCGAAGTTCTCGGACAGTTGGCGGGCAACCGCGCCCGACAGGTTGTTGCGGATGTCGTACATGGTGCGGACCAGGCCTTCGATCTCCAGGCCGGGGTTCACCGAGTCCTGGATCTGCTCGATGGTATCGACCAGCGCACTAAGGCCCTCGAGGGCGTAGTACTCGCACTGCATGGGGATCATCACGCGGTGGGCCGCGGTCAACGCGTTGAGCGTCAGCACGTTCAGCGCCGGCGGGCAGTCGATGATCACGTCGTGATAACGGCCGGCGACGGTCTCGAGCGCGGCCGACAGCACGCCGGCCCGGTCGTCGCGGTCCATCAGCTCGACCTCGGCGGCGGTCAGGTCGCCGCTCGCCGGCCCGACATCGAGCTCGGCCGAGGTCGGGCGCACGATCACGTCGGCGAGCGAATGACTGCCGATCAGCACATCGCCCATGGTCGGCTGGTCGGCGTCGAGTTCGATGCCAAGGCCGGTCGTGCAGTTGCCCTGCGGATCGAGATCCAGCAGCAGCACCCTGCGCTGCATCGCGGACAGTCCGACCGCCAGGTTCAGCGCGGTCGTGGTCTTGCCCACGCCGCCCTTCTGGTTGGCGATCGCGAGGATGCGAGTCGATTTCGTCACGTTGGGGCCTCTCCTGACCGGTCCGTCGCCGCACGCTGCGGGCCGACCATTGTAAGCAGGCCGGGGCGGCGCGTCAGCCTGATTCCGAACCGGCCGATGCGGCCTCGTCGCCGATCGGCGTTCGGCGCACCACCGCGAGTGTGCGCGGCGCGTCCTGGCCCGGCCAGGCCAGCGGCTGGACGTCCACCCCGTAGCCGGGCGGCACGCCGGTTCGTTCGCCTTCGTCCAGCTCGGCCTTCATCGCCAGCAGAGGTGCACCTGAGTCCAGCCACGGGCCCAGCCAGTCGACCAGCCGCGGCAGCGGCGCCAGCGCGCGGGCGACCAGCGCGTCGGGCGGCGGGTCGATGTCCAGCGCTTCGAGCCGCGCCTGGATCGGTTCGACGTTGTCCAGATCCAGCGTTCGCTGGACATGACGCAGGAAGCGCACCTTCTTGCCGTTGCTGTCGACCAGCACGAACTGCCGCTCCGGCTCGCAGATCGCCAGCACCAGCCCGGGCAGCCCGGCCCCGGTGCCGGCGTCTAGGACCCGCGTGCCGACCAGGTGCGGCCGCAGGCTGAGGCTGTCGACCAGGTGCCGATCGACCATCTCCAGCGGGTCTTTCAACGCGGTCAGGTTGTAGGCGGCGTTCCAGCGGACCAGTTCGGCCAGATAGCGCAGCAGACGGTCGCGCGTCGCGTCCGGTAGCGCCTGGCCGAGCGCGGCGAGGCCGGCGTCCAGGCGACGAGCGGCGGCCTGTGGATCGAACGATGGCGGAGTGCGGCTGGACATCGGGCGGACCGGCTTCAGGGTCAGCGCAGCAGTGTAGCGGGACCGGGTCCGCCTGGCTCACTCGACACGCCGAATGGTCACGTCGAAACCGAGAACAGCAGTCCGGCGCTCATCAGGCCGTTGTGCACCGCGTGGCACAGGATCGCAAGGCTGATCGAGTTCGATCGGTGCCGGACCCAGAAGAACACCAGGCCCACGACG
>CAZJSH010000097.1:0-8520 GCA_964548715.1 uncultured Halomonas sp. | reverse complement strand
AGGCCCACGACGTGCCCAGCGCGACCAGCCAGACCGGCAGGCGGTCGATCGTCCGCCGGTAGGCCCACTGTCGGAACACGGCTTCCTCGAACAGCGGCGCGGCCACGACGACTGCGACGAGCCCGTAGGCCAGGACCATCACCTGGGTCGCTTCGGCCGCTTCCGGGGGACCGGCCGGCAGGATCGCCGCCAGCGGCACGAACACCAGCGGGACGGCCAGCGGCGAAAGCAACGGCACGTAGGGCCGACGGCGCAGGAAGTGCCAGCTGCGGCGGACATCCTCCCGCCAGGGCACACCGCGCAACAGGAACAGCGCCACCGCAACCGGAACCAGCGCAGTCAGGACCTGCAGGCCCGGATGAATCCGATCCGCAGATGGCAGGCCGAGCGAAGTCTCACCGCCGAGCACCCCGACGCCCGCGCCGTGCGCAGCGCGACCCAGGCGCTCGAGCTCCATCAAGGGGCCCATTTCGCAATCGATGACCCGGTCGGCGCGATCGGCGTCGGGGTAGACGCTGTCGTCGGGAACGGGAGCGACGACGCAGCGCTCGAAGCTCGGTCCGGCGTCCTGAAGCACCTGCTCGAGCCGCGCATCCGGGTCTGGCCCATCGACCACGACGTAGGCCCGGTAGGCCTCGTGGCTGGGCGACAGCAGCACCAGCGCGACGCCGCCGAGCACGTTGACCAGCAGCGCGAGAACGACCGCCTGGCCGAACGGCACGGTCTTGCGCCATTGCCCCCAGGCGCGTTGAATCATCGGGGCCTGCCCCGGAACGCCCTCCGCATCGGCCATTGGGATTCCCGCGATCGCCAGCGCGATAGCGTACGACGGCCCGGACCGGGGGCGGGTAGGAATTCTTCCCGTCTGCTTGTAGGAAATCGACCCGGCCGGTGCAGTCGATCAGCCGGATTCCGTCCCCGGATTCGCGGCCCTCGACCCGTCATCGCCGGCCAGGGCCGCGCCACCATCCGTCAGAAGCAACTGCCCTGCACGATCCGCGTCAGGTCGAGATTCTGGTCGGCGAATCGAGGCAGCACCGAATCGACCAGCATCGATGCGTTGTTGCAGTCGTCGAATTCGAGGATCAGCGTGCCGAACGGCGTGCGGACCACGTCGGCGGGGTCGAACCCGCTGCCGAAGCCGGTGCCCGAGGTGATCACGATGTCGGTGAACTCGATCCGGTTGGTCTCGATCGTACCGGTGCCGATCAACCAGGCCGGTTCGCCGTCGAGGTAGGTGTAATAGGTGATCACGTGCAGTCCGCTCGCGCCTTCGGCGGCCAGCTGGAAGCCCTCGCCGGAACGCTGCGGGTCGTACCAGTTGCCGGCGCGAACTGCGTTGACCGGGTCCGGCACGCCCTGGTCGCAGGCCACCGGCACGATACGCTGCATCGGCAGCAGCACCGGTTCGAAGCCGTCGGCCACCGGCGTCATCGAGACCGAGCCGCTGTTGCAGTCGACGAAGTCGATGCCGACGCTGCCGAACGGAATCCGCTCGACGTCATCGGGATCGAACGACGCGCCGTACTGCGCGCCGCGCGTGATCACCATGTTGTCGCTGACGATCCGGCCGTCGACCAGTTCACCGGTGCCGATCATCCAGACCTGGCCGGCATCGCGATAGACGTAGCAGGTCAGAATGAAGGTGATGCCGTCCGCTTCGCGGGTCAGCTGGCAGCCTTCGCCGGAGCGGTCCGGGTTGAACCAGTTTCCGGAGACGGTCTCGGCCAGGTCGTCGTCGGACAGGCCGGGCGCCGGGTCCTGGGTGCCCGGAATCACGCCGGTCGACCCGAAGGCCCCGATCCGAACGCGAGCATCGGCGCCCTCGCCGTTGATCACGGTCAGCGACAGGTTGTCGATTGCCGACCAGTCGATCGCGCTACCGACGATCGTCATGAACGCACTCCGAGGAATCTGCAGCGCTCCGGCATCCACGCCTTCGACGAATCCGATCGCCAGCGAGCCGTCGGCGTCGACGACCTGCAGCGACAGCGTCGCGAAACCGGTGGCCTCGAGCACTTCCAGTTCGAACGCGCCGGCCGAGGAAAAGTCGAAGAATTCCGCCTCGGAACGATCCCAGCCCGACGCGCAACCGCCATTTGCGTTGACCGGATCGACCACGGCCACGTCGATGACGCAATCCCACTGACCGCCACCGATGGACGCGGTCGTGATCGACCCCGGCGCGGCGTCGTCGCCCATCACCGGGGCCAGCGTGCGGAACCCACCGAGCACCCCGGGCGCATCGATCACGCCGAGCTCCGGCGGGATTTCTTCGCCGGGACCGACGGTCAATGGACCCTGCGGAACCGCGAACGGGTCGATCACGGCATGCGAGGTGATGGAAAGACCCAGCCCGAGGGTCAGGATCCAGACGCTGAGTCTGCGATGGTTCATGTCGACATCTCTCCCGCCGCCCGCACTGCAATGACGAAATGCCATTGCCGAGACACGGACGGCTCGATACCCTGGTTCTCAATACGCAGACTCGGCCAGGACCGCGCCACGACGCTCGGCGGTCGGTTAGGCTTCCCGACATGAAGACCTATCGCCGAAGACGCTGGCCCTGGCTGCTGCTCGCGCTGCTTGTCGCGCTCGTTCTGCTGGCGCCGGGCCTGCTCGGCGCCTTCGTCCACCAGCGCGTGTCGACAACGCTGGCCGAATCCTGGCCTGAGGCCACGGTGCGCTGGCAGCGCGGTTGGTTCGCCAGCCGCGTCGAGGCGGCGGATGGACAGGTGCACCTGGTGCTCGACCTGCGCCACCCACCGCTGGACCTGGCCGCACCGCTGGCCGCCGGCGGGACGCTGACGCTGGCCGATCCCGAGGCCCGCATCGCGCTGGATGGCGCGCTGCATTGGGGTCTCCACCTCGACGTCGCGGCCCGGGCCGACGATCTCCGGTCGAACGCCGATGTTTCGATCCGGGCCGATCAGCCGCGCCTGGCGCTGTGGCGCGGACGCGACGGCGCACTGGATCTGCACCTGGAAGCGGCCGCGCTGACGCTGACCGGGCCACCCGACGCGCGGCTGAACACGCGTGACCTCACTCTGACGGCCGCGTTCGACGGCGGTAATCCGGGCCATTTCGAACTCCACTTGAACGCCACCCGCCCCGGTCGGCCCGCAAGTCGGCTACGGCTCGTCGCCGATCGCATCGATGCCGAACGCGCCAACAACCTGCTCGAAGCGCTGTCCGCCGCGCTGGAGACCCGGCCCGGCAGCGCGACCGCTTCGATCGCCTGGCTGGGCGTGGCCAGCGCCTGGGAACAGCTGGCGCGCGCCGGGCTGGTCATCGAGCTCGAACCGCTGGTGCTGAACGGCGCTGCGACCCTCGAAGGCCGCTGGATGCCGGCCGACGGGCCGCCGCGATGGACCGGCGGCGGTCGGCTCGATACGATCGAAGACTGGTGGATCCCGATCGCCGGCCTGGCCCGGGCCGAACCCTCGGTGCAGCTACGCGAGGAACTCCGGCTGCAGCTCGAACAGGCAGCGCGGACCGGTAGACTGGTCATCGACGGCGATCGCTTCGAACTTCGCGCCCCGCCGACCGAATGACTCAACGGGCCCGCTGCGGCCATCGCATTTCCCGGAGATCCACGATGTTCCTTCGCTGCCTTCTGACGTTCGGACTGGCGCTTGCGCTGGTCGCACCGACCTACGCCGCCATCGAACCGGCGCCCGACCGAAGCACCGGCGACGGCCCGTTCGAGCTGCTGATCCTGCGCGGCGGCATTCTCGTCGACGGCACCGGCGCGCCGCCGATCGGTCCCGTCGACATCGTCATCGAGAACGAGCGGATCACCCGCATCGTGAACCTCGGCGCGCCCGGACTGCCAATCGCGCTCGACGCCCGACCCGAGCTGGCCGAGGGCGGCCGCGAGATCGACATCAGCGGCCACTACGTGCTGCCCGGCCTGGTCGACCTGCACGGCCACATCGGCGGCGCCGCGCAGGGCACGCCGGCCGAATACGTCTACAAGCTGTGGCTGGGCCACGGCATCACCACGGTTCGCGATCCGGGCTCGTTCAACGGCCTCGACTGGACGATCTCGGAGACTGAGCGCAGCGCGGCCGGCGAAATCGCCGCGCCGAAGCTCGTGCCTTACGTGGCCTTCGGGATGGGCCGCGACGAACCGATCACCACACCCGAGCAGGCCCGCCGCTGGGTTCGCGAAGTCGCCGAGCGCGGCGCGAAGGGCGTGAAGTTCTTCGGCGCGCGGCCCGACGTGCTGCTGGCCGCGATCGACGAATGCCGCGAACAGGGCATCGGCAGCGCCATGCACCACGCGCAGATGAACGTGGCTCGGGCCGACGTGCTCGACACCGCGCGTGCCGGCCTGACCACCATGGAGCACTGGTACGGGCTGCCCGAAGCGATGTTCCATGACAAGACCATCCAGCACTACCCGGCCGACTACAACTACGCCGACGAACAGCACCGCTTTGCCGAGGCCGGCCGCTTGTGGGCGCAGGCGGCCGGTCCGGGCGATCCGGAATGGGTCGCGGTCCGCGACGAACTGATCGAACTCGGTTTCACGATCAATCCGACGCTGACCATCTACGAAGCCAACCGCGACTTCATGGCCGCGCGCACCGCCGAGTGGCACGCCGACTACACCCTACCCTCGCTGTGGGACTTCTTCGCCCCAGACCGCAACGCCCATGGCAGCTACTGGTTCGCCTGGACGATCGCCGACGAGATCGCCTGGCGCAACAACTTCCGACGCTGGATGGCGTTCCTGAACGACTACAAGAACCACGGCGGCCGAGTCACCGTGGGCTCGGATTCCGGCTACATCTACAAGGTCTACGGCTTCGGCACCGTCGAGGAACTGATGCTGCTGCAGGAAGCCGGCTTCCACCCACTGGAGGTGCTGCGCGCGGCCACGCTGCACGGCGCCGAGACGCTCGGCCTGGCCGACGAGATCGGCTCGGTCGAGGTCGGCAAGCGCGCCGACCTGCTGGTCGTCGACGCCAACCCGCTGGCCGACTGGAAGGTGCTGCTGGGCACCGGCGCGGTCCGCGTGACCGAGGACAACCGGGTCGTCCGGCGCGGCGGTGTGAAGTGGACGGTGCGCGACGGCATCGTATTCGACGCCGCTGCGCTGCGCGCCGAGGTCCGGATGATGGTGGCCGAAGCCTGGGCCGCCGAAGGCCGGACGCTCGAGCAGCCGGGAGCCGGCGGCGACTGAACAGCGCGGGGTTGGCGACGGGATTGGCGACGGGATTGGCGACGGGATTGGCTATCGGCGATCCACGGCCTATACTGGATTCGCGTCAAGCCTCAGGAGACCGGCCGTGCACACGATTCAGCAGATCCTCGACCGCAAGGGCCACGACATCCACTGGATCGAACCGGACAGCAGCGTGTTCGACGCGGTCCGGCGCATGGCCGAACTCGGCATCGGCGCGCTGCTGGTCACCGAGGACGACCGACCGGTCGGCATGATGTCCGAGCGCGACTATGCCCGCAAAGTCATCCTCGAAGGCCGAAGCTCGCGCGAAACGAAGGTCGGCGACATCATGTCCGCACCGCTGATCACCATCGAGCCCGAAGCGGCTGCCGACGCAGGGCTGGCGCTGATGACGCAGAAGCGTATCCGGCACCTCCCGGTGATGGACGGCGATGCGCTGAAGGGCGTGGTCTCGATCGGCGACCTGGTCAATGCCGTCATCGACGACCAGCACCACCTGATCGAGCAGCTGGAGCGCTACGTCACCGGGTGACGGCCCGCGCCGCCGACCGACGTCCCCGATGGACGATTCGACCGCTCGCGCGCTTGCCGATGCGCTGCGCCTGCCCGCCACGGGGGCGCGCCTGGTCAACCGCAGCGGCGCCACGTTCGGGGCGACGGCGCGACTGGACCTCGACCGGCTCGTCCTGTTCGCCAAACGCATGCCCGCCGCGCGGGCAGAACCACTGGACTGCGAGGCCGACGGGCTGCGGCGACTGGCCGAGTCGAAGACGCTCCGCGTGCCCAGCGTTCGCGGCATGGCCGAGATCGGGGGCGATCGCTGGCTGGTCCTCGAGTGGCTGGACCTGAGTTCACTGTCCGGGGCCGCAGCCAGGCTTCTCGGCGAACGGCTTGCGCACCACCATCGCACCGCGATCGCCGATCGCCACGGGCTGGATCGCGACAACTGGATCGGCGGCACGCCGCAGGTCAACACGCCGACCGGCGACTGGACCGAGTTCCTGTTCGAACACCGCATCGGTGCCCTGCTCGTCCGCCTGGCACAGGCCGGAGCGACCTTCGACGAAGGCACCCGCGACCGCTTGCACGACCGCTGGCGGCAGGAGTTCGCCGACTACTGCCCCGTGCCGTCCCTGCTGCACGGCGACCTCTGGTCCGGCAACGCCGCGATGCTCGGCGACGGCATGCCGGTCGTCTACGACCCGGCGGTGCACTACGGCGATCGCGAATGCGATCTGGCCATGGCCGCGCTGTTCGGCGGCTTCGGAAGGACATTCTTCGACGCCTACCGGGCGGCCTGGCCGCTGGATCCTGGCTGGGAACGGCGGCGCGGCTACTATCAGCTCTACCACATGCTGAACCACGCGCTGCTGTTCGGCGGCGGCTATCTTGCCGATGCCCGCCGAAGGATCGACGCGCTGAGCCGCGGGCCTGGCCGATCAAGGCTGTGAGTGGGAACCGTCTCGCCGCTGGAGTATCCTAAGATCATGATCCTGCACCGCCTGCGCCGTAACCTGCCTCGACTCGCCCGCGTCCACGCGGCGCTGTTCGTCGTGCTCTGGGCCACGGTCGTGGCTACACCGTGCGTGATGGCGATGCAGGCCGAGCCGCCGGCGATGGCCGGCCACGACTGCCCGCACTGCCCGCCGCAGCCGTGCCACGACCTCGCGATTTCGCCGGACTGCGACCACGCTGATCCCGCGGACCGAACGCGCAGCGTCGATCCGGGGCAATTCGTCGTCGCCCTGCCGTACGAACCGGTCGATGTCGAGCCCGGCTGGCTCAGGTCTCGTGACGGCCCACTCCCGCTCTCCGTATCGGCCCGCGCCGGGCCCCGACCGCACCTGCTGCACGTCCGCTTCGACGAGTAGTCGATTCCCCGATCCACCGCCGTTCGCACGGGCCGTCGGCCCGTGCGTGTCGTTTCGCGTTTTTGATGCGATTGGAGATCGACCATGCAACCCGTAGTACTGCTTGTCCTGGCGCTGTCCGCCCCGCTGGCCGGCGCCCTCGAATTGAGCGAGGCCGAACGTCTCGCGATCGAAGCCGACCCGACCCTGATCGCGTTGAGCGCGCGGGGGGAGGCCCGCACGCTCGACGCGGTGGCCGACGCCCAGCTGCCGGACCCGATGCTTCAACTGGGCAGCCAGAGCGTTCCGCTGCCCGAGTTCGACGTCCGCGACGAACCGATGACCCAGCTGCAGCTCGGCGTCGAGCAGCGCGTGCCGCCACGTTCGCTGCGCGACGCCCGCGCGCGCCGGGCGACCGCCGACGCCGACGGCCTGGCGCTGGAGGCCGATGCCCGGGCGCTGAGCGTGCGCGCCGCGGTCCGCCGGGCCTGGGTCACCGCGCTGAGCCTGCAGCGCCTGACCGAGCTGACCGAACAGCGCGCCGCGCTGCTGACCCGCTATTCCGAAGCGCTGGACGACGGCCTGCAGAACGGCCGGGTCAGCCAGCAGGCGGTACTCGAGGGCCGCAGTCGGGCGATTCGCGTGCAGCGCGAACTGGCCCAGCTGCACTCCCGACGCGCCGAGCAGCGAGCCCGGCTGGCCGAGCGACTGCCCGGAATCACGCTGCCCGAGCGGCTCGGCGACACCGCCCTGCCCGACGCCGCCGCGATCGATCTCGACGGACATCCTGCGGTCCGCGCGGCGGCGGCCGACCTCGCGCGAGCCGATGCGGACATCGCCGCGGCCGAAGCCGCGTTCGATCCCGGCTGGTCGTGGTCGGTCGGACTCGGTCAGCGCATCGGCACCGGCCCGATGGGCGCGCCGTCGGACACCCTGCTGAACGCCCGGCTGTCGATCGACCTGCCGCTGTTCACCGAGCGGCGGCAGTCGAAGCGGCTGGAGGCCGCCCGCCACCGTCACCGCGCGGCGGCCGCCGGTCCGGTCGAAGCGCAACGCGCACTGGAAGCCCGGCGCGCCAGCGCGCAGGACGCGCTCGAGGCGTTCTCCGAACTGGTCGTGCTGTACGGCGACCGGGTGCTTCCGGCCTCCGAGGCGGCCGCCGAAGCCGCGCGGGGCAAGTACCGCAACGGCTCGATTCCGCTCGAGGACGTGCTGGCCGCCGAGATCGAAGTGCTCGACGTCCGCCATGAACGCATCGAGGCCGCACTGGAGCGGGACCTTGCCCGTGTCGAACTCGCCTACCTGGGAGGCCTGTGATGAACCGTACCTTCCTGTTTCTGATGATCGCGACCCTCGCCGTAACCGGCAGCCTCTCGGCCCAGGACGCGCCCGCCGACCGTGACCACTCGGAGATGGACCACTCGGAGATGGACCACTCGGAGATGGACCATTCGGAGATGGACCATTCGGAGATGG
>CAZJSH010000096.1:0-10776 GCA_964548715.1 uncultured Halomonas sp. | reverse complement strand
ACTAGAATTTAGGCGGCTGAAACGCCGCATAACGGATATTCGGTCGAAAATGACGAATATGACGAACGGAAGCCACTAGGAACGCGTTAGTTCTATGATTTCCTTGCAAAAAGCCGATATCAACGCTCGGAATATTCCGGCATTTCCGCCGCATATCTCCAAAACTCGAGTACTTGGGTTCCACCATTTGATCCTCCCGTAGCCGCCAAGCGTGTGTTCAGCATGCCAAATGCAGAGCCGAGAGACAACTGCTGTTCTCCAACCGGTTCCGCCGCCGGCGCGAACAATTTTGCCAATCGCGGAATCGATGGAGAGAGCCGACACCTTGTTCCTGTTCTGGTGTAAAGCAACCGGTCCGCTTGAGGTCGATGCGTTCTGGGCGCACCATTGAAATCAGATGATCTGATTTTCAGGAGCCCTCGCGATGTCGATCAAGCGGATCACGGCCACCGAGCTCGCGCGGAATCTCAGTGCCGTACTCGACCAGGTGCGGGAGACGGGGGAGGAGTTCGTGGTCGAGCGCGGTCGGCAGTCCGTGGCGCACGTTACGCCCAGTCCGGGCATCATGAGCGCCGAGCAGGCGCTGGCCGACCTGCACGAAAGCTGCGATCCGGCGGCAGCGGAAAGCCGGGAAGACGATGCTCGGCGCGGAGACGCAGCCTTGTCCGATGAGCTGTGCGATCCCTGGTCGATCGACGAGACAGTCACCTTGCCGTCCGGCGGATTCCTGGCCTACACGCTCTCCGGCAGCGTGGCGCCCGGCTGGACCGACCCGATCACCAACACGGCGTCGGTGACTATTCTGGCCGGATTGCTGGAGCTGGACGGTAGCAACAACAGCGACAGCAACACGGATCGGGTCGGCCTGTTTGCTGACTCGATGGAGAGCGTCGAGCCCTGAGCGCGAACCGGCCGCTTCGTCGAGGAGCGCCGGCAGTGCGGCTTGCGGATGGTCGTTACAACTGACTCCGCGGCACGATTCGGGCGAACCAGGCCAGCGCGCGCTGGCCCCACGTGGTTTCGGGCTCCTTCGTGTAGATCGTCTCCCGGCCCTGGTGGCGCCCGCGCCAGCGTAGCTGGCCGTCTTCGAGAAACACCTCGAAGGTCTGCTCCGGCAGCGCCGCTTCGACGCGCTCGGCGTAGCGCGAGGCCAGTTCCGGGTCGCGGATGATGACGCCGATCTCGCTATTGAGGTTGCCCGATCGAGGGTCGAAGTTGAACGAGCCGATGAAGACGTCCTCGCCATCGACGATGTAGGCCTTGGTGTGCAGCGTGGCCTTCGCGCCGCTGGCGTCGACGAACTCGGTGCCGGCGACCTCGGCGTCGGGGCGTACTTCGTGGATGCGCACGCCGGCTTCGAGCAGCCGCTTGCGCGACGGCGCATAGCCGCCGTGGACGGCAAACTGGTTGTTGGCCGCCAGCGAATTGGTGATGACGGTCACGTCCACCCCGCGCCGTTGGAGATCGGCGAGCCTGCCGATGCCCGTGTTGGTCGGTACGAAATAGGGCGAGACGACGATGAACTCGCGTTCGGCGGCGCGAATCGACTCGGCGATCGGCGCCACGATCGAGTCCGCTTGCGCCATGCGACCCTTGATCGCCTTGTCCGGCGAGTCGTACACCAGTTCGTAGGGCGCCCACTCGAACAGGTCGTCGGTGGGCTCGAGGTAGGCGCGGAACCGGGCTTCGACGGCCTCGGCATAGCGGGAGTCGCGAAGTTCGTCGCGCGCGACGTCCAGGCAGGTACGCAGGGCCGCGAGTGCCGCGTCGGCGTCGTCCACGTTCTTCACGAAGGCCGGCACCGGCAGTGCCGTTTCATGGTTCCAGTACGCGTCGAACTGGTCGGACACGTACTGGACGATCGAGCCGACGGCCAGCACGTCCAGGTCGCCGAACTTGGCGTCCTCCCGCGCACCGAAGTACTCGTCGGCGATGTTGCGCCCGCCGAGAATCGTGATCCGGTTGTCGACCGTGAATGACTTGTTGTGCATCCGGCGATTGACGCGCGAGAACCCGATCAGGAAGCTCATCGGTCGGCCGATCGCCCCGCGGTGAAAGGGATTGACGATGCGGATCTCGAAGTTCGGGTGCGCGTGGAGCCCGGCGAGCACTTCGTCCTTGCCGGCGGTGAACATGTCGTCGACCAGCAGCCGGACGCGAACGCCGCGATCGGCGGCCCGCAGCAGTTCATCGATGAACGCCCGTCCGGTCAGGTCGTCCTTGATCAGGTAGTACTGGACGTCGATGCTGCGGTCGGCATGCCTCGCCAGCAGCAATCGCGCGGTCAGGGCGTCGATGCCGTCGTTGAGGGCGTAGAACCCGGCCCGGTCGGCCGGCCGGGCGGCCACGACTGGGTCGATGGCGGCGCCGAGCCGCGTCGGGCCCGTGTCGCGAAGAACGCTGGAGGTGTCGCGCGGGTAATCGAAATCGATCGTGGCGCAGCCACCGAGCGCCAGCAATGCCCACGCGATCAGTACGATGCGAGCAACGGCGCTCGGGCCGGGGCTGTGGCACCTGCCACCTGCCGCCGGAGTCCCTTCTCGATCGCGGCCGCGGGGTGTCCTGAACGTCCGAGCGTCGGGGTCGCGTTTCATCGCCAGCGTCATGATCGTTACCTGACCGCATGGTACTCCACCGGCCGCACGACACGCGGCGCGGGCCTCCGCCGCGGAGCGTCCATATCCGGGCCGGTTCAGGATGCGGCGGGCGAAGGTCGCCAGAGCGATGTCCAGAGCCGGACCAGCGCCCAAAGGAAGAGCAGCGGCAGCAGGATGGTCTGGAGCACGAACACCGCGACCAGGTCGATGACGTGTTCGGCCAGGCTGGAAAACAGGGCCTGGTAGCTTTCCAGTCGTTCGCGAACGCGGAGCGTGCCGGCGGTGCGGTCCCACCAGCCCTGGTCGGCGAGCTCGCGGTCGGTCTCCGCCTGCAGCTGGGTCAGGTCATCCCGGGTCCGCGTCAGCTCGGCGCTGGCCTCGTTGTAGACCGGCTCGAGGAACAGCCGATAGCTCAGGTCGTTGGCCAGCATCACCCCGGGCACGGCGAAACGGACGAAGACCGCGATCAACAGCAACCTACGGGCCAGCAGGCGCTTCGATCGAGTCGCAGGGACGGCATTCGCCCACAGCCAGGCCAGCGCGGTGACGGCCAGCACCAGGGTCATCCACGGCCACAAGCTGATCTCGAGCAGCAGCCGTTGCACGCCCGACGACGCCGCCGAGGCGAGCATCACCCAGGAGAAGCGCTCGATCAGGTCGTTGACCGGATCCAGCACCTGGCCCGGCTCCAGGGCGACCCCGACCCCGGCCGGCTGCAGCGCGATCTCGGTTTCCTGGATCACCGAGATCGCTCCGTTCAGCGAGCGGGCCACGCCGAAGGTCACCAGAGCGCGGGTCAGCATCTTCTGGTGCTGCTGTTCGGCGCTGTTCTCGACCAGTCCGGACCAGGACAGCGCGACCAGCGCCAGGACCAGCAGCAGGCGCGGCGCGATGGACCGCAGGACCGGGGTCGGTGTTTCGATCGGAGGCTCCACGTCGCTCTCCCGTTGCCGATGACCTCACCAAGATCGTCGCGGATTCGGGCGGGTGTCAAGTCGGAGCGGCGTTGGCGCCCCGGCTCGCGTGCCGAACGACGGCCGCGTGGTGCTCGGCCGTTTGCCTTGAACGCTGCACGGCCGGGGTGCATACTGACCCGAAATCAGATAATCAGATTCCGTCATGACGATCAAGCGCATTACCGCGACCCGGTTCGCCCGCAATCTCAGCGCGGTCCTCGACCAGGTGCGGGAGACCGGTGCCGAATACGTGATCGAACGCGGCAAGCAACCGGTCGCGCGCGTCTCGCCGTGCCCGGGGCGGATGACGGCGCTGGAGGCGCTGTCCGATCTCCACGCCACGCTCCCGTCCGACGCGGCCGAAACCTGGGAAGCCGACGCGCGGCGCGGCGATACCGCCCTGTCCGATGACCTCCGCGATCCATGGGCGTCCTGATCGATACCTGCATCTGGATCGACGTCGAACGGGGCCGTTTGGGCCCGAACGACGTCGCCGGCCTCACCGGCGAGCGGCCGGTGTACCTCTCGCCGGTCACGCTGGCCGAACTTCGGCTCGGCGCCGAGCTGGCAACCGATCCCGGCACGCGCCAGAAGCGGATGCGGACCTGGCGCAGGATGATCCGCAAGCCCACTGTGCCGATCGATGCCGGAACGGCCGAAGTCTTCGGCGAACTGGCCGCCCATCTCGCGAACGGCCCGAAGCGTCGGCACCGAACGCGTGTCCAGGACCTCTGGATCGCCAGCCAGGCCGTGCAGCACGGCTTGCATCTGCTGACCCGCAACGGTCGGGACTTCCGCGACATTCCGGGCGTGGACCTGATCGAGCTTTCGACGGGCTCGGGTACGCCGAAGCCATGACCCGTTCGGCGTCCCCGGTGCTCCGGCTGGTCGTCTCGTCGACCAATCCGGTCAAGTTGCGCGCCGTCGCGCATGGCGTTCGCAATGCGTTCCCCGATGATGACGTCACGATCGCATCCGTCGCGGTGGATTCGGGGGTTTCGGAGCAGCCCGCGACGGACGCCGAAACGCTGACCGGCGCCGAGAACCGCGCCCGCGCAGCGCGCGAGGCACGGCCGGACGGCGACTTCTGGTTCGGCGTCGAGGGCGGGGTCGAGGATTCGCCGCAGGGCATGCTGACCTTCGCCTGGATCGTGGCCGTCGATCGCGAGGGCCGGGTCGGCCGGGCGCGCAGTGCTGCGTTCGTGCTGCCCGAGGCAGTGGCGGAGAAGGTCCGTGGCGGCATGGAGCTCGGGCACGCCGACGACGAGGTCTTCGGGCGCACGGATTCGAAGCGGCAGGACGGTGCGATCGGCCTGCTGACGTCCGGAGCACTGGACCGGGCCGGGCTGTATGCGCCGGCGGTGACCGCGGCGATGATCCCGTTCCTGAACCCGGCACTGTATCCGGCCGAACGCGGCTGAAACCGCGTCATTCGATCCGCCCTGCTGCGGCAGAATGAGCCCTCTTCTTCCGCTGTTGTTGGAGCGCCTTGCATGGCCGATTCGAACTACATGCTCGACCTGTACCACCGCGTCACGAACTGGCCGGCCGGCCACTGGATCTTCTCGAAACTGTTCGCCAGCAAGGCGCCCTACTTCGCGACCATCTCGCCGCGCGTCACCGAGCTCAAGCCGGACTACTGCGAGGTCCGGTTCCGGAAGCGCCGCAAGGTGCACAACCACATCGGGACCGTGCACGTCATCGCGATCGCCAACGCGCTGGAAATGGCGATGGGCGCGCTGGCCGAGGCCAGCATCCCCAAACATCTTCGATGGATCCCGAAGGGCATGACGCTGGACTACACCGCCAAGGCCACCAGCGACATCCGCGCCGTCGCCGAGACGAACCCGGAGGACTGGACGCCCGGCGACCTGCCGGTGAAGGTCACCGCCTACCGCGATGACGGCACGGCGGTCGTCGAGGGCACGATCCTGCTGTACGTGTCCGAAAAGCCGAAGCGGGACTGATCGCGCCCATCCGACGCACGGCCGCCACCTGCTGCTCACCGGGGCCGATCTCGCCGACCCGCCGGTCTGCGGCCAGGCGGCTGGCAGCAAGGGAGCTTACTGAATATCGACGGTGCCAACCTGACCGGCTCGACCGAGACGCCCGGTCGAGCCGATTCATGAGCCGCCCGGATCGTCAAAGGTCGGCGGGCGTCCGGCCGGACCGGTGGTTGAAGATATGCAGCACGCCGCCGGCCAGGTGCAGCACCAGCAGGACGATCAGTGCGGGCACGGCAAGAAACTTGTGGATGGCCTCGGCCGGCTCGTGGAGGAACTCGAGCCCGCCGAGCGGAAGGCCGACGGCGAACCAGCCGAACACATCGATCGCCTCGTTCTCAGTGAACAGGTACAGCGGTCCGGTGATGACCAGGCCGGTGATCGCGACCAGGATCAGCACGTGCACCGTCCGCGCGAAGCCGCGCTGCCACGCCGGGCCGTCGATGCTGTCCGGAAATCCTTCCTTGATCCGCCAGGCCACCCGCCAAAGCACGAACAGCAGGGTGAAGAATCCGAGCCCGATGTGGGCCGACATCACGTAGTCCTCGACGCCGTCGTTCGGCGAATTCCGGGCCAGCAGTCCCAGCGTCAGCATCGCGGTGACGAGCAGGGCGGTGATCCAGTGGTTGATCGTGGCCACGGCGGAGTGGTGGCGAGTTCGAGTCATCGTGGGGCTCCCTTTTCGACATCGGACGCCCCCATTCTACGGATCGCGCGAGCGGAACGGCCGATCAGCGCCCGCCCGGCACCCACTCCAGCGACAGCACGGCGAAGTGGTTGCGCGGGTCCGCCAGGCCCGCCGGCCCGCGCACGTCGGTGGTGTCGCTGCTCAGCACCGCGTCGAAGTGCAGTCCCCAGGTCGGCCGCTCGTAGTGCAGGCCGAAGGCCAGCTGGCCGATGACGTCGTCGGGCTCGATGGTGTTGTTGTCGGTCCAGGCGTCGTCGCGCAGCAGGTTGCCGTCACGGTGGATGTCGTAGAGGAAGCCGGCGGCGCGAGCGGCGACGGTCACGTACAGGTGTTCGTCCTCGCCGCTCGGGATGCGGCCGTCGTAGTCGAAATCGGCGGCCACCCGCGTCGTCGCAAGCGCGAAGCCCTGCGGCCGGTCGCCGAAGCGCAGCTCCACGCCCGCCTGCCCGTAGGTCACGGCATTGCCGAGCCCGGCGTCCATGCTCCAGGCCGCGTCGAAGACGTCGGTACGCACGAACTTGCGCTTGTAGACCGCGTAGAGATTCACGATCGGCTCGTTGGCCAGCTGGTTGTCCCAGCCCAGAGGTTCGTTGGCGCCGGAAAGTTCGTGGGCGGCCGATTGGAGGGGATCGGCCAGCGTGGCGTCCCCGACCCAGCCGAACAGTGTGCCGACGCCGGCCAGCTCGCGGTCATCGAGCGCGATGAACGAATTGGCCCAGCCGAGCATGCCCACGTACGGCACGTCGTCGAGGATCAGCTCCTCGACCTGCAGCCGGTCCGGCGTCTGCATGGTGTGGCCCAGCGTCCAGGACTCGCGATAGCGCAGGCCGTCGCGCGCGGGCAGCATCCAGCCGAGCAACGACTTCCCGAAGGCCGGGGTGCCGCCGGTGGCCGACAGCGAATCGGCGAGCGCGGAATGCGCCTGCAGCGACACCCCATTGGTGAACTGGTTGTCGGAGCCGGCGAAGGCGTCGTTGGCCCAGGCCACGCGCCAGCGCGTTTCGGCGCCGGTGGGGCCGGCGGAGGCGACAAGCACGGCCAGGGCGGCCAGTGCCGTGAGAAGCGAGGTCTTCGAGTGCATCGCGGTACTCTAGGCAGGCGAGCGTCCGGGCGCGTTAACACGGATCAATGCCCCGCCCGTTCAGTTTCCGTCGAGGCCCATTCGAATCCGCCGATCCGGTATGCGTCGGCGCCATGACCGATGGCATCCGGTCGGACCGGCGCCGCGGTGCTACGCTTGGCGTACAGGTCGTCCGAGGGCGGCCGGATTTCCACTGCCTGGAGACGCACCATGCACGACCGATTCATCCGCCGCGCCTGCCTGATGGCGCTGGTTCTTTTCGCACTGTTCTCCGGGCCGCTGGCCGCGCAGGACGACGAAGTCACGCTGGAGCAGCGGCTCGCCGGCCTGGAACTGCGGACCATCGGCCCGGCCTTCATGTCCGGCCGGATCGCCGACATCGCCATCCACCCCGAGGACGCCAGTACCTGGTACGTCGCGGTCGGGTCGGGCGGCGTCTGGAAGACCACCAATTCCGGAACGACCTGGGCGACATTGTTCGACGACCAGCCCTCCTATTCGATCGGTTCGATCGTGGTCGACGAGAACAACCCGAACACGATCTGGGTCGGCACCGGCGAGAACGTCGGCGGCCGGCACGTCGGCTACGGCGACGGCATCTACGTTTCGCACGACGGCGGTGCGTCCTGGGCCAACAAGGGCCTGGAGGACTCCGAGCACATCAGCACCATCATCATCCACCCTGACGACAGCGACACGCTGTGGGTCGCGGTGCAGGGTCCGCTGTGGTCGCCGGGCGGCCAGCGCGGTCTGTACATGACCACCGACGGCGGCGAGACCTGGGAACGCACGCTGGTCGGGGACGAGGGCGACGACGTCTGGACCGGCGTGACCGACCTGGTCATCGACCCGCGCGATCCCGAGGTACTCTACGCCGCCACCTGGCAGCGCCATCGAACCGTCGCGGCCTACATGGGCGGCGGCCCGAACACCGGCGTGCACAAGTCCACCGACGGCGGGCGGACCTGGACGAAGCTCGGTGGTGGTCTTCCGGGCGGCAACCTCGGCAAGATCGGCCTGGCCATCTCGCCGCAGAATCCGGACGTCGTGTACGCGGCGATCGAGACCAACCGGCGCGAGGGCGGCATCTGGCGTTCGACCGATCGGGGCGCCTCGTGGCGGAAGATGTCGGACCGGGTGGCCGGCGGGACCGGTCCGCACTACTACCAGGAGCTGTACGCCAGCCCCCACGCCTTCGACCGCATCTACCTGATGGACGTGCAGGCGCGCGTGTCGCACGACGGCGGCGCGACCTGGGACAACATCGACGCGTCGTCCAAGCACGTCGACAACCACGCGCTGGCGTTCCGCGACGACGATCCCGACTACATGCTCTGGGGCACCGACGGCGGCCTGTACGAGACCTTCGACCACGCCGAGACCTGGCGCTACATCGACAACCTGCCGGTGACCCAGTTCTACAAGGTCGCGGTCGACGATGCCGAGCCGTTCTACCACGTCTACGGCGGCACCCAGGACAACAACACCCAGGGCGGCCCGTCGCGGACCGACAACCTGCACGGCGTGCGCAACGCCGACTGGTACGTGGTGCTGTTCGGCGACGGCCATCAGCCGGCCACCGAGCCGGGCAACCCGGACATCATGTATGCGCAGTGGCAGCAGGGCAACCTGGTCCGGGTCGACCGGACCAACGGCGAGCTCGTCTACATCCAGCCGCAGCCCGAGCCGGGCGATGATCCGGAGCGCTGGAATTGGGACGCGCCGATCCTGGTCAGCCCGCACAACCCGACCACGATCTTCCACGCCTCGCAGCGCGTCTGGCGCTCCGACGATCGCGGCGATTCCTGGCGGCCGATCTCGGGTGACCTGACCCGCGACCAGGCCCGCATCGAGCTCGACCTGATGGGTCGGCAGTGGAGCTTCGACGCGCCCTGGGACCTGTTCGCGATGTCGAAGTACAACACCATCACCTCGCTGGCCCAGTCGCCGATCGACGAGGACATCCTCTACGCCGGCACCGACGACGGCCTGATCCAGGTCACCACCGACGGCGGCGAGAGCTGGCGCGAGATCGAGGTCGGCGACCTGCCGGGCGTGCCCGAATTCGCGTTCGTCAATGACGTCAAGGCCGACCTGTTCGACGCCGATACCGTCTACGTCGCGCTCGACAACCACAAGTACGGGGATTTCGAGCCGTACCTGCTGAAGTCCACCGATCGTGGCCGCCGCTGGACCTCGATCGCCGACGACCTGCCCGAGCGACACCTGGTCTGGCGCGTGGTCCAGGACCACGTCGACCCGGACCTGATGTTCGTCGGCACCGAGTTCGGCGTATTCGTCACGCTCGATGGCGGCGAAGCCTGGACCGAACTGACCGGTAACGCACCGAACATTTCGTACCGCGACCTCGCCATCCAGCGTCGCGAGAATGACCTGGTCGGCGCCACCTTCGGCCGCGGATTCTGGCTGCTCGACGACTACACGCCCCTGCGTGATCTCGACGAGGACACGCTGGCCGCCGAGGCGACGTTGTTCGACACCCGGCGAGCCTGGTGGTATGTGCCGCAAGGCGTGCTCGGCCTGAACGAGAAGGGGTCTCAGGGCGACAGTCTGTACACGGCCGACAACCCGCCGTTCGGCGCGGTGTTCACCTACCACCTTGCCGAAGGCTACAAGACCGATCAGCAGCAGCGGCAGGAGCGCGAGCGGCCGTTGATCGCCGAGGGCGAGGACGTGGCGTTCCCGGGCTGGGATGTGCTCGAGGCCGAAGTGCGCCAGCCGGCGCCGACGATGCTGCTGACCGTGCGCGATGCCGACGGCAACGTGGTGCGGCGGCTCGATGGGCCGGCCTCGCGCGGCTTCCACCGCGTGGCCTGGGACCTCAGCATGCCCTCGCCGATGGCGATCGGCGCCGGCGGCGGCTTCGGTATGGGCGGCGGTTTCATGGTCGCGCCGGGTACCTACACGGTGGAACTGACCAAGCGGATCGATGGCGTGGTCACCCCGCTGGACGGTCCGAAGGCCTTCGACGTGGTCCGGATGCGCGAAGGTGCGCTCGACGGCGCCGAGCCGGAAGAAACCGCCGCGTTCTGGAAACGGCTGTCGGAGATGCAGCGCAGAACCACGGCCGCCGGTCAGGTGATCGGCGAGGCCCGGGCCAAGATCGATGCGATGCAGCAGGCGCTCGGCCGCAGCCAGGCGCCGGCCGGTGACCTGGATGCAGAGCTCTACCGCACCGACCAGGCACTGTACGAGATCGCCGAGCAGCTGGAAGGCAAGCAGACCATGAACCAGGTCGGCGAACTGCAGCCGCCGACGATCGGCCAGCGGATGTTCGTGGCCATGATCGGTACCGGCCGCTCGACCTACGGACCGACGCCGACCCACGTTCGCTCGCTCGAGATAGCCGAGAGCGAATTCGCCGAGGTTCGCGCAGAACTCGAGCGGCTGGTCGAGCAGCGGATTCCGGCCCTCGAGCAGGCGCTGGACG
>CAZJSH010000095.1:0-10922 GCA_964548715.1 uncultured Halomonas sp. | reverse complement strand
CGCCGGCGCCGCCGAACAGGCCGACCTTGCCGCCCTTGGCGAACGGGCAGACCAGGTCGATGACCTTGATTCCGGTTTCCAGCAGCTCGTTGCTGGAGGCCTGCTCTTCGAACGTGGGTGCCGCGCGGTGAATCGGCATGCGTTCCTGCTCGCCGATCGGCCCGGCTTCGTCGATGGGGTTGCCCATGACGTCCATGATGCGGCCCAGCGTCTCCTTGCCGACCGGGACCGAGATCGGTGCGCCGGTGTTCTCGACTTCGAAGCCTCGCTTCAGGCCGTCGGTCGAGCCCAGCGCAATGGTGCGGACCACGCCGTCGCCAAGCTGTTGCTGGACCTCGAGCATGATGTCGCCTTCCTGGATGATCAGCGCATCGTAGACGCGCGGAACTTCATCGCGCGCGTATTCCACGTCGACCACGGCGCCAATGATCTGGACAATTTTCCCGTTGCTCATCACTCAACCTCGTTTCTGGTTCGTGGGCCGGCGTCCGTTGATCCCGACGCCCGTCCGATTTTCGATTCGTTGTTCCACAAGTCGCTGCGCGGATCAGACCGCGGCCGCGCCACTGACGATTTCCGAAATTTCCTGCGTGATCGCGGCCTGCCGAGCCTTGTTGTAGGCCAGGTTCAGGTCGTCGATCAGGTTGGTCGCATTGTCCGAAGCGCTCTTCATCGCCACCATGCGTGCGGCGTGTTCGCTGGCCAGGTTCTCCAGCGTGGCGTGATAGATCAGCGACTCGATGTAGCGCACCAGCAGATCGTCGAGCAGCGTTTCGGGATTCGGCTCGTACAGATAATCCCAGTACTGCAGCATCGGCTCGTCTTCGGTCGGCGGCAGCGGAAGCACCTGGTCGACGGTGATCCTCTGGGTCATCGTGTTGATGAACCGGTTGTAGCAAACGTGCAGCTCGTCGATCTCGCCTTCGCGATAGCCGTCCAGCATGATCTTGATGGCGCCGATCAGGTCTTCGATCTGAGGCTGCTCGCCGAGGTCCTGGGTGGCTGCGGCGATATCGACCTTGATCCGCTTGAAGAACTGGGCGGCCTTGCGACCGATCAGCACCAGGCGGACTTCCTGGCCGTTTTCCTGGTGCTCGCGAAAGCGCGCCAGAAGCTGCCGGAACATGTTGTTGTTCAGACCGCCGCAGAGGCCGCGGTCGCTGGAGACGATGATGTATCCGACCCGCTCGACCCGGTCATGCGCCTGCGTGAACGGGTGCTTGTACTCCGGGTTGGCGTGGGCCAGGTGGCCGACTGCCTGCCGCACCATGCGGGCATAGGGCCGGGACGCCTGCATGCGATCCTGCGCCTTGCGAATCTTCGAGGCCGAAACCATCTCGAGCGCGCGCGTCACCTTGCGGGTGTTCTTCACGCTCTTGATCTGGCCGACGATTTCCTTGGATCCACTCATATCGTTCCTCGGGGGGCGGGGCGCTCAGGCCACGTCCACGGTCTCGGGTTCGTCAGTGCACTCGGTGCGAGTCGGGGTCGCGAGCGACCGGGCAGGTAGTGCTCGGGTTCACCAGGAACCCGTCGACTTGAAGTCGTCCAGCGCCTTCTTCATTTCCGCGGCCAGGTCGTCGTTCCAGTCGCCGGTCTCGTCGATCTTCTTCATCAACTCGCCGTGCGAGTTGTTCATGAAATCGCGCAGGGCATTCTCGAACGGCACTACCTGGTTCAACGGCAGGTCGTCGAGGTATCCCTCGTTGCCAGCGAACAGCGAAACGGCCATCTCGGAGACCGACAGCGGCGAGTACTGGGCCTGCTTCATCAGTTCGGTAATGCGCTGACCGCGCTCGAGCTGTTTCCGGGTCGCCTCGTCGAGGTCGGAAGCGAACTGCGAGAACGCAGCCAGCTCGCGATACTGGGCGAGGGCCAGGCGGACGCCGCCGCCGAGCTTCTTGATGATCTTGGTCTGCGCCGCGCCACCGACTCGCGAGACCGACAGGCCGGCGTTGATGGCCGGACGGATGCCCGCGTTGAACAGGTCGGTCTCGAGGAAGATCTGACCGTCGGTGATCGAGATCACGTTGGTCGGAACGAACGCCGAGACATCGCCGGCCTGGGTTTCGATGATCGGCAGGGCGGTCAGCGACCCGGTCTTGCCCTTGACCTCGCCGTTGGTCATCTTCTCGACGTAGTCGGCGTTGACTCGAGCAGCGCGCTCGAGCAGCCGGGAGTGAAGGTAGAACACGTCGCCCGGGAAGGCCTCTCGACCCGGCGGACGCTTCAGCAGCAGCGAGACCTGGCGATAGGCGACAGCCTGCTTGGACAGGTCGTCGTAGACGATCAGCGCGTCTTCACCGCGGTCGCGGAAATATTCGCCCATGGCGCAGCCGGCATACGGCGCGATGTACTGCATCGCGGCCGAATCGGCAGCGTTGGCGGCCACCACGATGGTGTGATCCATGGCGCCGTGTTCTTCAAGCTTGGCCACGACATTGGCCACCGACGAAGTCTTCTGACCGACGGCGACGTAGATGCACTTGATGCCGGTGCCCTTCTGATTGATGATCGCATCGATCGCAACCGCGGTCTTGCCGGTCTGACGGTCACCGATGATCAGCTCACGCTGGCCACGCCCGACCGGGACCATCGCGTCGATCGACTTCAGGCCGGTCTGGACCGGCTGATCGACCGACTGACGGGTGATGACGCCCGGCGCGATCTTCTCGATCGGTTCGCTGCCGGCGGCCTCGATCGGGCCGGCGCCGTCGATCGGCGTTCCGAGCGCGTCGACGACGCGGCCGAGCAGCCCTTCGCCGACCGGAACCTGCAGGATCTTGCCGGTGCAACGAGCGGTATCGCCCTCGCGCAGGTGCTCATAGGCGCCGATGACCACGACACCCACCGAGTCCCGCTCCAGGTTCAGCGCCAGCCCGTAGGTGTCGCCGGGGAACTCGATCATTTCGCCCTGCATGGCGTCGGCCAGGCCGTGGATCCGGCAGATGCCGTCGGACACACTGACGATGGTGCCCTCGTTCCGGGCCTCGCTGACCACGTCGAACTGTTCGACGCGCTTGCGGATCAGTTCGCTGATTTCGGTCGGGTTGAGAGTCTGCTGCATAGCTTGTTTACTCGTTCAGATTCGGTGAAATACCGCGGGTTGTCGGCTCGTCCGCTCAGCGCACCAGCTGGCGGCCGAGCTGCTGCAGTCGGCCGCGCACGCTCGCATCGATGACCTTGTCGCCAGCGCGCACGATCAAGCCGCCGATCAGGTCGGCGTCGACCTCGGTTTCCATGTCGACGTCACTGCCAAAACGCTGCTTGAGCCGATCGGCCAGCTTCTGGCGCTGCGTCTCGTCCAACTCGACCGCCGAGGTCACACGGACCTTGATCCGGTCCTCGCTGGCCCTTCGCAGCGTCTCGTACTGCGCCGCGATTTCCGGCAGCAACGGCAGCCTTCGATAGTGCATCAGCACGTCCAGGAAGCCGCGCACGGGCCCGTCCATGTGCTCGCCGAGGACATCGCCGAACAGCGAAAGCAGTCGCTCGGCATCGACGCGCGGATGTCCGATCAGGGCGGCGGCCTCGGGATCAGCGGCGACCTGCGCCGCCAGGCCCAGGGCCCGGCTCCAGTGATCGGCCGTACCGGACTTGTCGGCCAGCTCGAACGCCGCGCGGGCGTAGGGGCGGGCAAGCGTGGTTTCGGCGAGCATGGCGGGTCAGAGCTCCTCGGCCAGCTTGTCCAGCATGGCCTTGTGCCGACCGGCATCGAGCTCCTGCTGGAGTACGCGCGAGGCCCCGGTGACGGTCAGCTCGGCGAGCTTCTCGCGCAGCGCTTCACGGGCCTGGTTCGTGGCCAGCTTGATCTCGGCCTCGGCGGCGGCCACCTGGCGGTCGCGCTCGGCGATGGCGTCCTGCTTGGCCTGCTCGACGAGCTCGTTGCCGCGCTTGCCGGCCTGGTCGATGATCTCGCTGGACCGGGCGCGCGCCTCGCGAATGACCTGCTCGGCTTCGGCCTGGGCTTTCTCCAACGCCTTTTCGGCCTCGTCGGACTGCGCAAGACCCTCGGCGATCTTCTGCCGGCGTTCTTCCATTGCCCGGGTCAGCGGCGGCCAGACGAATTTCATGGTGACCAGGATGAAGACCAGGAACGTGCCGGCCTGTCCGATGATGGTGCCTAGACTCAAGTCCATAGCTGAAACCTAGAGATCAGATGGTTTTGGATCGGTGACGCTCGCCGCATCAACCGCCGGTAACGGCAGCCAGCAGCGGGTTGGCGAACAGCAGCAGGGCCGCGAAGGCCACGCCGATGATCGACAGCGCATCGAGCAGGCCGGCGATGATGAACATCCGGACCTGCAGCATGCCGGCCAGTTCGGGCTGGCGGCTGGCGCCTTCGAGGAACTTGCCGCCCAGAAGGCCGAAGCCGATTCCGGTACCCAGGGCTGCGAAAGCGAAGATGAGGCCGACAGCGATGGCGGTGTTGGCCTGGATCAGAGCAATGGTTTCCACTTAGTGTCTCCTGACGGTGTTGTGCTTGAAGGTGTAGCGGTTGATGAGATCGAACTCAGTGTTCTTCATACGCCAGCGACAGATACACGATCGTCAGCGTCATGAAAATGAAGGCCTGCAGCGGGATGACCAGGATATGGAACGCGGCCCACGCGCCACCGGGCATGAACTGGATCCACCAGGGCAGCAGCGCGATCAGGATGAAGATCATTTCCGCCGCATACAGGTTGCCGAACAGACGCAGCGCAAGCGAAACGGGCTTGGCGATCAGCTCGACCACGTTCAGCAGCAGGTTCGCCGGCCACAGGATCGGGTTCTTGCCGAACGGGTGGAACAGCAGTTCCTTCGCATAGCCACCCCAGCCCTTGCCCTTGACCGAGTAGATCAGGATCAGCGCGAACACGACGATCGACAGGCCGAACGGGCCATTGATGTCGGCCGAGGGCACGACGCGGGTGTACTCGAGGCCGAACAGCTTGTAGGACAGCAGCGGCAGATAGTCGACCGGAATGATGTCCATGAGATTCCACAGGAAGACCCAGACGAAGATCGTCAGCGCCAGCGGCGCGACGAACTGACGCGGCCCGTGGAAACTGTCCTTGACGGAGTTGTCGACGAAATCGACGAGCATCTCGACGAAATTCTGGAGCTTGCCCGGCACGCCGGCCGTGGCGCGGCGCGCGGCCAGAATGAAGAAGAACAGGAAGAAGAGCCCGAGCGCGATCGAGACGACCAGGGTGTCGGCGTGGATCGTCCACAAGCCCTCGCCGTAGCTCAGGTTCGTGATGTGATGCTTGACGTATTCGCTCGGTGACGGAGTGCCGCTAGCCATGATTCAGTTCCAGGTCCCTTGCTTCTAATCGTCCTGCGGATTCGTTTCCGGCCCGCTGCGACCCAGTCGCCACATGGCCAGCCAGTACGCCACGACCGTGACGACATACCCGATGAGCACTGGGCCGAAGTACTCGGCGAACCAGTACGCGACGGCCGCGAACAGTACCACTGCGATGACCAGCTTCATGGCCATCGCGCGGTAGAACGCCGCAACCATCGTCGCGACCCCCGCTTCCGCGGAGACCACCCCGGTGCGCAGCGCAGCGATCGCTGTCAGCAGGATTCCGATCCCGCCGCCGGCGAGGAATGCCACACCCGCTGCCGTGCCCGAAAGCACCACCGCAACCAGGGCGCCGACGACCACGAGCACGGCCTGCGTGCGCAACAACCAGACCGCCATCCGGGCAAACCCGGCCTGCGTTTCCTCGATCTGGCGATGGTCCGGCTGGCCGGATTCGGTAGCCACGTCCCTGGTATTCCCTGTCGCTCATTGCGCCGCGTGCATTTCGAACTCGACACACACGACGGTGTGCGCGCTCCAGAGCCAAAGAAGTATAGCAGTTCCACTCTCTCGGTGGGGCGTCCGCCAACGTCGGAACCATCGCGCCGCAAGGCCGGATCCATCGGCTGGGCCGATCGGCCACGGGGGTGACGAGATCGCTGAACGAAGCATTTCGGGCGAATATGTAAAACCTACTTTACATAAAGTAAAGCTTGCTTTACAATAAGGCTTGTGCGAACGGACAGGAATCCGTCATGAACGACCTGAACTTCAACGAAAAGAGCGCCTGGGGCACGCTGGTCGCCCTGCTGGTGCTCGGCATGCTGTACTTCTCCTCGGTCGTCAACCTGTGGCGGGCCGATTCACTGGATCTGCCCGCCGTGTTCGGCCTCGGCGTGGGGTTCACAGTGCTTCTTGTGATCGTGCTGACGGCCTACCACATCCTCATCGCCACGCTCAGAAAACCGGAGAACGACGACGAACGCGATCGGCTGATTCGGTGGCGAGCGGGCCATATCTCGGGCAACGTGCTCGGCGTGGCCGTGATGATCGTGGTGGTCCAGATCGTCGTCGGCGGCATGTTCGGAGGCGGATCCGACAACACGGTAGCCACCTCGCCGGCACTGATCTCCATCGCACTGATCGCCGCGATCTGGCTATCGACGGTCACCGAACTCGCGCTGACGGTCCGGTTCTACCGCCGGGGGGCCTGATGCCGGCCAGCATCGTCAACCGGGTCCGCGAGCTGCGCCGGGACGCGGACATGACGCAGCAGGCGCTGGCCGAGGCCGTCGGCGTCTCGCGCCAGACCATCAACGCGATCGAGACCGGGCGCTACGCCCCATCGCTGGAAGTCGCGCTGAAAATCGCCCGGGCGTTCGACCTGGCCACCGACACGGTGTTCCGATTGAATGAAACTGCATGAACCCGATGAACCGGCTCGCTTGGGTATAGTCGCGAACCGCCACCGCCCTTCCGGAGACTGTAGATGACCGCTTCGTTCAACGACGTCACCGCTCTGATCACCGGCGCCTCGATGGGCGTCGGCGCCGCGACCGCGCGCGCCTTCGCCGCGCGCGGCGCCAACCTGGTGCTGATCGCGCGCGGCGAGGACAAGCTGCGGGCGCTGGAGGCCGAACTCGACCTCGGCGAACGGGTGCGCGTCGCGCCGCTGGACGTTACCGATCTCGATGCGTTCGCCGCGCTGCTGGCCGACGCCGAGCAGCGCTTCGGCTCGGTCGACGTGCTGGTCAACAACGCCGGCTACCACGCCCGCGGACCGGTCGAGACGGTCGATGCCGACGAGCTGGGCCGAATGATCGACGTCAACCTGAAGGCGCCGGTGATGGCCACCCGACTGGCGCTGCCCTACCTGCGCCGCGCCCGGCGGCCGGCGGTGATCAACGTCGCCTCGCTGGCTGGCCGCACGCCGGTGCCGGGCTCGGCGACCTACTCGGCGACCAAGTTCGGCCTGCGCGCGTTCGGCCTGGCCTTGTTCGAAGAGCTGCGCGGATCGCCGGACACAGCGGGCATCAAGATCGCGTCGGTGTCTCCGGGCCCGATCGACACCGGCTTCATCATGGACGACATCGACCGGGTCACCGACCTGACCTTCTCGCAGCCGATCGTGACCGCCGAGCAGGTGGCCGAGGCAATCGTCGGGCTGGTCGACAACGGCGTCCTCGACCAGCCGATGCCGCGGCTCAGCGGCTACCTGACAACCATCTCGTACCTGTTCCCGCGCGTCGGCCGCGCGCTGCGCCCGATGCTGGAGAAGAAGGGCCGCAGAACCAAGGAGCGCCTGAAGCGCGAGCGCGGCGGCTGAGCCGCCGGACGCCCGCTCAGTCCCGCAGCGCGCCGACGATCGGCATGCGGGCTGCCCGGACCGCCGGCGCCAGACCGCCGACCAGGCCGATGCCCAGCGCCAGCAGCACGCCCTGGACCAGCAGTTCCGGCGTGACCGCAAAGTCGAACACCACCTGGGTGAAGCTGGCGAAGTTCAGCGTCGAGACCGTCATTCCGTTGAACAGCAGCCAGGCCAGGCCGGCCCCCAGAACCCCGCCGATCAGCGCCAGCAGCATCGCTTCGACCAGCACCGAGACCACGACCGCCCCGGGCGAGAACCCGAGGGCGCGCAAGGTGCCGATCTCGCGAGCGCGCTGGGCGACGACGTTGTACATCGTGTTCAGCGCGCCGAACAGGGCACCCAGCGCCATCAGGATCGCAATGCCGTAGCCGGCCACCCGGATGAAGGTCGACAGCGCCTGCGACTGTTCGGCCAGGTACTCGGTCTCGCGCTGGACGGTCACTGACAGCCGCGGGTCGGCGGTCAGCGTGTCGCGAAACGCGCCGAACGCGTCGGCATCGACCAGCCGGCCATAGACCGATGAATAATTGTTGCCGCGTCGATATGCCCCCTGCAGCACCGCGCTGTCGGTCCACAGCTCCGAGCTGGCCGCGCCGCCGCCGGTGAACCGCCCGACCACGTCCCAGCGCTCGGTGCCGAATTCCAGGGTATTGCCGACCTCCAGCCCGACGAACTGGCCGGCCGCGCCGTCGCCGACGATCAACTCCCGCCGGCCGGGTTCGAACATCCGTCCCTCGACCAGCTCGAGGTCCGTGCGGATCACAGCCGCGTCGATCGCGACGCCACGCAGCGGCACGTTCGCCGAGGTGCCGGCCGACGCCTTGGTCAGGTCGATGATCACGTAGACCTCGGGCGAGACCCGCTCAAGCTGCGGCGCCTGCTCGATCAACCTCACCTGCTCGCCGTCGAGCCCGGATTCCAGCTCCGAGCCGGCGCCGGAACGCATCACGACCACATTGTCCGGCGACGCACCGCCTTCCAGCGATCTCTCGAAGCCGCGCGCCATCGAGAGAACGGCTACCAGCACGGCGACCACGCCGGCCACGCCGACGATCGCCACCAGCGACGGTCCGAGCCGGCCGGGAATCGCGCGCAGGCTGGCGCCGGTGATGGCAAGGGCCTGGCGCACCGTCAGGTCCGTCCCATCGCGTCGACCACCTTCAGCCTTGCCGCCTGCCACGCCGGCAGCGCGCCGGTCACCAGGCCCAGGGCCACGGCCAGCGCCAGCCCCCAGCCCAGCGCACCGACGCTGGGCGCGAGTCCGGGAAAGAACTGGGCCATGGCATCGGCCGCGCCCTGCACGGCCAGCGAGCCCAGCGCCAGCCCGATCGCGCCCCCGACCACCGCAACGACCAGACTTTCGGTCAGGATCATCAGCAGGATGCGACGGTCGCTGAAGCCGATCGTCTTGAGCACCGCAAGCTCACCGGTCCGCTCGCGCACGGCCTGGGCCATCGTGTTGCCGGTGATCAGCAGAAGCGTGAAGAACACGCAGCCCATGATCAGCTGGACGATCAGCCCGATGTTGCCGAACTGGTTGGCGAAGCCGGCCGCGAAGCCGGCCTCGGTCGAGGTCTTGGTCTCGGTCGGCGAATTGGCGAAGCGTCGGTCGATGGCCTGGGCGACGGCGTCGGCCTGCGCGGGATCGTCGATCTGCGTGATCACCCAGCCCACTGTGTCACGGCCGAACTGGCGCGACTCGTTGAAATAGTCATAGTGCATGTAGGCCTGTTGTTCGTCGGCCTCGGTGCCCGAGCCTGTGAAGATCGCCTCGACGACGAACGGCCAGGAGAAGTCGCCGTTCTGCCGCGGAAAGATGCTCGAAAACAGCGGCACCGAGTCGCCGACCTCCCAGCCGAAGGACTCGGCCATCGCTCGGCCGACCATCAGCCCGATCTGGTTGTCGCGCATCGCCTGCCACTGGTCGTCGGAAACCTGAAATTCCGGGTAGATGCGGCGAAGTTCCTCGACCTCCGTCGGAAACAGGCCGAACTGCGAGCGCGGGTCCTGGAAGTAGGCGCCGAACCAGGTCTGGTGAGTGGCCTCGACCACGCCATCGATCTGGCGGATCCGCTGCACATAGCTCAGCGGCAGCGGCTGGATGAACGACACGCGGTGCAGCGTCACCAGCCGGTCGGCGCCGGCCAGCTCGACGCCTGCAGAAAAGGCCCGGTTCAGACCGCCGAGCAGCGCGAACAGCATGAACGCGATGATCACCGAGGCGAGCGTGAACAGCGTCCGCAGCCTGGTCCGGGTCAGGTTCTTGCCGACCAGTAACAGCATCCCCATCAGGCGGCCTCCGCGAGCGTGCCCTTGTCCATGTGCACCTGTCGGCCGGCCCGGTCGGCCGCAGCGGGGTCGTGGGTGACCATCAGGATAGTCTTGCCGTGCCGCTCGTTGAGCGTGTTCAGCAGATCGAGGATGTCGTCTGCGGTGGCGCGGTCCAGGTCGCCGGTCGGTTCGTCGGCCAACAGCAGGTCCGGATCGGAAACGATCGCACGAGCGATCGCCACGCGCTGCTCCTGGCCGCCGGAGAGCTCACGCGGCAGGTGGCCGGCGCGATCGGATAGCCCGACGATCTCCAGCGCGGTCATCGCACGCTCGCGCCGCTCCTTGCCCGACATCTTCTTCAGCAACAGCGGCAACTCGACGTTGCGCCGCGCGCTGAGCATCGGCATCAGGTTGTAGAACTGGAAGATGAACCCGACGTGGCCGGCCCGCCAGCGGGCCAGCTCTCGCGAGCCGAGCCGTTCGATCTGCCGGCCGTTGACCCCGATCCGGCCCGAGGTCGGCTGGTCCAGCCCGCCGATCAGGTTCAGCAGCGTGGTCTTGCCCGAACCGGACGGCCCCATCAGCGCGCAGAACTCGCCTTGTTGGATCTGCAGATCGAGGCCGTGCAGCACCTCGACCTTCTCGCGGCCCTTCTGGAAGGTCTTGACGACCTGCTCGATGTCGACGATCACTTCGCTCATGTGCTGGGTTCCTCCTGAATTCAGCCGGCCTCGCGCACGGCAACGCCCTCGGCCAGCGCATTGCCTCCGGCGGTCTCGACGATCCGATCGCGCTCGGTCAGCCCGGCCAGGATCACGACTCGATCGCCGCGTTGCGCGCCGGTGCGTACGGCGCGGCGCTCCAGTCGGCCGTCCTCGACCCGCCAGACGTAGCGGCGGGTTTCGTCATCGAACACCGCCGAGGTCGGCACGGTCAGCGCCGGCGAGGCCTCGGTCTCGGCCGGCATCTCCGCGTCCTCGTCGAGAAAGC
>CAZJSH010000094.1:0-11016 GCA_964548715.1 uncultured Halomonas sp. | reverse complement strand
CGGCGCACGAGTGCCTCGTCGTCCACCCGCATCTCGATGACCGCCGAGAGCGGCACCAGGTCGCCCCGCCGTCCGCGGACGTGCACCCGATCGAAGTCATCGGGGTCGTCCCGGTACACCGCATCCCCCTGGACGATCACGTTCCAGACCCGCCCGTACTGGCTGTACTGGCTGACGTAGGCCCCGCCGAACATGGTCTGCAGCGCATCGTAGATGGATTCGGTCGGAACGCCCAGCGTCTCGGCACGCGTCCGGTCGACCTGGATTCTCAACTGGCGGGCGCTGGGGTTGAACGTGCTGGTCACGCCGGTCAGCACGGGGCTTTCGCCGGCCGCCTGGATCAATTGCTGCACGGCTTCGGCCAGCACGACCGGGTCCGAACTCTGGCGGCTCTGGATCCACAGTTCGAACCCGCCCTGGCTGCCCAGCCCCGGCACCGCCGGGGGGTTGATCGGGATGCCGACGGCCTCGCCGAGCCCGCCCATCAGCTTCGGCCGCACATCGGCCAGCAGGGCGTCGAGCGACAGGGCGTCGTCGGTCCGTGCATCGAAGTCGTCCAGCGAGACGAAGACCGTTCCGGCGTTGGTCTTGAACTGGCCGTCGAGCAGGCTGAACCCGGTCAGAGCCGAGGCGTACTCGACCGCTGGATGGGCCTGGAAGATTGCCGCGGCGCTCCGGGTCGCGGTCTCGCTGCGATCGAGGCTGGCGCCGTCGGGCAGCATCACCGCCGCGAACAGCACGCCCTGGTCTTCTTCGGGCACGAAGCTGGACGGGATGATCCGGAACAGGCCGCCGATGGCCAGGAACATCACGCCGACCAGGACGACGCCGAGCACGCTTCGGCGCAGCACCAGCTGGACGCCGCGGCCGTACTGATCGGTCAGCCGGTCCAGCGCCTGGTTGAAGATCCGGAACGGCTTCGCCGGCGTGCCGCGCGGTCGCAGCAGCACGCCGCACAGGGCCGGCGTCAGGGTCAATGCCACGAAGCTGGAAATGCCGACGGACACGGCGATGGTGACCGCGAACTGCTGGTACAGCACGCCGGTCGATCCGCCGAGAAAGGCGATGGGAATGAAGACCGCGATCAGCACCAGGGTGGTGGCCACGACCGGGCCGATCACCTCGCCCATCGCACGGATGGTCGCCTGCCTGGAATCGAGGCCGAGTTCGTGCATGTTGCGTTCGACGTTCTCGACCACGACGATTGCATCGTCGACGACGATGCCGATGGCCAGAACCAGCCCGAGCAGGGTCATCAGGTTCAGGCTGAATCCGAGCAGCAGCATGCCGATAAAGGTGCCGATCACCGCCACCAGGATCGCGGCGGTGGGAACCAGCGTGGCGCGCACGTTCTGCAGGAACAGGTAGGTCACCAGCACGACCAGCAGAATGGCGATGATCAGTGTTTCGATCACTTCGTCGATCGAGGCCTCGACGACTTCCGTGGTGTCGAACGAGATGGCGTACTCGATCCCGTCGGGGAAGGTCGGCGCCATCTCGTCGAGCATGGCTTCGACGTTCCGGGCAACGGCCAGTGCGTTGGAGCCCGGTTGCTGGTAGACCGCGATGAAGGTCGCCGGCGTGCCGTTGAGTTCGGAGCGCAGCAGACTCAACTGGGTGCCGACTTCGACCCGGGCCACGTCGCCGAGGCGGACGACGCGCGTGCCCTCGGTCTCCGCGCGCAGGATGAGGTCCTGGAACTCTTCCGGACTGGCGAAGCGCGGCTCGGTGGTCAGCGGCACCGTCAACTGGACCGGACCGTCGGTCGGCGCCTGGCCCAGCGTGCCGGCGCCGAACTGGCGATTCTGTCGAGCAATCGCGGACTGCACTTCGGCCGCGGTCAGGTCCAGCGCCCGGAGCCGATCGGGATCGAGCCACACGCGCATGGCGAGATCCGGCAGGCCCATGATCTCGGCCTGGTTGGCGCCCTCGACCCGTTTCAGTGCATCGAGTACGTAGAGATTGGCGTAGTTGCCGATGTACTGCTCGTCGTAGCGACCGTCGGGCGAATACAGGGCGAGCAGCATGAGGAAACCGCTGGAGCGCTTCTGCACGCGCACGCCGCGTGAGCGTACGGTGTCGGGCAGGTTCGGCAGCGCCAGGTTGACCCGGTTCTGGACCTGGACCTCGGCAATGTCGGGGTCGGTGCCGAGTTCGAAGTACACGCTCAGGCTCATCGAGCCGCTCGGCGAGGCCGCCGAACGCATGTACATCAGGCCGTCCGCGCCATTGATCTCGGTCTCCAGCGGCGCTGCGACGGTGTTGGCGATGGTCTCGGCATCGGCGCCGGGATAATTCGCCGACACCGTGACCTGGACCGGGGCGATTTCCGGGTACATGTTGATCGGCAGGTTCAACCCGGCCACCGCACCGGCAAGCACCAGCACGATCGACAGCACCGAGGCCAGGATCGGCCGCTGAACGAACAACGTGGTCAGCATGTCCGCCCGTCCTCAGTTCACGACGGGGTCAGCGCTGGCCGGCCGCACCTGGACCGGTGAACCCGGCGCCAGGCCGACGACGCCGGAGACGATGACCCGGTCGCCTTCGAACAGCCCCTCGTGGACAATCCAGGCCTCGCCGTCCCAGGAGCCGACCCGGAGAGGCCGGCGTTCGGCCGTCGATCCGCTGCCGACGACCCACGCGAACGGCCCCTTGGGGCCCTGCTGTACGGCCGACTGCGGAACCGCGATGGCGGCCGGCCGCACCGCGCCGTCGAGATGCACCGTGACGAACTGTCCCGGGCGCAGTACCGCGTCGGGATTCGGAACCTCGGCGCGCAGCAGCAGTGTGCCGGTGCGTTCGCTGATCTGCGCATCGGCGAAGGAAATCCGCCCGGTTTCCGGGTGCGCCGTGCCGTCGGCGAGCGTGAGGCGTACATCGAAGGCCTGGTCGCGCGGCAGTTCGATCTGGCGGTTCTCGGTGCTGCGGCGGGCCGCCAGCAGCGTGCCCTCGGCGACGCTGAACTCGACCCAGATCGGGTCGATCCGGGCCACTTCGGTCAACGGCTCTGCACTGCCGCCGACCAACGCGCCCTGGCGGAACCGAGCCGCGCCGGCGATGCCGGTGACCGGCGTCGTGATCGTCGCGTAGCCCAACTCCAGTTCGGCCTCGAACACGCGAGACGACGCGGCTTCCACGGCGGCCGCCGATTCCGCGACCAGCGCGCGGGCATCGTCGGCCTCCTTCTGGGCCACGGCGCGGGCCTCGACCAGCGGTTCGACCCGGGCCAGCAGGGCCCGGGCGTTGTCGAGCCGGGCCTGCTGCTGCGAGAGTTCGGCCCGGGCGCCGCGCAGCCGGGCCTCGAAGGGTTTCGGATCGATCCGGAACAGCACGTCGCCCTCGTCGACGAAGGTGCCCTCCTGGTAGTCGATCGCATCGAGATAGCCGGTGACGCGCGGGCGGATCTCGACGCGTTGCGAACTGGCTGTGCGGCCGGCGTAGTCGAAGGTCACCGGCCGGTCGGCAGCGGCCACCTCGATGACGCCGACCGGACGTGCGCCGGCAGCCGGCAACGAGCCGGGCTCATCGGAGCAACCGGCAAGGACCAGGCCACAGGCCAGAGTGCCGGCCGCGGCTCGGCGGATCATTCGATTCATCAGGAATGGTTCCCTCGATCGGTCGGGTGAGTGCCGTCGAAGCGCTGGGCCGGTAGTCTCCAGCACAAGCCCTGAGCACAGACGAAGACTAGGCCACCCGGTTCCGAAAATCAATCGCCGACGCAGGAGGGTCGGTTTGAGGAGGCGCGGTCGAGATCGACTCAGCCTGTGGCCAGCAGGCGAGGCAGCGCCTCGGCGCCGGGCAGCGCGATCTGCAGGTCGGCGATCCGGGCGATCGGGCCGGGCTCGGGATTGATGTCGATGACGGTCGCACCGTGATCGCGCGCGATCACGGGCAGGCTGGCCGCCGGGTGGACGTCGCCCGAGGTTCCGACGACCAGCATCAGGTCGCAGGCCGCCGCGACCTCGAAGGCGTTCTCCAGCACGTCGGGCGGCAGCGCTTCACCGAACCAGACCACGTCGGGCCGGGCCAGCCCTTCGACATGATGCGGCGACAGCGGCGGGTGGTCATCGGCATGCGCGGTGAGCCAGGCCTCGTCGATGACTCGACCGGTGACCGAGCAGATGGTTCGCTGGATATTGCCGTGCAGCTCCAGCACCCCGCTCGACCCTGCCTGCTGGTGCAGGCCGTCGACGTTCTGGGTGATCAGGACCAGGTCCGGCCGCCGCTGCTGCAGTGCGGCCAGCGCGCGGTGACCGGCGTTGGGCGCGCTCCTGCCGATCAGGGTCCGGCGCCATTGGTACCAGTCCCAGACCCGGCCGGGATTGTCCGCGAAGCCTTCCGGGGACGCCAGCTGGCGCGGATCGAATCGCGCCCACAGGCCGGTCCGGGCGTCGCGGAAGGTCGGAATGCCGGATTCGGCCGACGCGCCGGCGCCGGTCAGCACCACGATCCGGCCGGCGGATCGAACCAGCTTCCTCGCCTCCTCCAGGGCTGCCGTCGCGTCCTCCATACGATCGATTCTGGCACGCGGCGGGCTATGATCGGCACCTGATCACGTGGAGCGCTGCGCATGACCCTGAACACGGCAACGGAGCTGGTGCTGGCCGTTGTATTCCTCGTGCTGCTGCTTGCCGCTGTCGAGGTCGGTCGGCTGCTGGCTGCGCGTCACCTGCGGCAGGGCGCGGAGCAGGTGATGGACACCGGTGCGATCCAGGGGGCGATGCTCGGTCTGCTGGCCCTGCTGCTGGGATTCAGCTTCGGCGGCGCATCGAGCCGGTTCGTGGAGCGGCAGGACCTGGTCGTTTCGGATGCCAATGCGATATCGACCACCTGGCTGAGGGCCGGCATGCTGGAGGACGATTCAGCCGATGTCCTGCGTGCCGAGCTCGAGCGCTACCTGGCCCGGCGAATCGGGGTTTCTGCCGATCTGACTGCGCTGGAGCCGGAGGTGTTGATCGAGATCGCTGGCTTCCACGACCGGATCTGGCAGCAGGCCATGGCGGCATCGGCACGAAGTCCCGAACATCACGTGGCGGTGCTCGAGTCGATCAATGAGATGATCGATGTCTCCGACCTCCGCGTGGCCGCAGCGCAGCGGCACCTGCCCGAGGCGATCCTGCTGCTGCTGGTGATCTGTTCGTTGATGACGCTGCTGGTGATCGGCTATGCCGGAGTCATGAGCGGGATGCGGCGCACGGTGCTTACGCGGGCTCTGGCCGGGTTGATCGCGCTGGCACTCTTGGCGACCGTCGATATGGACCACGGCCGGATCGGATTCATCCAGGTTTCGGATCAGCCGTTGCTCCGGGTGGCCGAAGACCGTCTCGGCACGCGCGGCATGGCCCACTAGTCGGCGATGCGGACCGAAAGGACGATCATGGATCTTGGCGAAAAGCTTCTGCAAGCCCTGTTCCTGCCCCCGGGCGGACTGATCCTGTTGGCCATGCTGGGTCTTTGGCTTGCCTGGCGAGAATGGCGCTTCGGAAAATCGATCGTGTTCGTCTCGCTGGCCGGGCTGTGGCTGCTCGCGACGCCGGCGGTGTCGGACCTGTTGCGCGGCCGGCTGGAAGCCATGCATCCGCCGATTCCGATCGAGCGGGTGCCGACGGCCGACGCGATCGTCGTGCTGGGCGGCGGGATCGGTCCCCCGAACTCGCGTAACCCGGACCCGAATCTCGGCGCGGCAAGCGACCGCTATTGGCACGCGTTCCGGCTCTGGCGGGCCGGCAAGGCGCCCGAAATCCTGATTTCCGGCGGCGCCCAGCCCTGGCGGGACGCGCGCAGCAGCGAGGCCGAGGCCGCCGTGATGCTGCTGACCGACCTCGGCGTGCCTGCCGACCGGATCATCCTCGAGCCGGCCAGCCTCGATACGCGCCAGAACGCTGCGTTCAGCGCTGCGCTGCTGCGGGCCCGCGGCGCCGATCGCATCCTGCTCGTGACTTCGGCGCTGCACATGGAGCGCGCCAGGGGGCATTTCGATTCGACCGGCCTGGAGGTGTTGACCGTGCCCACCGATCACGAGGTCCGCGGCGACCCGCCGGGCCTGCTGCGCTGGCTGCCGGATACCGATGCACTGGACGGCAGCCGGCGCGCGCTGAAGGAAATACTGGGCGACTGGCTGGATCGATGATGCGTCGGTGGGCCGATGCTCACTCGTTCGAATCGGCCGGGTCGACCAATTCGAAATAGATCCGGCCGTCCAGCCTGCGTTCGATCATTCCCTCGCGGTCGGCGGCCTGTGCGCGCCCGAGCAGCACGGCGATGAAATCGTCGGCGGCGACCGGGTGATAGCGATGATATTCGTGTCCCGTCGGGTGGTAGCGTCCGAGCGGCGAGATGTCGATGGTCTGCAGGTCGTCGATCACGGTCAGCGAATCGCCGGCCTGGCCCAGTCGCGGCTCGTCGTGCAGCGACTCCGACACGCCCAGTGGTCGATCGTTGTCCGATGCATACATCGTGGCCGACCGAACCATCGGCGATAGCAGGGGCCACTGCGCGCGAAAGCTGGCCGTGTCGTAATCCGGGGCCACCAGCACCAGGTGGTCGGCCAGCAGGCGGATGCCGTTCTCGAGCCGAATCCGGGTGAACGCGTCCAGCACCGTCCGGCTGCCGAGCGAATGCGCGGCGATGCGCAGCCGGTCCGGACCGACGGTCGTGATCAACCGGTCCAGCAGGTCGGCGAAATCCAGGGCGGCCCACTCCGCGTCGCCGCGGTCCGAACCATAGTCCATCGGATTGCCGTCGGACGGCCAGGTGAACAGGACGACGGTGGCCTGCTCGCCGAGCCGGCGCTGCAATTGCGCGCCCTGGCGGCACGAGCGGCCGAAGCCGTAGGCGTAGCCGTGAACGAACAGCACGATCGGGCGGTCGGGGGGAAGCTGCCGCAGTTCGTTCTCGAACTCCGCTGCCGACATCGTTCCGACACGGTAAACATCTCGGATCTCGGTCGGGATGTGCGTGTCCAGTGATCTTGCCAGCCCGGCGGTCAGCGGAATATTCCGGAAGCGCACTTCGCACCGACCGTGGGAGACCGGGCCGCGGCGTCCGCCGAATCGGGGTTTCGCGGGGTCGTCGGAGCGGTCGGCCCGGTCGGTGACGAACAGCAGTCCGGTCAACGACGGGCCCGTCCGGTCCGAGGCCGAGCCCATGGCACAGGCGGTTACCGTGACCGCGATCAGGAGGGCGAGCGCTGCCAGGGCGCCGATCGAGATCCGCATCGCTCGACTCAGTGCCACACCAGCAGGCCGGCCCAGGCGGCGTTCAGCAGGCTGACCAGCGCGCCGCCGAGAATCGCCTTGAGACCCAGCTGGGCCAACTCGCTACGCCGGGACGGTGCGATGCCACCGATGCCGCCGAGCTGGATCGCGATCGAGGCGAAGTTGGCGAAGCCGCACAGTGCGTAGGTGGCGATCAGCACCGAGCGCTCCGAGAGTTGATCCTGGATCTCGGTCAGCGCGACGTAGGCGACGAACTCGTTGGCCACGATCTTCTGGCCGATCAGACCGCCGACGGTGACCGCTTCGTCGAGCGGCACGCCGACCAGGAACGCGACCGGCGCGAACAGCCAGCCCAGGATCAGTGCCAGGTCGACCGGCTGGCCGACCACGGCTTCGAGCCCGGTGACCGATCCCAGCCAGGTCAGCGGGCCGTTGATCAGCGCGATCAGGGCGAGGAAGGCCAGCAACATCGCGCCGACGTTCAGGGCCAGCTTCAGCCCTTCGCCGGCACCGCCGGCCGCGGCCTCGATCAGGTTGGTGTGTTCACGTTCCACGGTCGTGCGGACGAGCCCCATGGTTTCGGAGGTCTCGCGCTCGGGCAGGATCAGCTTGGCCACCAGCAGCGCGGCGGGCGCGGCCATGATCGAGGCCGAGATCAGGTGCTTGGCGTAGAACGCCTGCTGCTCGGGATCGGTCCCGCCGAGCAGCAGCACGTAGGCGGCGAGTACGCCGCCGGCAATCGTCGCCATGCCGCCGGTCATCAGCGCGAACAGTTCCGAGCGTGTCATGCCGGCGATGAACGGGCGCACCACCAGCGGCGCTTCGGTCTGGCCGACGAATACGTTCGCGGCGGTGGCCAGCGACTCGGAGCCGGAGACCTTCATGAACCGGGTCATGATCACGGCCATCCACTCGACGACCTTCTGCATGACGCCGAGGTGGTACAGACAGGCCATCAGGGATGCGAAGAAGATGATCGTCGGCAGCACCTGGAAGGCAAAGATGAAACCGAATTCCTCGGCGTTGGCGAGGTCGCCGAAGATGAACGCCGAGCCGGCCTGGGTGTAGCCGATCAGGGTCACGAAGCCGGCACCGAGCGTTTCGAACACCGTCCGTCCGAACGGCACCCAGAGTACGAACACGGCCAGCGCGAGCTGCAGGCCGAGACCCACGACGATCGTCTGCCACTGGATGTGCCGGCGATGCTCCGAGACCAGCCACGCAACGCCGAGCAGCAGCGCGATGCCGAGCAGACCGATCAGGTTGGACATGGGCGGGTCCGGATGCGGAAGACCGCAGCAGTGTAGCGGCTTGTCCGCAGCGGTGCGCACCGACCGCGGGAGGCTGGTTCCGGCACGGGATCGGGCCTAGACCTTGATGTGTTGCCAGCGTCCCTGGCGCCAGGCTGCCGCGAACCAGACGGTCTGGCCGGAGCGGTACAGTCCCTGGAGGACCCAGATCAGCAGCAGGCCGCCGCCGAGCACCGGCCCGGCTACGGCCGCGACCGGCAGGAACAGCAGCCACTGGGCGATGACCGAGATCTTCATCACCCGGCCGGTGTCGCCGGCGCCGAGCAGGGCGTGCAGCAGCACCAGTCCCGCGGTGTCGATGCCGATGACCAGACCGGCGACGACCAGCGGCGGCCAGGCCAGCGCGACCACCTCCGGGTCGGTCAGGAACACGCCGAGGATCGGCTTGCCGAACGCGATGACGAGCAAGCCCATGACCGCGCAGGCGCTGCCGGTGAACAGCGCGGCGTCCCAGCCCCAGCGACGGGCGTCGTCGATGTCGCCGCGGCCCAGCGCGTTGCCGACCAGGGTCGAGGTCGCGATGCCGAGTCCGATTGCCGGGAGCACGATGACCAGCCCCAGCGTCAGCAGCACGTTCGCAGCGGCCAGTTCGGCGGTGCCGATCAGGCCGATGATCGCGATCAGCGCGGTCATGCCGGCGGCGAAGAACAGCTGCTGGAAGCTGGCCGGCAGGCTGAGCTTCATCTGTCGGCCCAGCATTGTCAGCGACGGCCGGTGGTGCAGGAAGCCCTCGGACCATGCGTATTTCAGGCCGAAGCCGACGTAGATGAAGAACCCCAGCACGATCGAAAGCGTCGTGGCCAGCCCCGCCCCCGTCACGCCCAGCGCCGGGGCGCCGAGATTGCCGAAGATGAACACCCAGTTCAGGAAGATGTTCACCGCGTGCATGATCAGCAGCGTGACCAGGTAGATACCGGTCCGGTGGACGGCCGACCAGTAGCCTCGGAACGAGAAGTTCATTCCGACGAAGACCAGCGCCAGCAGTCGCACCTGCAGGTAGGGACTGGCTTCGTCGACGACCTCGGGGTCCGGGTTGATCAGCGTCAGCAACTCCGGCGCCAACACGATCAGTATCGCGGCCAGCGGCGTGCCGAGCAGCAGGGCCAGCATCAGGCCGCCGTTCAGCGGCACCGCGATTTCCCCGTGCGCGCCTTCGCCGACCCGCCGCGCGCAGATCGCCTGTACCCCGGTCGCCAGCCCGAGGATGAAGGCCATCGACAGCCAGTTGGCGAACGATCCCAGTCCGGTCGCGGCCAGCGCGGTGGTACCCAGCCGGCCGACCATCGCGATGTCGACCAGGTTCAGGATGTTCTGCGACGCCATGCCGCCGATGATCGGCAGCGCCAGCGTCAGCAGGGCGCGCCGGCGATCGCGGTTCGGGAAGTGCGCCCGGGCGGCGGCCAGAGTCTTCATCGCGGAAAGCGCGGCGCGAGCGTATCGGAGAGCATCATTACATTGTGCCTACGTGTTGTCTGTTTTATGCGGCAGGCGCGTCCGGCACCCGGGAAGGCTTATGGGCATGTCTTCACTGCGTCCATGGCGCTGCGCGGGGCAGAGCCTTGAAAAAAATGTCGGGGGGGTACGCTGAAGTTGCGTTGGTTCTGGTGGAAGACGATCGCAGTCGTTCTGCCGCGAGGCTCGCATTGCTGATTCTTTTCAAAGGAGAAGTGCGATGTTGAAGAATATCTTCGGGGGTATTGTTTTCGCGATCTGCAGCGTTACGTTTTCGATCGATTCGCTGGCGTCTGATCCGGTGCACGACTGTTCATCGGGTTGCTACGTTGTAACCTGCAGCGGCACGGCATGCACGCTCTGGCGCTGTGATTCCGGTGGATGTCACGCAGTTGCCGAGTTCGATCAGCAGGAAAAGGCAGGTGCTGCAGGCGATCAGCCCGTGACGCACGCTGTCATCAATGGCGGCGCGGTGACCTGCAAAGGCAATCTCGCGTGCACCGTTCGAATCTGTGACGGCCTGGAATGTTCGCTGTGGGGATTGCGAGGTGCAGAAGCCAAGCGGCTTGGCGTTTTCGACGATCCTTCGCCTATCCTTCAGTCCATGATCGAGGACTTTCTTGCTGGTCAAAGCGCTGATCGCTCAGTCGAATCGGAACGGTAGATCACTCGGTCGCATCGGTGGGTGGGTGTGCTGCCCGCCCACCGGTTCGCCGGGAAAGCCGGCTACTCGTCGACGTAGACGCTGACTTCCCGCGTGGCCCGGAAGGTGATTTCCGGGTGGCGCTCTTCGGCCAGCTGCAGGTTGACGCGGGTCGGGGCCAGGTAGACCAGCCGGCCGCCGCCGTCCTCGGCCAGGTGCTGGATGTTCTTGTCGCGGAATTTTTCGAGGTCCCGGTCGTTGTCGGCCGAGACCCAGCGGCAGGTCGCGACGTTGACGTTCTCGAAGATTGCCTCGCAGTTGTACTCGTCGGCAAGGCGGTAGGCGACCACGTCGAACTGCAGCATGCCGACCGCGCCGACGACCAGGTCGT
>CAZJSH010000093.1:8130-11115 GCA_964548715.1 uncultured Halomonas sp. | reverse complement strand
CTTCGCCCGCAAGCGGCCTCCAACAGGCCTTCGGTTCGGCGCCGTTGATGAGTTCGACTGTGGGAGGGCGGATTTCCGCGCGAACCGGCCCGGCCGTCAACCTCGATCGATTCCCAGCTTCGCCAGCGACCGGGTCAGTCGGGCGTGCATCGGCGCCGGGTCGACCGGGCCGTCGCCGAGGACGGCGCGGTCGAAGTCGATCAGCCAGAGCCGGTGGTCCGGAGTGACCAGCAGGTTGGTGGCGTTGAGGTCGGGGTGGTGCAGGCCGGCTTCGGCGAAGCGGTCGATCAGTGCATCGACGTCGCGCCATCGCTCGGCGTCGAAGTCCGCAGCGACCTTATCGAGCGGACGTGCGTCCGGGATCCGACGGGTCAGCAGAGCGGCTTCGTAGGTCGGGCCGATCCGGTGCACGAAGGCGGCCAGCGGTTCGGGCACCGTCAGGCCGGCGTCTTGGAGCGCGCGGAGGACGCGCCATTCACGGACGCTGCGCGCGCGGTCGAGGCCCATCCACGCATAGCGCTGCCGGACGAACCGACGGACCAGCCCGCCGCGGCGATACGATTTCAGGACCGCAGCGCCGAACGGACCATCGACGGCCAGTGCCTCGCCGCGGCCGCCGAAGCGCGCAACGATGCCGCCCGCCTGCGCCCAGGCCTCGGCGCGGAACCAGTCCGGGTCGGGCTCGGGCAGGCGCTCCGGGTCGTACAGCACGAACTCGGGGCCGGATCGTAGAATGCGTTCCATGATGACGCGCATTGTCCCCGCTGCCCGGCGGGCTGTCCATTGAACGCCGCGCCGCGCTCGATCGCTTTGATGCGGCTGTCGGCGCTCGGCGACGTGTGCCACTGCATCGCGCTGGTCCGGGCGCTGCAGCGCGCGTTTCCGGAGGCTGCGATCACCTGGATCATCGGCAAGAGCGAACGGCGGCTGGTCGAAGGTCTGGACGGTGTCGAGTTCATCGTGCTGGACAAGAAGGCCGGTCGACGCGGCCGCCGGGACGTGCGCCGCGCGCTGCGCGGGCGGCGCTTCGACGTGCTGCTGCAGGCCCAGGTCTCGGCGCGTGCCAGCCTGCTGTCGCTGTCGGTCCGGGCCGAGCGGCGAATCGGTTTCGACCGGGACCGCTCGCGCGAAGGTCACGGGCTGGTCGTCAATGAACGCATCCGGGCCGTGCCGTTCCAGCACCAGGCCGAGGCGATGCTGGAGTTCGCCCGCGCGGTCGGCGCCGACACCGACGGTGTCGACCGGGCGCCGCCGATTTCCGAGGCCGAGCGCGAGTTCGCGCGGACGCATCAACCGCAATCCGGTCGCTCGGTGCTGATCAGCCCCTGTTCGAGTCATCCGCAGCGCAACTGGTCGGCCGAGCGCTACGCCGCGGTCGCCGACCAGGTGATCGAGCGGCACGACCGACCGGTGATCCTGGTCGGCGGGCCGTCGGCGATCGAACGCAAGATGGCCGATGCGATCCGCGCGGCGATGCGACACGATGCCGTCGACCTGGTCGGCAGGGACACGCTGGGCCAGGCGCTGGCCATGCTCGAGCGGGCCGCCTGCCTGGTCGCCCCGGACTCCGGTCCGGTCCATTTCGCCGCCGCGCTGGGCACGCCGGTGGTCGGGCTGTACGCGGCGACCTGGTCGAAGCGCTCCGGCCCGCTGGGCAGCCTCGAGCACTGCGTCGATCGGTTTCCGCAAGCTGCCCGGCAGGTTCTCGGCAAGGCGCCGGAAGACCTCACGTGGGGCAAGCGGATCGAGCGCGACGGCGTCATGGACCTGGTGGGCGTCGACGCGGTGGTCGAGCGTCTCGAAGCGCTGCTCGGCGCGCGGTCCCGATGACCACCACCGGAAACGATCGATCGGGGTCGATGGTCCCGGTGTTCGACGGGCTGAAACCGGTCGGCCCCGGCGGTACCATCCACTCTGGGAGTGCTCCTTTCCGAACGGTACGATTCATGATTGCTCGCACGCTGCTTTTCCTGTTCGTCGCCCTTCCTGCCAGTGGCCCGTTGGTGGCGCAGACCCCGCAGCAGGCCGAGGCCGCGCAGCGCGCGGTCCAGCAGGATCTCGCCGAGGCCCAGGCCGACATCGATGCGCTGGACGATGAGACCCGCGAACTGTTGCTGGCCTACCGCAGCGAACTGGCGCGGTTGGATCGCCTGAACGACTACAACGCCAACCTCCAGGTCATGCTCGACAGCCAGGCCGAAGAAGCCCGGCAGCTGGAGCGCGACCTGCTGGCGCTGGAAGACCTGCGCCGCAACCTGGTGCCGCTGATGCTGGACATGCAGGAGGCGCTGGCCGACTTCGTGCAGCTCGACAAGCCGTTCCTGGTCGACGAACGCGCCGCGCGGGTGGCCGCGCTGGCCGACCTGCAGGGACGCGCCGACGTCAACCTGGCCGAAAAGTACCGGCGCTTGATCGAGGCCTACATCATCGAAACCGAATACGGCCAGAGCCTGGAAGCCTGGGAGGGCAGACTCGAGCTGGACGGCACGCCCCGCACCGTGGAATTCCTGCGGTTGGGGCGCACGGCGATCTACTACCTGACGCTCGATCACCAGCGCGCCGGCTACTGGGATGCCGATGGAGGTCGCTGGTCGGCGCTGGACGGCCGGCACGTCGACTCGATCGTCAAGGCGGTCCGGGTCGCGCGCCGGCAGGCGCCGCCGGACCTGCTCGATCTTCCGCTGCCGCCGCCGGAGGTGCCGGATGCGGATTGAACGCCTTCTTCCGATCCTGCTGCTGGCCAGCGCGTCCGCATTCGGGCAGGCCCCGTCCGGCGAGCCGTCGCCGCCGGCCACGCTCGAGGAACTGCTGCAGCGCGTGGAGCAGTCCGGTGTGCAGCAGCAGCGGCTCGCGGCCGAGCGCGAACGTGCGTTTCTCGCCGCGCGCGACCGGCAGGCCGAGTTGCTGGCCGACATCCGGGCGCGGCGCGAGGCGGCCGAGGCCCTGGCCGACCGCCTGCAGGTGGAGTTCGAGCAGGGCGAGGCC
>CAZJSH010000093.1:0-8120 GCA_964548715.1 uncultured Halomonas sp. | reverse complement strand
ACTGGAGACCCGGCGTCAGAACGAGGCCGGTGACCTCAACGAACTGTTCAGCTACGTGCGGCAGGCCGCCGGCGACGCGTTGAACCTTGTCGAATCCTCACCGGTCTCGGCCCAGCAGCCGGATCGCGGCGATGCGCTGGCCCGGCTGGCCGACGCGACCGGCGTGCCGTCGATCGACGACCTGCGCGGGCTGTGGCGCACCCTGCTCGGCGAAATGATCGCGAACGGCCGCATCGAGCGCTTCACGGCTCCGGTGATCGCCGAGAACGGCAGCCTGCAGCCACGCGAGGTCGTGCGCATCGGTGCCTTCACGACGCTGTCGAGCGCGGGCTACCTGCGGTTTCTGACCGAGAGCCAGCAACTGCTGGCGCTGCCACGGCAGCCGGAAGGCGTTCGGGGGCGGAGCCTGGCGCGGTTCCTGGCCGGCGGGGACGAGCTCGCGGTGGTTGCGGTCGACCCATCGCGCGGCACGATTCTCGGCACGGTGATCGATGCCCCGAACCTCGAGGACCGCGTGCGGCAGGGTGGGGTGATCGGCCTGGTCATCATCGCGCTGGGGCTGCTTGGCCTGGTCGTGGCCGCGCTGCGCTTTGTCCGGCTGCAGCTGGCCAGGCGCCGCCTGAACGATCAACGACGGGACGGGAGCGGGCTCCGGCGCGACCTGCGGCGGCTCGCCGAGACGCACGGCGGCGATCGCGACGCGCTGGCGACCCGGCTGGACGAGTTCGTGACCAACGCGGGGCGGAAGCTGCGCTGGGGGCTGGCCACGCTGGCCATCTTCGCCGCGGTGGCCCCGCTGCTCGGCCTGCTGGGCACGGTCACCGGCATGATCGAGACCTTCCAGGTCATCACGCTGTTCGGCGCCGGGGACCCGCGGCTGATGTCCGACGGCATCTCGCAGGCCCTGGTGACCACGCAGCTCGGCCTGGCCGTGGCGATTCCGCTGCTGCTGATCCACAGCATGCTGCAGAGCCAGGCCAACGGCATCGTCGCGCTGCTCGACGAAGAAAGCGCCAACCTCTACGCCGAACACGCCGGTCGTCGCCCGCAGCCGGGCGGCGCGCCGCGGCCGATGGACGATGGACCGCTTGCTTGACCAGGTCGCAGCGCTGTTCGGCGCCGGCGGCTCGGTGCTGTGGCTGATTGCGGCCGGGGCCGTGCTGATGTGGCTGTTGATCCTCGAGCGTTACTGGTTCATATCGCGGGAGTTGCGCCCCCTGCAGCAGCGCTATCGGGCGAAGTGGTCGAACCGCAGCACGCTCAGCGGGGACGCCCGCGAACGGGTCAAGGCCGGCCTGCTGCGACGCTTCGCGACCGAGGCGACCCGCAGCATCGCCGTGGTCCAGGTGCTGACCTCGGTGCTGCCGCTGCTCGGGCTGCTGGGCACGGTCACCGGGATGATCCGCCTGTTCGAGGTCATGACCGTGTTCGGTACCGGCAACGTTCGCGGCATCGCCGGCGGTATTTCCGAGGCGCTGATCACCACCCTGGCGGGCCTGGTCACCGCGCTGTCGGGCCTGTATTTCGCCAGCCACCTGCGGCATCGGCTGAACGACGAATGCACCCGGCTGGCCCACGCACTGGAGCATGACGATGCTTAAGCTGCACACGCGCGAGGAGGGCGGCGAGACGGCGCTGAACATGACGCCGCTGATCGACATGGTGTTCATCCTGCTGATCTTCTTTGCCGTCAACGCCACGTTCGTCGAGTTTCCCGGCGTCGAGATCGACCGGCCCAGCGCCCAGACCGCCTCCAGCGACGCCAACACCAACGTGCTGATCGCGGTGACCGAGTCGGGCGAGGTCTGGATGAACAAGCAGCAGGTCGACGTCCGCCGCGTCCGCAGCGCGGTGGAGCGCGCGCTGCTGGAGTCGCCGGACGCGGCGGTGGTGATCCTGTCCGACGAGCAATCGCGCACCGGCGTGGTCATCGAGGTCGTCGACCAGGCGCGCCTGGCCGGCGCCAGTCGGGTGGCCGTGGCCGCGGCGCGCCCCTCGGAGACGCCGTGAAGCTGCTGGTGCTCGTTCCCGCAGCGCTGCTGATCGCGGCCGGCTTGTTCGTGACCATGGCGCTGATGGTCGCGCCCGACGGCAGCCGCGGCGATCCGCTGCCGGAACGCCGGGTGATCGAATTCGACCGGGTGACCCTGGAGACCGAGACCCGCGAGCGCGACCGCCGTCCGCCGCCGCCCCCACCCGAGCCGTTGGAACCGCCGGATCCGGACCTGGTCCGGACCGACGACCTGGACGAACTCCAGCCGCTTCCGCTTGACGTCGCTGCGCTCGACATCGACAGCGTGCTGGACCTCGACACCGGCATTGCGCTGAGCGACCGGCTGGTCGACGGGCGGGGCAGCGAAGTGCAGCCCGGCTACGTGCCGTTCAGCGAGCTGACGCCGGTCAGCCGCGTCCCGCCGCAGTACCCGCTGCGCGCCCACATGCAGGAGATCGAAGGCTGGGTCGAGCTGAGCATCCGGATCGACGAGCGAGGTGCGGTCGAGGACGTCAACGTGCTGGACGCCGATCCGGAGGGCGTGTTCGAGAGCGCTGCGGTCACGGCGGTACGCAGCTGGCGCTTCCGTCCGCGCATCGAGGACGGCCGGCCCAGCGCGGTGATGGCACGAACCACGATCCGGTTCGCGGTCCAGCGGGGCGATGATGATTGACCCGCGACATCCTTGGGCGGCCTGGTGGGTGGTCATCGTCCTGGCGGTGCTGGCCGGGGCCGCTGTGGCCCAGGACACGCTGGACCGGACCGTGCACGAACGCATCATCGAAATCCAGGAACGGGCCGACGGTGGCGAGGTCGAGGCCGCGATGGCCGAGCTGGAACAGCTGGCCGGTTCGCTGGCCCCTCGCCCGCTGGACCGGGCCGTGGTGCTCCAGCGGCTGGCGCTGCTGCAGCTCGGCGAGGAGCGATTCGACGACGGCCTGGCCACGCTGGACCGGGCGTTGGAACCGGTCGATGAACTGCCGGCGCCGCTGGCGGCCTCGCTGCATTACGTGCGTGCCCAGGTCCTGATCATCGAGGAACGCTTCGACGAGGCTCTGGCGGCGCTGGACCTGTGGCAGGCCATCGGCAACGCGGACGAGCAGCCGCACGGCCTGTTCCTGATCGCCTATGCCCGATATCGGCTGGGCGAGCCGGAGGCCGCCATCGCGGTGCTGGAGCGCCTGGCCGATCGCCCGGACCGCTCGGACAGCTGGATCGAACTGCTGGTCTACCTCTACCTCGACCAGGGCGATTGGGAGCGCGCTCGCGACCGGCTGTGGACGGAGCTCGAACGCGATCCTTCGGCGCCGCGGTGGTGGCGCCGGCTGGCCAGCGCGCAGCTGGGGCTGGAGCGAGTGGACGCCGGCCTGGCCGATCTCGAACTGGCCGCGGTCCTGGCCCCCGACGCGGCCAGTGACTGGATGCGGCGGGTGCGGCTCTGGGCGCTGGTCGGCGCGCCGCGGGTCGCGGCCGACCTGCTCGATGAAGGTCTCGATCTCGACCGGGTTCCCGCCGACGCCGATAACCTGCTGCTGCTCGGCCGGCTGCGCGCCATGGCCCGGCAGCCCGACCAGGCCGCGACTGCCTGGACCCGCGCGGCCGGCGCCGGCGCCGGCGCCGAGGCGTTTCGAATGCTGGGGCGGATGCAGCTCGACCGGCTCGAGTACGAGGCGGCCCGGATTTCGCTGGAGCGCGCGCTGACCGCGGCGAATCCGGCTGACCGACCGGCTATCGAGTTCCTGCTCGGGATCGTCGCCTGGCGGCAGGGCGACGCGGAGCGCGCACGCGCCGCGATGAGTGCGGCGCGGACGGACGACGCGCTGCGCGACCGGAGTGATCGCTGGCTGGACTACATGGAGCGATCGGCCGTTGTGAGCGGTGCCGGGCCCGCCCCCTGAGCGGTCAATGAGCGCTGCGCCGGACGCGACCGATCACCGGTCCTTCCGTTCCCTGACGACATCTGCCCAGGCCTCCTCCAGTCGTTTCTTCGAGACCTTTTCCGCCGTGCCCAGCTGCTGGGCGAAGACCTGCACCCGGTACTCCTCGACCCGCCAGCGAAATCGATCCAGCGCCTCGGTGTAGCCATGACCGGCCGCCAGGTGGTCTAGGTAGTGCTGCCACCAGGGGTCGACCTCGGATTGGCGCTGGCCGTCTCGACGCGGATCGAACTCGAGTGCGTCCAGCCGGGCGTCGATGGCGTCGAGGTAGCGCGGATAGTGCGTCAGTCGCTCGCTGGCCACGTCGGCGACGAAGCCGGGATAGACCAGGTCGTCGAGCTGGGACTCGATGTCGATGTGGGCCGACGGCTGTGCGGGGCCGATCGCGTCGAGTCGCCGGCGGACTTCGTGCCAGCGCAGCACGACCGTGTCGAGGACCTCGATCGATTTGCGCACGTGGTCGACGATGACCGGCCGCAGCCGGGCTTCGATCGCGTCGAGGCCGGCCGCATCGCGCACGGACCAGGCATCATCGATCCGGTCTGCGACCACCCGCTCGGCCAGTGCCCGCTCCAGCGTGCCGACGTCCTCGACCCGGGTCCAGGCCAGCGCCGCCGGCGGCGACAGCCGGTGGCTCTTCGCGAGGTATTTCAGCTTGTCGGCCAGCCGCAGCAGCAGCAGGCGATGGACGCCGCCGTGGTGCGCGGTATGCGCTTCCGCTTCGTCGTCGTACAGCCGGAGCCCGACCGCGCGGCCCTGGTCGACCAGGGCCGGCCAGGCCGGGTCGCCGGCGCGGGTGCGGACCTGCTCGGGCAGGGCGCGGCCGTCGAAGCCGGTCAGGCCGTCGCGCTGCCACTCGTCGGCCTGGCGGGCCATGAAGTCGCGCCGGGCGCGTTCACCCAGGTCCTGCTGAAGCGCCTCGATATCGCGCGACTCCGCGATCACCTTTTTCTTCTCGTCGAGCACGCGGACGTTGAATCGCAGATGCTCGTCGAAGCGCTCGAGCTGGAAATCATCGGCGGTGATTTCCAGCCCGCCGATCCGGGTCAGTTCGGCGGCCAGACGCTCGCGCAGGCTGCCGGCCGGCTCGCCGAGCGCCTCGATGGCGGCCTGCGCGTAGTCGGACTGCGGCACGAAGGCGCGCCGTTTCGACTTCGGCAGGGTGCCGATCAGCCCCTTGATGGCCTCGTGCCGCAGCCCCGGCACCAGCCACTCGAGACGACCGGGATCGATCCGGTTGAGCCGGTGCAGCGGGCAGACCACGGTCACCCCGTCGGCCGGGTGGCCGGGTTCGAAGCGATAGACCAGCGGAAAAGTCTCGCCATCGATCTCGAGCCGGTCCGGGAATTCCTCGCCGGGCGTCTCGGCGTCGTCGCGCAGCAGCGTGGCGTGGTCGTAGAGCAGCGCTGCGCGCTCGTTTTCGTCCAGCCCCTGGTACCAGCGGCCGAAGGCCTTGACCGTGAAGATCTGCCTGGGCAGCCGGGCATCGAAGAACGCGACTCGCGCCGACTCGTCGGCCAGCACGTCGCGCGCCCGGCGCTTGTGTTCGTGGCCGGCCAGTTCCTCGATCAGCTTGCGGTTGCGCTCGAGAAACCGGGCCTCGAAGTTCATCTCGCCCCGGACCAGCGCGTGGCGGATCAGCATCTCGCGGGCGGTCTCGGGGTCGTGCGGGCCGTAGTGCACGCGGCGCTTCTCGACCAGCGTCAGGCCGTACAGCGTGACCTGCTGATAGCCCATCACGCGGCCCGAGCGGCGGTCCCAGTGCGGGTCGAACACGTGGCTGCGGGTCAGGTGGCCGGCCTGCTGTTCCAGCCATTCCGGCTTGATCGAGGCCACGGTGCGCGCGAACGGGCGGCTGGTCTCGACCAGCTCGGCGGCCATGATCCAGCCGGGTCGCGAGCGGCCCAGCGTCGAGCCCGGAAAGATCCGGACCTTGTGGCCGCGCGCGCCGACGTAGTCGCCGTCCTCCTCGTGCCGGCCGACCTGGGCCAGCAGGCCCGAGAGCAGGGCGCGGTGGACCGACTCGGCGACGTTCTCGTCGAGCGGGCGGAGGGCGCCGATCCGCCAGCCGCTCTCCCTGGCAAGCTCCTTGAGCTGCGCGACCAGCTGGCCCCACTCGTGGAGGCGCAGCGGCGAAAGGAAGCTGCGCCTGGCCAGCTTGTCGGCCTGGTTGCGCGACAGTTCGCGGCGCTGCTGCTGCCACCAGGTCCACAGCTTCAGCAGGCCGAGGAAGTCCGACCCGGCCACCTTGAACTGCGCGTGCGCTTCGTCGGCGGCCTGCTGCTGGTCCGGCGGCCGCTCACGCGGATCCGGCAGGCCCAGCGCGGCGACCAGCACCAGCGCCTCGGCCAGCGCGCCGCGCTCGTTCGCTTCGATCAGCATCCGGCCGTGCCGGGCGTCGACCGGCAGCGCGGCCAGCTGGCGGCCGAGCGGGGTCAGCGCCCGGAGATCGTCGACCGCCTGCAGTTCGACCAGCGTCGACCAGGCCTCGTTGATCAGCTTCCTCGGCGGTGGGTCGATGAACGGGAAGTCCTCCGGCTCGCCGAGTCCCATCGCGAGCATTTCCAGAACTACGCCGACCAGCCCGGCGCGCTGGATCTCCGGCTCGGTGAACTCGGGCCGGGCGTCGAATTCGGCCTCCGCGAACAGTCGGATGCAGGTGCCGGGCCCGACCCGGCCGCAGCGGCCCGCGCGTTGATTGCAGGAGGCCTGCGAGACCGGTTCCACCGGCAGCCGCAGTACCTTCGAATGGGTGGCGTAGCGCGAGATCCGGGCCAGTCCGGAGTCGATGACGAAGCGGATGCCCGGCACGGTCAGCGAGGTCTCTGCAACATTCGTCGCCAGCACGATCCGGCGGCCGGTGCCGGGCCGGAAGATCGCGTCCTGCCGGGACGCCGGCAGGCGCGCGTAGAGCGGCAGGACCTCGGTGTTCGGCAGGCCGGCCTTCGACAGCGCTCGCGAGGCCTGGAAGATCTCGCGCTCGCCGGGAAGGAAAACGAGGATGTCGCCGCGCGGGTCGATCCTGGATGCCCGGGCCACGGCGCGCCGGACCTGCTGCTCCAGCGCTTCACCCTCGTTCGGTGGCTGGTATTCCACGGTGACCGGATAGCCTCGGCCCTCGACGTCGATGACCGGGGCGTCGCCGAAGTGCTCGGCGAAACGCGCGGTATCGATCGTTGCCGACGTGATGATGATCTTCAGGTCCGGCCGCCGGTCCAGGAGGCGCTTCAGGTAGCCGAGCAGGAAGTCGATGTTCAGGCTGCGCTCGTGCGCCTCATCGATGATCAGCGTGTCGTAGCGATTCAGCTGCCGGTCGCCGTGCACTTCGGCCAGCAGGATGCCGTCGGTCATGAACTTGACAAAGGTGACATCGGACACGCGATCGGTGAACCGGACCTGGAACCCGACCGCGCCGCCGAGCTCGGTGCCCAGCTCCTCGGCCACCCGCCGGGCCACGCTGCGCGCCGCGATCCGCCGCGGCTGAGTGCAGCCGATCAGCCCCCGCCGCCCGCGCCCGGCCTCCAGCGCCATCTTCGGAAGCTGCGTCGACTTGCCGGACCCGGTTGCTCCAGCGACCACCACCACGCGGTGATCCCGGATGGCCGCGACGATGTCGTCCTTGCGTGCGGTGATCGGCAGGTCGGGGTCGTAGTCCGGCTCGGGCGCCGCGGCCTCGCGCGCTTCGACCTTCGCCTTGGACGACGCCAGCTTCGCCTCGAACTCGGCGAGCGACTTCGCACGTCTCGGGTCGTCGGGCGGCAGCTTCTGCAGGCGCTTGCGCTGGCCGATCAGGCGGCCTACGTCGCGTTGCCGGAGTTCGTCCGGGTTGATTTCGGGGAGGGGCATGGGGTGGGTATTGTTGCAGATGGAGTGGGGTGAATCTGGCGATTCGGGGAGCGGGTGGTTGATCGTTTTTGGGGTGTTTTGGTTTGGTGGAAATTTCGACTTCAACTTCAACTTCAACTTCAAAAGCGTTTCGCCGCCCGCTTCGCGGGCTGATGCGACCTACTTTTGTCGCAACAAAAGTAGGCAAAAATGCTTCTCCCGCAATGGCGCCCGAGCTTCGCTCGGGTTCCCTGCGATGCTCGGTGCGAGTGGGGTCCGCTGAACTCGCTTCGTTCGCTTGCGCTCTCTACGCTCAGACATGCAGCGGCCCTGATCCACTCGCCCCTGCGCTTCTCGGCGCCCTT
>CAZJSH010000092.1:0-11168 GCA_964548715.1 uncultured Halomonas sp. | reverse complement strand
TTCAGGGAATTGGTGGGCCCTGCAGGACTTGAACCTGCGACCTACCGATTATGAGTCGGCTGCTCTAACCAGCTGAGCTAAGGGCCCGGTACCCGGTAGCTATCTGCCGGGCCCGTTGCAGGCCCGGCGGAGGAACCATCAGTCGGACTTGGCGCCCTTGCCGGTTTCCTTTGCGAGGGCCTCGGCGTTCGGCGCGGTGATCATGGTGTCGGATTCGCCCAGCGGGCGCGCTTCCTTGCCCTGCATCTTCAGCTCGGCCTTCTTGCGTTCCTGGATGTAGCCGAGGTTGTTCTTGTACAGCTGTGCGACCTTGTCGACGCCGCCCGGGCCGAGGTAGCCCTCGTTGCCGGCGGCGATGAAGGTGGCGTAGATACCCGAAGCGGCCATCAGCGCGGCGGAGACGATCTTGACGTCCTGGCCGGTGTCCTTCGACAGCTTGTTGGCCAGGTCGATGAAGGCCGCGGTGGCCTGGTTGTGGGCTTCGAGCTGCTGCTTCTGGTCTTCGTTCAGTTCGGTCATGATTCCGGTTCGAGTCGTTGCAAGCCGGGCAGGATAGCACGCGGCCGGGGCCCCTCCCGGGCCGGCCGGGCGGGTCAGTCCGTGTCGTCCAGGGCTTCGGTCAGGTCGCTGTAGCCGCCGGCGTTGACCAGCCCGCCGTAGCCGCGCTCGCGCATGGCCTCGATCACCCGGCTGGCTCGACGGCCCGATCCACAGTAGATGACGACGGCGCGGTTTTCGTCCTCACCGAGGTAGGCCTCGATGGCGTCGAGTTCGTCGTGCGAGATGCGCGTGGCGTCGGCCACCAGGCCGGTTTCCTCGACCTCTTCGGCCGATCGGACGTCCAGCGTCGGCACGCCGAGCTCGACCAGCCGGGCACCGAGATTCGGATAGATGTTCGGGCCTTCATCGGCCGGCGGCTGCTGGGCGGTCAGCGGCGCGGCGAGCATCAGGGCGGCAAGGGCGAACAGGACGGTGGGGAGATGCCGTGCGATACGCATGGTCGGGCTCCTCGGCGGGTGGCCGAATGAATGAATTCAGCGGTCTATGATAAAGCTCAGGTCGGCGCCGGTGTCGCTTTCGCCGGAGGTGGCCTTCAGGCCCCAGCGCTCGGCGAAGTCCCAGCGCGCGGCCAGCACGTTGCCGGTGTCGAACAGGCCGACGCCGTAGCTGACGAAGACCTCGGGCAGCACGAAGAAGCCGACGTTGAACGCCCCCTGGCCGGCGGCATGGTCGAACTCCGCGCCGGTCAGCACGTAGGCCAGCGCTTTCTCGCGGCTGGTCGGTGGTTCGGTGTACAGCTCGATGTCCGGGTTCTGCGCCGGCCCGCGGATCTGGACGCCGGCCCGTTCGACGACGGGATCGCCGAAGATCTGGCGCGCCGCGGCGATGTCGAGCATCGGGTTGTCGATCGGGTTGCCGGTGAACAGGACTTCGCCGCGTTGGACGTCCAGGTTCTGGCCGTAGGCGCGGTAGGCGCCCTGGACCAGATCGATGCGGCCGCTGGCCGTTGGAATCGCTTCCTCACCGTTCCAGCGCATGTCGAGCCCGCCGGCCAGGCGGGTGCGCATGCCGGCGGCCTCGAGCCGGACGTCGTCGCCAAGGACCAGCGAGACCTGGCCCCGGACCGGTCGCGGCGCGCGCGGCGGTTCGGCCACTTCCGCGGTATCGGCGCCGACCACGACGACGTCGGGCGAGGGCTCGACCCGGTCGGCCGTGCCTGGCGGAAAGCCCAGTCGGCCACGGTTCACGGTCAGGATGCCGTCGAGCGCGAGGTGGTCCGGATCGAACTCCGCGCTGAGATCGGGCGTGATCGTCAGGCTCAGCCAGCCGGCGTCGAACAGCGCCAGGTCCTCGCCGTCCACGCCGATCCGGCCGCTCCAGCCGCGTTCGCCGGAGGCCAGCCGTCCCTCGACCCGGCCGGTGCCTTCGCCGGCGCGAAACGCGCCGTCGAGCCGCCCGCCCTGCTCGTCGGCGGCGAGCGTCAGCTCGATGGCCTCGAGGTCGAAGCCGAGCGGTGCATGGTGGATGCGCCCGTCGGACAGCCGGGCCTCGCCGTCCAGTTCGGGGCCGAGCAGCGGGCCCTGCACGCGCAGTTCGGCATCCAGCCGGCCCTGCAGCGCATCGAGCTGCGGCACCAGGCGATTGAATCCGTTGAGCCGCGGCAGGCTCAGTGCCAATCTTCCGTCCACGGTGGCTTCGGCCGGGCGATGCATGTCGGGAATCCGGACCTCGCCGGTGATTTCGTTGGCGCCGCCGAGGCGGAAATCGAGGGTGGCCCGGGCAACGCGCGGTTCCGGTGATTGAACCGCAAGGTCGATCGAATCGAGCGTCAGCAGCGTGTCCTCGACGCCGAGCAGCTGGACCTCGCCCCGGTTCATCAACAACCGGGCATCGATGCGCCTCGGGCCGTCCCCGTCCCACTCCAGCGCGGCCAGGCCGCGCAGTTCCGAGCCGATCGAGAAGGCCGGGTCCAGCGGCAGCAGAACCAGGTCCATCGGCACTCCGTTGAACGCGATCCGGGCCTGGCCTTCGGCGGCGGCGTCGAGTCCGTTCAGGCACAGCCGTCCCGGATGACCGGGCGTCCACAGGCAGGCGGCGTCGACGCGGATGCCCTGGTCGGTCCGGATGATGCCCAGCGGCCGGCTCAGTTGCCACGGCCCGATCGCGGTCTCGGAAATCTGCAGGCGGTCCAGCTGACCGGTCCAGCGGTCGGTCAATGCGCCACAGTCGGCGAACGCGCCGCCGCCGGCCAGGTCCAGCGTGGCCCGGGTGCCGGCGGCGAACGCGCTGAGCCGGTGCTGACTGCAGTCGCCGGTCAGCGTGAGTTCGATCCGGCTCAGGCGCTCCCAGGGGTTGAGGTCGATGTCCTCGGCGGTCAACCGGGCGGTGGCTGCAGGTCGCTCGCCCCAGTTCACCGTGCCGCGCGAATCCAGCTGCGCCGCGCGACGGCCGCCGTACATCAGGCCGCTGCCATCGAGGGTCCAGTCCAGGGCCCGCTCGGGTGGCCGGATCGTTGCCTCCGCCGCCAGCGTGCCGGTCAGGCCCGGCCAGAGCTGACTCAGGCCCGGCGCGTCCACCGACACGTTCCAGGACGACGGGTCGGGGCGCGCGACCACGGCGCGATTGTCGCCCACGGCCAGTTCGACGTCGGCACGGGTGACCTGGTACTCCCGCACCGTGATCCGGCCGCCGCCGCGAACCGGTTGGCCGCGCAGTTCGCCGGACAGCGACTCGATGTCGAGGTCGGCGGTTTCCGGCGCCAGCGCCAGCCGGGCGCGGCCGTCGATCCGGCCCGGCAGTTGGCGAACCAGCGCGCCGGGGTCGAAGCGTTCCAGCTGCAGGTCCAGCGCCGCGCTGAAGGGCGCCTGCAGTCCGGCGCGGCCGGCAATCAGCAGCTGGCCGGCATCGTCCGGGCGAACCAGGCCACGCTCGATCCGGGCCTCGGCGCGGTCGCCGCTGCCGTCGACCTCGATCCGGGTGCGCGGCTGATCGGGCAGCTGCAGCCAAGCCCCGAGTTCGGCCTGCCATTCATCCAGCGTGCCGCGGCCCTCGAAGCGGCCGGAGTCGCTGCGGACCAGCGGCTCGGTGTCGTCGGTGATCGGCGGCCAGGCCAGGTCGGTCCAGTCCAGGGCGACGCTGACGTGCTGGTCGTCGAGGCGGTAGCGGCCTTCGCCGGTGACCCGGAGCGGGGTCGGTTCGGCTTCGATCTCGAGGCCCGACACCCGGACCTCCCCGTCGCTGGCCTCGGCGTCGAAACGCCCCTGGACGCGCGCCTGGTCCGGCCAGTCGGGATACAGCGTGGTGAAGTCGAGCTGGCGGAACGTGACCGATGCACGGCCCGTCGGCGGTTGCGAGGCGTCGAACCGACCGTTCGCGACCACCTCGCCGTCGAGCAGGTTCGCGCGGACCGTGGCCTGACGCACGGTGCGTCGGCTGCCTTCGGCGTCGATCGCCAGCCGCTGGAGCGGAACACCGTTCAGCGCCGGTTCGGCCTGAACCGTGCCCTGCCAGTCGGCGATGCGGCCCTCGAGAGCGATGCGGACCGCCTCGATCCGCCCGTCGACGCCGGGCCAGCGCTGCAGCGCGGCTTCGCCCTCGATCCGGCCGGCGAGCGCGTCGATGTCCGGAAGGCCCTGCAGGGCGGCGTCGAACGTGCCGCGCAGGCCGCCGCTGAGTTCGAGGCCCAGGTCGAGGTCGGCCAGCGGTCCGGCCAGCGAGATCGCTGCCGCCTGGTCGACGTCGTCGACGGTCGTGGTCAGCTGCGACGCCAGGTCCAGCCGCCAGGGCGCGGCGAGCCCGGCCGAACCGGACAGGCGGGCGCTGCCGGCCGGCGCGTCGATCTCCAGGCGCTCGAGGTCCAGTGTCTCGAACGCCGAGCCTGCCAGTTCGATCCGGTCGATGCGAAGCGGCTCGCCATCACCGGCCGAGCGCACGGTCAGACCGTCGACGCGAGCCTGTTCGATGGCGACCGGCAGCGGCAGGCTGTAGTCGCCGGGACGGAACGGCTCGGACGGCGGCGCGTCCGGGTCGGGCGGCGGCGTTCGGACGTCCAGTTCCACGACGGCCAGTCGCTCGACGGTGACCGGGAAGGGCGGCAGCAGGCCGATCGAGACGGCCAGTTCCAGCCGGTCGAGCCCGACCGACAGTCCGCTCTGTTCGAAGACCACGCCGTCTAGGACCAGGCCCTCGCGGAGGTTGCCGTTCAGTGTTCTCCAATCGAGACGCTCGACGCGGGCGTCGACCTGGCCGAGTGCGAAACTCGCGCCCGACCGGCTCCCGGTCAGCCACCACCAGGCTAGCGTGGCGATCAACAGCAGCACCAGGATGAGCGCGGCGAGAATGAACAGGAAACGCTTCACAGCAGCTTGGTCCCGATGGTGAAGTGGATGCGCAGGTCGTCATCGGCCAGCGCGCGCGCGAAATCCAGCTGCACCGGCCCGATCACGGTGTACCAGCGGACCCCGACGCCCGTGCCGGCCTTCAGTTCCATGGTGTTCCAGTCGTTGAATGCGTTGCCCACATCGTAGAACGCGGCCACTGAAAAGTCGCCGAACGCATTGAATTCGTATTCGACCGAGCCGACCACCAGGTTGTTGGCGCCGTTGCGGTTGGTGCTCAGGTCTTCGAACGCGTAGCCACGGACGGTCCGGTCGCCCCCGGTGCGGAAGCGGAACGGGTCGGGCAGCGAGGTGATGTCGAGTTCCAGCTGGCGGTCGTCGCCGGGCAGCGACAGGTCGAACGTCGTCGTCTCGGCGGCGGTGTAGCCCAGCTCGCCGCGCAGCAGCAGCTTGTGCCGCGGCAGGAAGCGCCAGTGCCAGCGTGCGGTCGCGTAGCCCTGCGCGAAGCTGACGTCCGAGCCGGCCGATTCCGAGGCGCCGATGAACCGCAGCTGGGCGTACTGGCCCTGCTGCGCAAAGCCGTCGCCGACCAGCCGGAACAGCGTCCATTCCGCGCCGGCGGCCACGGTCAAGGTGTCGGTGTCGAGGAAGCCGCGCAGGCCCGGCGCGACGTCCAGCAGGGCGGCCTGCTCATCGGTCAGCGACCCGGCCGAGAAGGCATCGAACTGTTCCTGCAAGACGGTCACGAACACCTGCTCCTGCAGCGGGCTGAAATCGTCGAACAGCAGCCGCTCGCGCAGTCGTCCGGCCGTCAGGCTGCCCTGGCGCCGGGTGCCGCTGAACGAGTCGAACACCGGCTCGATCCGATCCTCGTCGAGAAACCGGAAGCGATCCTTCTCCTGCTGGAGCCGGACGCCGGCGGTCAGGAAATTGCCGGGCCGTCGGCCGAATGGGCGCTGGTAATCGGTCTGGAAGACGAACTCCTGGTCGGTCTGCTGGGCGCCCAGGCGCATGTCCAGCCGGTCGCCGCCGGGGCCGAGGTAGTGGCGCTGCCAGCCGACCTGGGCCCGCACGCCGGTGTCGGTGCCGAAGCCGGCCTGGGCGCGGTAGGTGTTCGGCGGACGCGGTTCGGTGCTGAAGGTCAGGTCGACGGCGTCGCGCTCGGCATCGCGCCGGGATTCGACGATCACGCTTTCGAAGTAGCCGCTGCGGACCAGCACCTCGCGCTGTAGATCGAGATCGGCGGTCGCGTACGGCTGGCCCGGTTCGAGCACGGTCAGCCGGCGCATCAGCTTGTCGCTGAAGGTGTCGCTGCCGTTGTCGATCGTGCCGATCGCGTAGCGCGGCCCGCCGTCGTAGTCGAGGTCGATCGCCGCCTCGTTGCGCAGCGGCTGCACCTCGATCCGGCGGTCGACGTAACGCGCCTCGAAGAAGCCATGCGAGCGGGCCAGCGCGTCGAGCTGGCGCAATTGCTGCCGCCAGGTGGGGTGATGCAGGACCGCGCCTTCGACCAGCGGCCAGTTCTCGAGCCAGGTGGTGAACGCCGGCAGCTCGCCGGCCGGGCCCTCGATGGTCAGCCGGGCCCGTTCGATCCGGATCGGTTCACCCGGCTCGACCTCGACGATGGCCCGCCAGGGCGCGGCGTCGCGGTCGTCGGGCTGCTCCAGCCGGACCGCGATGCTCGGCGTGTAGTAGCCGAAGGGCTGCAGGGCCAGGCGGATTTCCTGCTCGGCCTCCTGCGACCACTGGCGCAGGCGCCAGACGGACACTTCGTCCATCGACTCTGCCTGGACCAGGCTCAGCGAGGCGCGGACGTTGGTCAGCAGGTCGCCGTCGAGTCCGCGGATGTCGGTCGTGACCGTGGCGGCATGCAGTGTGCCGGCCAGCCCGAAGGCCGCGATCGCGAGGCACAGGGATGGCCGAATCGAATGCATCTTACGACTGTACCGCGTTCGGCAAGATGGATTGGTTAAACAAGATCAAGACCGCAGTCGTCGGAGGCGATCCTCACGGCGGCACCCGGTCGAGCTGGCGGTACCCGATCGCTTCGGCCAGCTGCGCGCGGCCGATCGCCTCCAGGCCTTCGAGATCGGCCAGCGTCCGCGCCACGCGGATGATCCGCTGGTGGGCGCGCGCCGACAGCCCGAGCCGTTCGGCGGCCTGCTCCAGCATCGCCTCGCAGTCGTCGCACAACGGTGCGTGTTCACGCAGCGCGGACGCGCTCAACCGGGCATTGATCGCGCCGCGCCGGGCCTGTTGCTCCCGGGCCGCGGCGACCCGCTCGGCGACCACCGCGCTGGCCTCGCCGGTCGGATGCTGCGACAGCCGCTGCCGGGGCACCTCCACGTGCAGATCGATCCGGTCGAGCAGCGGCCCCGATACCTTCGACTGGTAGCGGGCGACCTGGTCGGGCGTGCAGCGACAGCGGCCGGACGGGTCACCGGCGTAGCCGCACGGGCAGGGGTTCATCGCGGCGACCAGCATCACGTCGGCAGGAAACTCGGCCTGGTGGGCGGCCCGCGAGATCACGATATGGCCCGATTCGAGCGGTTCGCGCAGCACGTCGAGCACTCGCCGGTCGAACTCCGGCAGCTCGTCGAGAAACAGCACACCGTGGTGGGCGCGCGAGACCTCGCCGGGCCGGGGCCGGGTGCCGCCGCCGACCAGCGCGACGCCGCTGGCGGTGTGGTGGGGGGCACGGAACGGGCGGATTCGCCAGCGCTGCGGGTCCAGCGGCGCGCCGCAGACCGAGGCGATCGCCGCCGCCTCGAGGGCCGCGTCCTCCTCCAGCGGCGGCAGGATGCCGGGCAGGCGCGAAGCCAGCAGCGTCTTGCCTGTGCCGGGCGGGCCGATCAGCAGCAGGTTGTGGCCCCCGGCGGCGGCCACTTCCAGCGCCCGGCGCGCCCGCGCCTGACCTCGGACGTCGGCCAGGTCCGGCCCGTCGTCACTGCACGCCGTTTCCACTGGGGCCGGGCGTCTTAGTTCGGCGCGCCCCTGCAGCGCGGCGGCCACGTCGGCCAGTCGATCGGCCAGGCGGCAGTCGGCGTTGCGCACCAGGCCGGCCTCCGTGCCATTGTCGGCCGGCAACACCAGCGTGCGCCCGGCTTCGCGTGCGCGGATCAGCGCCGGCAGCGTGCCGACCACCGGGCGCAGCTCGCCGCCCAGCGCCAGCTCGCCGAGGAATTCGAAGTCATCCAGCGCGTCGGTGCGGACCTGGCCGGAGGCGACCAGCACGCCGAGCGCGATCGGCAGGTCGAAGCGGCCGCCGTCCTTGGGCAGGTCGGCCGGGGCCAGCGAGACCGTGACCCTGCGCGCCGGCGGCTGGAACCCGGAATTGGCCATCGCCGCCCGGACCCGGTCGCGCGATTCGCGCACCGCGGTCTCCGGAAGTCCGACGATGTTGAAGCTCGGCAGGCCGCCGGCCAGGTGGACCTCCACCCGGACGGCGGGCGCGGTCACGCCCAGCTGGGCGCGGGTGTGGACAACGGCAAGCGACATCGGCGGTCACCCGATTCGGACAAGCGCTCGATTCTGGCGACCGGCCGACGGTCGGCGCGTCGGAAGAATGCGGAAATCGTTGTAGGAAATCGACCCGGCAGGCGCCAGCCGGTGCGTCAGTCGTCGAGCGAATCGAGCTTGTTTTGAAGCTGCTCCAGTTTCTCGCGCGATCGCTCCAGCACCCGCTTCTGGATCTCGAACTCCTCGCGGGTGACCAATTCCATCCGCGCCAGCTGCGCTTCGAGCACCGGCCGTAGCCGCTCGCGCAGGTCGTCGCGGGCCGCGCTCAAGTCGTCGGGCAGGGCCTCGACCAGGCGGCGGGTCAGTTCGTCGAGGGTCTTCAGATCGGGACGGGCCACGGCGGCGGATTCCGGTTCGGACGGTCCGCTAGTGTATCGAAGCGCGTCGATCTGGCGTGCGCGTCGGCGACTTGCCGTAGCCAGGGATGAACGCTCGAAATCCATCCCCCCAGGAGCGCAATGACATATCGACCTTCCCCGCATTCCCGATTTCTCTTCCCGCTCGCCCTCGCCTCCATCGCGCTGTGTCCGAACCCGGCCTTCCCGGCCGGTGATGCCGACCGCGGCACGCCGATCATCACCGTCGGACCCGGCGTCGACTGCACCGAGTCCAGCCTCACCACCGCGATCAACAACGCGCCGTCGGGCGCCGAGATCAGGCTCGTGAACGTCACCTTCTCCGGGGTCAACATCGGCATCGTCGACAAGAACCTCAGCGTGATCGGCGGCTTCGAGGCCTGCAGTGCCAGCTCGCCCGACTTCTCGTCGACGCTCGACGGAACCGGCAACGGCGGCAACACGGTCGTCGACGTCTTTTCGGCCACGTCCTCGACCTGGAGCGTGCGGCTGGAAAACCTCAACATCGTCAACGGCGTCGAGACCAGCCCGTTCGAGCGCGGCGGCGGACTGCAGGTCGAAGACGGCAACGACGTCGAACTGGTCGACGTGTCCTTGCGCGACAATGCGTCGGCCACCGACGGCGGCGCCATCCAGGTGCGCGGCGCCGGCTCGTCGGTCACGATTTCCGGCGACTCGCTGATTACCGACAACGACGCCCCCGATGGCGGCGGCATCGCCTGCATCGGCGGCAGTGGTCCGGCCTTGCTGATCATCGACCGCGGGTCGATCTTCCAGAACACGGCCGCTCGCGGCGGTGGTGTCTTCGCCGACAGTTGCACCGTCGAAACCCGTGCCGGCGGCTTCCTGCAGGGCATCTTCGCCAACCAGGCGACCACCTCGGGCGGCGGCATCGCCGCGTTGGGCAACAGCTTCGTCCAGGTACTCGGCGGCGGCGAGTCGGCCGCGCTGGTCGTCGACAACATCGCCGACAGTCGGGGCGGCGGCGTCTGGGCGCTGGAAGGCTCGGATGTCGAGGTCATCGACGGGATCATCGCCGGCAACACCGCTGATCGCGGCGGCGGCGTCGACGTGTCGACCGGCGCGAGTTTCTTCATGCGCCGCGGCGACGGCAACGACTGCGGCGGCGGGCAGGCCGGCAGCGGCAACGCGCCGTGTCCCCGATTGCGCGACAACCGCGCACGACTGGTCGGCGGCGGCTTTGCGGTCAGCGACGGCATCGTCGACATCGCCCAGACTTTCCTGTCCGGCAACACCGCCGACCTCAACGGCTCGGTGGGTGAAATCACGTCGGGCGCAGCGACGATCAGTTCGTCGGTGCTGTTCGACAATCCGGGCAACCAGTTGCTGCGCCAGTTCGGAGACAGCGCGTTGACCGTGCGCTGGTCGACCTTCGCCGACAACGTCCCCGACACCGGCACGCCGCCGCTGATCGAAGTCCGGGGTGCGACCTCCACCCCGGCCACGACGCGGCTGTGGTCGAACATTGCCTGGAATCCCGGACGCCCGGTCTACGGCGTCGATACCGGGGGCGGTTCGCTCGACGACATCCAGGCCGACTGCCTCGTCGCCCATGAACTGACCAGCCTTCCGGCGGCCAGCCGCAGCAGCGTCGCCGATCCGCTGTTCGTCGACGCCGTAGCCGACGATTACCACCTGCAGATCGACTCACCGGCGATCGATTTCTGCGACGACAGCGTCAGCGCGCCGGCCTTCGCCGACCTGGACGACCAGGCGCGCGGCGTGGACGTCGTTCCGGGCGGATTCACTTTCGATGTCGGCGCCGATGAAAGCCTCGGCGTCGTCTTCGTCGACGGCTTCGAAAGCAGCTGACGGCGGGCCCGGTGCTTCGGGTAGGCTAGCCGGATCGAACCACCGGAGATGCGACCGTGAAACTGATCACCGCGATCATCAAGCCGTTCAAGCTCGACGACGTGCGCGACGCGCTCGGCGAGGCCGGCGTCACCGGCATGACCGTCAGCGAGGTCAAGGGTTTTGGCCGCCAGAAGGGCCATACCGAGCTCTACCGGGGCGCCGAGTACGTCGTCGACTTCCTGCCCAAGCTGAAACTCGAGATCGCCGTGTCCGACGACCAGGTCGAGCGCGTCGTCGAACTCATTCAGGAAACCGCCTCGTCCGGGCGGATCGGGGATGGGAAGATCTTCGTGACGAGCATCGAGCGGGTGGTGAGGATAAGAACCGGCGAAGAAAACGACCAGGCTTTGTAGTGCCCTGGCCGCGCCTCGCCGCCCCTGCCGGCGCTTCCTCGTGGCTCGACCTCCTCACGCACTTGAAGTGCGCTCCGGGGTTCTCCCCACTCGTCATCACCGGCAGAGGCGGCGATCCATCGGCCTTCTCAGGTTGGAGTTCGGTCGGGGTTTTAGGACTCCGTGAGACGGTTGCCCTGGCCGCGCCTCGCCGCCCCTGCCGGCGCTTCCTCGTGGCTCGACCTCCT
>CAZJSH010000091.1:0-11287 GCA_964548715.1 uncultured Halomonas sp. | reverse complement strand
CATGCAGCGGCCCTGATCCACTCGCCCCTGCGCTTCTCGGCGCCCTTGAGGGGGCTTGAAACCGTCGCTGTACGGGCGTGTATCGACTTGGGTTGTTCTCCGTCACGGGTAAGGGGTGAGGTTTCGATCGAAAGCGAGAGTCCGGAACTTGTTCTCGAAGACAGGTTGAAGCGACCCGGTCTGCTGGGCGCGGGGTGGCTTTTGACGTTCGCCGCCGTCAGCGCCGCTGGAGGCGCGGACCGGCTGGCGGCAAGAGGGCCGTCGCAATGTCTGAGCGCAGGGAGCGAAGCGACCGGAGCGAGTTCGACGGACCCCGCCAGCCGGGAGCACCGGAGGGCATCCGGCCGCAGGCCGGGCGGCGATGTTCGCGCAGCGCTTTTGGTTACTTTTGTCGCAACAAAAGTAACTCGCATCAGCCTGCGAAGCGGGCGGCGAAACGCCTTTGACGTTGAAAACCAAGCGAAACCCCCCGGGTGCGCTTCGCTTACCCGGGCTACGGGTTTTCCGGGGCCAGAGGTGCCTCTCGTCAGCTTGCGAAGCAGACGGCGAAATGCTTTTGAAGTTGAAATCGAAATCGAAGCCGGCAGCACGCCAGAAAGAACCTTCGCCCGCAAGCGGCCTCCAACAGGCCGCCCAGCGCCGGCCGCCGGGGCCGAGGCCTACCGGGCCTCCAGCGCCCGGATGCCCCCTTCGACCTCCTTCAACCCGCACGCCCGATCGACGAACGCGCCCCGCGCCAGCCGCGAGCGCTTCATCAAGCCGAACCCGATGCCCAGGCCCTCCAGCGCCGGCAGGCCGAAGCCGCGCAGTTCGCTGAGGACGTGGATGCCGCCGGCCACCAGCGCGGCGTCGGAGCCGCGGCGGCGGGCGTAGCGGGCCAGGGCATGGGCCGGATTCGAGCGCTGGGGGCCGAGCATTTCGGCGAGTACGGCAACGTCGGCCAGGCCGAGGTTCAGGCCCTGCCCGGCCAGCGGGTGGACGTTTCGGGCGGCGTCGCCGAGCAGAGCGACGCGGCCGACGGCCAGCTGCCGGGCCGTGCGCCGGATCAGCGGCAGGGCGTGCCGGGCCTCGATCGCGGTGACGTCGCCGAACGGGGCGTCGACGGCGTGTTCGTTCAGCGCGTCCATGAAGGCCTCGTCGTCCATCGCCATCAAGCGCTCGGCGTCGTCGTTCGGCACCGACCAGACCAGCGAGGAACGACCCTCGGGCATCGGCAGCTGGGCCAGCGGGCCGAGCGAGGTGAATCGCTGCCAGGCGGTGCCGGGATTGGCCGATTCGGTGGTCATGTGAGTGACCAGGGCCTTCTGGTTGTAGTCGACGGTATCGATGTCGATGCCGGCGGCGGTGCGCACCGCGCTGCGCGCGCCGTCGGCGCCGATCAGCAGGTCGGCCTCGAGATGCGTCCCATCGGCCAGCGTCACGCCGACCCGGTCCGGCTCAAGGTCCAGCGAACGGACCGCCGCCGGGGCTTGGATATGCACGCGCCGGTGTCCGCGCAGTCCGGCCCACAGGGCATCGACAAGCGCCGGGATTTCCACCAGTGTGCCCAGCGCGTCCAGGCCGTGTTCGCCGGCCTCGAAGGTCACTTCGCCACGGCCGGCGGCAACCTGCATCCGGGAATAGGGCGCGGAGCGGGCGCGGTCGAGGCGGCGCCACGCGCCGAGCGCGGCGAGCAGTCGCTGCGATCCGGGGCTGATCGCGACCACCCGCGGATCCAGCGGCGCGCCGTCGTCCAGCGGCGTCGGCTCGCGGCGGTCGATCAGCGCCACGTCGCGGCCGAGTTCGGCCAGCGCCAGTGCCGCCGCGGCCCCGGCGACGCCGCCGCCGATGACCACCACCGGGGTTTCGCTGCGCGGGCCAGGCGGGCTCATGGCGTCTCGCGCGCGAGCGGGGACACGGGATCGCGGAAGCCCATTGCCGACCGGACCAGCCGGCGCTGCAGGCCGGGCAGCAGCGCGTGCGCGGCCAGGCCCAGGCCGGCGCCGAGCCGGAACGGCAGGCTGGGGTTGGTGAAGGTCCGGGCCAGCGTGTCGGTGTAGCGCACCGTTTCGGCCTGGTCGCCGGCGCGCGACTGCGCGTAGCGCGCCAGCCAGGCCGGCGCGCCGGGATCGGTCGCCTCGGCCAGCGCGTCGAGCAGGCCGGCGACGTCGCGCAGGCCGAGATTGAAGCCCTGGGCGGAGACCGGGTGTACGGTGTTCGCGGCGTTGCCGATGGCCACGGTGCGTGGGCCGATCGGGGTCGGAGTGCGCAGCAGCCGCAGCGGGTACCGGGCCCGCTTCCCGGGCCGGTGGAAGTCGCCGAAGCCGGCCCCGGCTCGGCCGCGCAGCCGCTCCAGCACTTCGTCGTCCGACCAGTCCATGGCCGCGTCGATGGCTTCGGTGGCGTCGATCCAGACCACGCCGAGCCGCCCCTCGGGCTGCGGCAGGAACGCCAGCGGGCCGACCGGCGTGAAGCGTTCGTAGGCGGTGTCGTGTGCGGCCGGATCGGGCTGCACGTTGAAGATCATCGCCGACTGCCGGTAGTCGTGCAGGCTCGACGCCATGCCGGCGGACTGGCGGATCTTCGAGCCGGTGCCGTCGGCGGCCACCAGCAGGCGACCGCGCAGCTTCGCCCCGGAGGCCAGGCGTACGTCGACGCCGTCGTCATCGACCGAGAAGGTCTCGAGCGTTTCCGGGCAGTATTCGGTAATGCCGTCGGCCGCGCGCAGGGCCCCCAGCAGCCGGTTGCCCAGCTCGCGCGCGACGATCACATCGCCGAAGCGGTCGACGCCATGGCGTTCGGCGTCCAGCCGGACATGACCGAAACCGCCGGCGCGGGTGATCTCGATGGCGCGGATCGGGCAGCGGGTCAGCCGATGATCATTTCCATCGTCCAGCACGCCCAGCGCGTCGAGGATGTTCAGCGAGGCCCGGTTGATGACCAGCGTCCGGTCGTCGTAACTGGGCTGGTGGTCGGCCGCGCGGTCGACGGCCTCGATTACCGCGACGTCGAATCCTCGGCCGGCCAGGCCGACGGCCAGCGAGGCCCCGGCCAGACCGCCGCCGGCGACCAGGATGTCGTGTTGCTGCGGCTCGCTCATCGGGAATTCATCCAGTCCTCGATCGCCCCGGCCTCGGCGGGAACCGACGCGGTCAGGTTCTCCGGATCGCCGTCGGTGACCCGGATATCGTCCTCGATCCGAACGCCGATCCCGCGGAGTTCCTCGGGAATGTCGTCCTCGAAGCCGATGTACAGCGCCGGTTCGACGGTCGTGACCATGTTCTTCTCCAGCTGGCGCGACTGGCCGTCGATCCGGTAGTCGCCGACATCGTGCACGTCGAGGCCCAGCCAGTGGCCGGTCTTGTGCATGTAGAAGCGCCGGTAGTGCTGCTGCTCGAGGTTGTCGTCCAGCGAGCCGGTCAGCAGGCCCAGGTCGATCAGCCCCTCGGTGAGTACGCGGCAGGCGGTGTCGTGGATGTCGTCGAACACGTTGCCGGGGCGGGCCCGGTCGATCGCGGCCCGTTGCGCGGCGAACACCACGTCGTGGACGGCGCGCTGGGCCGGCGTGAACCGGCCCCCGATCGGGAAGGTTCGCGAGATGTCGGCCGCGTAGCCGTCGACTTCGCAGCCGGCGTCGATCAGGACCAGGCCATCGGCGGGCAGCGGCTGGTCGTTCTTCACGTAGTGCAGGATCAGCGCATTGGCTCCGCCGGCGACGATCGGCAGGTACGAGGCCGGACAGCCGTGGCGGGTGAACTCGTGGATCAGCTCGGCGGTGAGCTCCGCCTCGGTCATCCCCGGCCGGCAGGCGCGCATGGCGCGGGCGTGCGCATCGGACGAGATCTTCGCCGCCCGTCGCATGCACTTCAATTCGTCGGCCGACTTGATCAGGCGCAGCTCGTGCAGCAGGTGCTCCAGGCCGATGAAGTCTTCCGGGGCGCGGACGTTGCGCTTCTGCTTGCGCAGCTGGTTGCGCCATTCGATGACCTGGCGGTCGAAGCCGGGATCGCGACCCACGGCATGGTAGATGCGTTCACGGCCTTCCATCAGGCCGGGCAGGATTTCGTCGAGGTCCTCGATCGGGAACGCATCGTCGACGGCCAGCCGGTCGCGCGCAGCGTCCAGGCCCAGCCGGGGACCGTCCCAGCGCTCGCGCGCCGGATCCTTCTCCCGGCAGAACAGCAGCTGTTCTCCGGCATCGCGACCAGGCACCAGTACCAGCACCGCATCGGGCTCGTCGAAGCCGGTCAGATACAGGAAGTCGCTGTCCTGGCGGAACGCGAAGTGGCTGTCGCCGTTGCGCAACCGCTCGCGGGCCCCCGGGACCACCAGCACGCTGCCGGGCTCGGCCAGCGACATCAGGTCGCGTCGGCGGCGAACAAAGGCGTCGGAAAATGTCATCGGCAGGCTCGCGGCGCGAATTCCGGTATCAGGAAACGGGAAGCGGAACGGGCGGGCATGGTGCGTACGGGGTCAGGCGGATTGACCGAGCCGTTCCTCGCGCAGCAGCAGGGTGGCCACGCGAACGAACTCGTTGAGTTCGGTCAGGGCTTCTTCCTGGATTTCGTCGTCGGCGTCCGGGTCGAGGCCGGCACGGGCGATCTGTTCGAGCATCCGCAGGGCCTCGGCGGCATCGCCCCGATTGTCGCCACTGTCCGCGCGCTGCCCGGCGGTGCCATAGCCGGCGAGAAAGCCGGTGACCCAGGCGGCCAGGCAGTGCGTGCGCTCTTCCAGCGGTCGGTCGTCGGTCGGCAGCAGCGGGCGGAAATCCATGTCCGGCGAGCCGAGCTCGCTGCGTAGCGTGGCGATGGCCGGGCCCAGCTGCTGCTGGATGCGGTCGGAATTCCAGTCGCCGACCTGGAGGCCGGCGAGCTGCTCGGCCAGCTGCTGATCGTCCTGGCCGGGGGCGGCGACGAGCAGGCCGATGACCACGCCGTGGGTCTCGGCCACGCGGGCCGGATCGCTGTCGGCGGCCAGCGCAAGCAACCAGGCAAGTTTCGATTCGTTGTCGTTCATCGCGAAGGTTCTGGAGACATCGGACCTATGGTAGCACCGGCCCCGTGGCGCCCGTGCCCGTGCGCCTGCGCGGCCGCTCGTGAGCTGCACTTGGCAAGCTGCTTGACAAAGTTCTATCATTGCGTTGTATTCTCAACGAAAATCGAGCAGCCGGACGGGTGTCTCGCGACCGGCAGAACGCAGAACGCCTGCAATCCGAACCAGAGGGGTCCTGAGCGCATGAGCCTACAACGCACCCGCGCTGCGATCGACGTCATCGAACACCGCGTCGGCGAACTCGTCCAGCGCATCGAGGAGCTCGAACGCGAGAACCGCTCGCTGCTGGCGCGCCAGGAATCGCTGGTCGCCGAGCGCGCCGGGCTGGTCCAGCGCAACGAGGAGGCGCGATCGCGGGTCGAGGCCATGATCGAGCGGCTGAAATCGCTGGAGAGCGCGAGCTGATGGCCGAAGCGGAGCTGGTCTCGGTCCGGATCCTGGACCGTGAATTCAAGGTCATGTGCCAACCCGGCGAACGCCGTGGGTTGATGGAGGCCGCGCTGTTTCTCGACGGTCAGATGCGCGAGATCCGCGAGTCCGGCAAGCTCACCTCGATGGAGAAGATCGCCGTGATGTGCGCCCTGAACCTGGCCGACGAACTGTTGAAGCTGCGCCAGGAATCCAGCGATCGGCGCGAGCAGGTCGATCAGCGGCTGCTCGACCTGGCCCACCGTCTGGACGCGAGCGGTACGTCGCGGGAGTGAAGACACCGGACCGTGGATGAACGGGTGCGGTGTTATTATTCGCTCGTGGTGCTCTCTGCGGTGTTCGCCAGTGAGATCGCAATATGCCTTGTCCCTACTTATCGACCTCGGGACGGCGACTTTCGATGCTGGTGTGCAATTCGTGGAATGCGAATCGCCTGAAGGTTCGAAGAGCTGTCCCACCTGAACCTCTGGTTCAAGGTCACCGATCTCGCAGCGGCATCTGCGGAGAGCACCTCTTTCATTCAATGACCGCCCGGGTCCGGCATGGCCGACGCGCCTGATGATCGCAAGAAGGCCCTGCGACAGCAGGTGCTGGAGACCCGAGCCGCTCTCCATCCCTCGGAAAAACGGCGCGCCGATCGTCAGATGGCGACTCACCTGCTGCGCCTTCTGCAGGAACGCGACTGCGTCGACCTGGCCGGTTTCCATCCGTTTCGCGGTGAGCCGGACCTGCGGCCTGCCCTCGAGGTGCTGAGCGAGGCCGGTCGCCGCATCTGGATGCCGATCGTCGAGGGGTCGAGCATGCGTTTCCGGCGCTGGACGCCGAACACGCCGATGCAACCGAACCGATACGGCATCCCCGAGCCCACCGAAGGCCCCTTCCGCGAGCCGGAGCGGCTCGAAATCGTGCTGACTCCGCTGGTCGCGTACTCGTCGAGCGGCATGCGCCTCGGCATGGGCGCCGGCTTCTACGACCGCGCCTTCGAGTTCCTCCGCACCGACCCCGAAGCCGGCCCGTGGCTGGTCGGCACCGCCTATACCTGCCAGCAACTCGACAGCCTCCCAGCCGACCCCTGGGACGTCCCGCTGGCCGCCGTCCTGACCGAGCGCGGGCTGCAGGTGTTCCGGGAGTAGGGGTCGGTCGTTTCGGCCCGACTATGGGGCCGCAGCCTTTGGATGATGGGCGCCAAGAGGAGAAGGGGCAAAGGACGCAGGGAATTCGATTGGCAGAAGGGCTGAAAAGGCGCTGAAAGCGCTTTCTCGCAAAGACGCGAAGACGCAGAGAACTGCATCTTGGTATTTGGTTCGGAGTGCCGCGGTTGAAGGAGCTCTTCCATTGATCCAGCCGCGCGCACGTCAAACTTCTCCTTGTTGCTCTTCTCTGCGGCTCTGCGTCTTCGCGAGAGAACGCTTTTGGTTCTTGTTGTTTACAACAATTCACTTTCCTCGCGCCCCTCGCCCTTCCTCCTCTTCGCGCCCATCATCTAACCGAAACAGACAACAAGTCAGGACGAAGCCACTCCCCGTCCATCGGCCGGGCGTTACCACCGTGGGTTCAATTCCACCGGATCCTTAGCGCATGAACTACTGGTTGATGTAGTCCGAGCCGGATGTGTTCGGCTCTCAGACAAAAGAAAGGGCAGCCGGCCGGCTGCCCTTGGTACGGTTCGATCCAGCGCGGACTCTACCGCTGGCCGGCTCCTTCCCTGAGGTACTCGGAAATGACTGCGTCCAGGATTTCCTGAGTGTCTTCGATCGTAGCAACAGAATTCACTTTCCCTCGATCAAACGCATACACTGTGCAGATGCCGGCGTCACATACCTTTGCGGCGCATCGTTGTCCCGCGCACGAGCCGATATCAAGGCGGGTCGAATCAGCAGCGAATGACGCGATTGTTGCCGAGCCTGATTTCTCCTGGACATCGTCGTACTCAGCCACAACTGAGCATCCCGTCGTGTCGCATCGATAGACGACACAAGTTGTTCCGTCACACACGGTGATCGTACAGGAGCCTTGACATTGGTGATCGCTCGCGGATACCGCTGCGCTGAAGACGAGCAGAAAGAAGATTGAAAGATATTTCATGGTTTCCCTATTGCTGTTTGCCGATGCCTCGCCAACGAGGCGATAAGGAGCGTATCAAAAATCAGCCGGGGGGGCAAGTCAATGAATTTCATGGATTTTCGTCCCCGAGCGCGGGGCCGGGTCTGCTCGAATGTGGTTTGATCCTGCTTTTTCATGTTTGCTGAGCCGATTCGATCGGCAGCAGTATGCTGCTCTTTGCTCCAGTACGCCGGCGCGGTGTGTTCGCGACGACGCCGACGCCCTACCACTGGGCATGCGGTACCATCAATCGTTCACTTCATCGGGGCTGTTGCGCATGAACTACTGGCTGATGAAATCCGAGCCGGATGTGTTCGGGATCGAGCACCTGAAGGCCTGCAAGGACAAGACCGAGCCCTGGGACGGGATCCGCAACTACCAGGCGCGGAACTTCATGCGCGACGAGATGAAGAAGGGCGACAAGGTGTTCTTCTATCACTCCAACTGCAAGACGCCCGGTATCGTCGGGATCGCCAAGGTCGTCTCGAAACCCTACCCGGACCCGACCCAGTTCGACGCCGGCTCGAAGTACTACGACCCCAAGTCCGATCCGGAAGAGCCGCGCTGGGTGCTGGTCGATATCCAGCACGTCCGTGACCTGAAGCGGACCGTTTCGCTGACCGAGATGAAGGCCCGCGCAGACGAGTTCGGCGATTTCCAGCTCCTCGCGCGCGGCAACCGCCTGTCCATCCTGCCGATGACCAGGGATCAGTGGGACCAGGTGCTGAACATGGAAAAGGAGAAGCCGGCATGAGCCAGCAACGACTGAAGATCGAAGTGGCCCGCGCGGCGCTCCGCCACGTCGAGGACGGCATGCTGATCGGCGTCGGGACCGGGTCGACCGTCAACGCCTTCATCGACGAGCTGGCGTCCAGCGGCCTCCGGCTCGAGGGCGCGGTGTCGTCGTCGGAGGCCACCACCGAGAAGCTGAAGGCGATCGGCGTCGACGTGCTCGACCTCAACCGGACCGGCGACCTGGCGCTCTACATCGACGGCGCCGACGAGTTCGACGGGCACCGCCGGTTGATCAAGGGCGGCGGCGGGGCGTTGACCCGCGAGAAGATCATCGCCGGAGCCAGCAAGCGGTTCGTCTGCATCGTCGACGAAAGCAAGCGGGTCGAGATCCTCGGCGAATTCCCGCTGCCGGTCGAGGTGATCCCGATGGCCCGCTCGTTCGTCGCCCGTCAGCTGACCGGCCTCGGCGGCCAGCCCGAGATGCGGGAGGATTTCGTCACCGACAACGGCAACGTCATCCTCGACGTGCGCAATCTCGACCTCATCGACCCGGTGAAGATGGAAACCAGGATCAACCAGATTCCCGGCGTCGTCACCTGCGGCCTGTTCGCCCACCGCCCGGCCGACGTCGTGCTCATGGCCACCGAGAGCGGCATCGAGACCATCTGACGTTCGGGCTTCGTTCGTGTGCGGTGCCTGACGCGCTTAGATGATGAGCGCGAAGACGCGAAGGCGCGAAGAGAAAAGCGAAAAGCAGAGAATGGCTGAAGAATTCGAGAATCGGCCTCTCGGTGAGACGCAGCGTTGCAGAGAAAAGTGAATCCATCGAGTGGATGCACGGCAGCAAGCGCCAACGGCCGACACGAGCATTCTGAACACGCCCGTCATCGCTGCAAGCGAACCGCTGCATCAATCGAATCCCCTCATCGAGAGTCGAGGCAGTCTCTGCGCCTCTGCGAGAAAATGCTTTTCGATTCTTCTACCGTTTTTCGCTTTTCTCTTCGCGCCTTCGCGTCTTCGCGCCCATCATCTACAGGCCGAAGCCGCAAAGTTCGCGAAGGGCACGGATCAGCCGCCTATGCGGGGGTGGTTGCACTCGGCGAGGAGTTGGACTTCGTTCGGGCGATTCTGTGCGCGTTGCTGGCACTCGATCTGTTCGAGCTCGTGACGGGTCTGGTGATCCAGCGGGGGCGGGCCCTCGGCGTCCGGGCTGGCGCAGGCGGCCAGCAGCACCGCCAGCGCCGCCGGGGCGGCGGCGCTGCAGGCGCGGTGCAACAGGTCAGTCACTGAACCGGTCCTTCGCGCGTTTCAGGCCATCGGCCAGGTGGTCCCACGCCGCCTCGGCGCCGTGCTTGATGTCGTCCCAGGCATCGTCGCCCGCTTCCCGGAGTTCCTGCATCCGCTTGTCCAGGTCGTCCCGCCGCTCGCGCAGTTGCTCGAGATGCTTCTCGTACTGCATCCTGCGATCGGCGCTGGCGCCCTTGGCCTTCGCCTGGTACTTGTCGATTTCGGCATTGGCCTCGTCGAGCCGGGCCTTGATCTTTTCGATCCATGCGTCGCGTTTCGACATCATCGTTTCCTTCAGCGTGGACGAACGACCAGTCTAACTCGGCCTCTTGTCAGACCGCTTCGAGGGCAGTTTCCAGGTCGCGGATCAGGTCATCGACGTCCTCGATGCCGACCGACAGGCGAATCAGCGAGTCGGTGATGCCGAGCGCCTCGCGGCGGTCCTTCGGCACGGTTCCGTGGGTCATGATCGCAGGGTGGTTGACCAGGCTCTCGACGCCGCCCAGCGACTCGGCCAGCGCGAACAGCCGGGTGTTTTCCAGGAAGCGTCTTGCCGTCGGCAGATCGGCTTCCAGGTCGAAGCTGACCATGCCGCCGAAGCCCGACATCTGGCGCGCGGCCAGCTTCTTCTGCGGGTGGCTGTCCAGGCCGGGATAGATCACCTTGCCGACTTTCGGGTGCTCGGACAGCCATTCGGCGATCCGCCGGGCATTCTCGCAGTGCGCCTTCATCCGCACGGCCAGCGTCTTGGCTCCACGCATCGCAAGCCAGGCATCGAATGGCCCTTGCACACCGCCCGCGGAATTCTGCAGAAAGCCAACATCCTCGGCCAGCGACTCGTCGTTGACGACCACCGCGCCGCCGACCATGTCGGAGTGCCCGTTCAGGTACTTGGTGACCGAGTGCAGCACGATATCCGCGCCCAGCGCGATCGGACGCTGGAGGATGGGCGTGGCGAAGGTGTTGTCGACGACCAGCTTGCAGCCGTGCCGGTGAGCCAGTTCGGCCATCCTCTGGATGTCCACCAGCTGCAGCATGGGATTGGTCGGCGTCTCGACCCAGATCATCTTCGTTCGATCGGTGATCGCCGCGGCCGCGGCCTCCGGATCGCCGAGGTCGGCGAACGTGAACTCGAGGCCCGAGGAACGCCGGCGAACGCGCTCGAACAGCCGCCAGGTTCCCCCGTACAGATCGTGCATGGCCACGACGTGGTCACCGGGTTCGAGCAGGTGCATCAGCGTATCGACCGCCGCCATGCCCGAAGCGAAGGCGAAGCCGGCCACGCCGCCTTCGAGATCATTGATGCAGGCCTCCCAGGCCTTGCGCGTCGGGTTGTGGGTGCGCGAGTACTCGTAGCCCTGGTGGTCGCCGGGGCTGGACTGGACGTAGGTGCTGGTCGCAAAGATCGGCGTCATGATTGCGCCGTTGGACGGGTCGGGTACCTGTCCGGCGTGGATCACGCGGGTCGCGAGCTTGTCGTGCGATTCGGGTCGGGACATGAGTTCGGGTCGATTCGGAAAAGACGCTATCGTACCGGATCGACCGGAGCCCTTTGTCCGGGTCGAAACGAACGCGCCGCCCGCGTATGCAGGCGGCGCGTTCGATCGGATGAGCTGCAGCTCAGCAGAAGGGCAGAAAGGGCAGGAACTGACAGATGGACGGGCGACCACCACCGGAACCGCCACCGGAACCGCCGCCGGGG
>CAZJSH010000090.1:1600-11297 GCA_964548715.1 uncultured Halomonas sp. | reverse complement strand
CGCCCGCGCAGGAACAATCGATCCAGCTGCTGCAGGTCCAATTCGACCCAGGTCGGCCGGCCGTGGTTGCACTGGTCGGAGCGCTCGGTGCGCTCCATGTCGCGCAGCAGCGCGTTCATCTCGTCGAGGTTCAGCCGCCGGTTGGCGCGGACCGAACCGTGGCAGGCGGCGGTCGACAACAATTCGTCGATGGCCTGCTCGACCCGCTTCGAGTCGCCCAGTTCGACCAGGTCGGCGAGCACGTCGCGAACCATGGCGTGGACGTCGGCCCGGGCCAGCAGCGTCGGCACCGCGCGGATCAGCACCGATTCCGGACCGGCCGGCTGCAGCTCGAAGCCGAGCCGACCGAGCGAATCCTGGTGCTGCTCCAGCGCGCGGACCTCGCGCGCCGACACCGCCAGCGTTTCCGGTACCAGCAGCGGTTGCGACCGGATCCGGTCCTCGGCCCAGTCCATCTTCATCCGCTCGTAGACGATCCGTTCGTGGGCGGCGTGCATGTCGACCAGGACCAGGCCGCGCGCGTTCTGGGCCAGTACGTAGATGCCGTGGACCTGGGCCAGCGCGAAGCCCAGCGGCGGAACTTCGGCGTCGCCGCCGTCGGCCGGCAGCGGGCGCGCCTCGCCGTCGGCCGGGCGCGCCAGTTCGGCATAGCGCTGCACGGCCTCGGCCACCGGCAGGCCCAGACCACCCTGCCCGGCCTCGCCGAACCTGCCGCCCGCCCCGCCGCCGGACGCGTAGGCCGGCAGTTCGACCCGGCCGGCCGCCGGACCGGCATGGCCGGCATCCGACCCGGCCCGGGTCTCGGCCAGCGCGCGGTGGATCTTCGAGAACAGGAAGCCGTGCACGGTGCGACCGTCGCGGAAACGGACCTCGGTCTTCTGCGGGTGCACGTTGACGTCGACCCGCGCCGGGTCCAGCTCCAGCATCAACACGTAGGCCGGGTGACGGCCGGAATACAGCACGTCGGAATAGGCCTGCCGCACCGCGTGGGTGACCAGCCGATCGCGGACCAACCGGCCGTTGACGAAGAAGAACTGCATGTCGGCCTGGCTGCGCGAGAAGCTGGGCCGTGCGACCCAGCCGGTCAGCCGCATGCCGTCGTGCTCGGCGTCCAGCGCCAGCGCGTGCTCGATGAAGCCGTTGCCGCAGACGTCCTCGACCCGGCGCTGCCGGGCCGCGTCGCTGTCGGCGGTGGGCAGGCGGCGCACCGCCCGGCCGTTGTGGTGCAGTTCGAACGCGCAGTTCATCCGGGCCAGCGCCAGCCGCCGGATGCATTCGTCGATGTGGCCGAACTCGGTCCGCTCGGTCTTCAGGAACTTGCGCCGGGCCGGGGTGTTGAAGAACAGGTCGCGGACATCGATGTCGGTGCCTGGCGGCATCGGGCAGGGTTCGGGCGACTCGGTCCGACCGCCCTCGGACACCAGCTGCATGCCGCTGTCGGCGCCGGCCGCCCGGCTGGCCAGCCGCAGGCGCGACACCGAGCCGATGCTGGCCAGCGCCTCGCCGCGGAAGCCGAGGCTGGCGACCGCCTCGAGATCCTCGAGCCGCTCGATCTTGCTGGTGGCGTGCGGATGCAACGCCAGCGCGAGCTCGGCGTCCGGGATGCCGTGGCCGTCGTCGATGATCCGGATGCGACGCTGGCCACCGCCCTCGATCTCGACCTTGACCCGGCGGGCACCGGCATCGAGGCTGTTCTCGACCAGCTCCTTGACCACCGAGGCCGGCCGCTCGACGACTTCGCCGGCGGCGATCTGGTTGACCAGGTGCTCGGGCAGCGCGCGGATCGCCATTCAGTCGGCCACTAGGCGTCCGGCGCGTCGGGCAGCCGCAGCCGCTCGACCGGGCGGCCCTCGATCACGTGCGCCTGGAGAATCTCTTCGAGGTCCTGCTCGTCGATGTAGGTGTACCAGGCGCCCTCGGGGTAGACCACCAGCACCGGGCCGAGCTCGCAGCGGTCCAGGCATCCGGCAGTATTGACCCGTACGCCGCCGGCCCCGGCCAAGCCCAGTTCCTTGACCCGCGTCTTCAGCCAGCCGCGCATCTCCGCGGCCCCGCACTGCTGGCACGAGGGGCGGTCGGCGCCCGGCTCGCGCTGGTTGGTGCAGAAGAACAGGTGCTTGCGGTAGTAGGACATGACGGGTCCGGGCTCGATGGCGGGCTCAGTCGAAGCTGTAGACCAGGTTGACGGTGCTCAGCACGTCGGTGTTGTCGCGGCCCGGATCCACGTCGGTGTTGTGGCGAACCGCCACCCCGGTCTTGAGCGACAACGCGCCGTTGATCGCGACGGTCAGCGCCAGGTCGTTCTCGAAGAACGTGTTCGAAGCGCCGGTCTCGACCAGGAACTTGTTCTCCAGCTTCGCGGTTTCCGACAGGTTCCACAGATAGTCCAGCGCGCCGCGGCCGATGAAATCGGTTTCGGAGTCTCCGGTGTCGCGCGACTCCGAGAACCGGACGCCCGGGCCGGCTTCGACGCTCAGGAAATGGGTCTCTCCGGTCAGAATGCGGTAGCCATAGCCCACCGCGGCCGACGCCTGGTACTCGAACGACGAGAACTTGTCTTCGTCGTAGCGCGCCGACCCGGTCAGGTAGTTGCGCTCGTTCATGTCGTACCGGGTGATGTTCGAGGCCAGGAAGCGGCTGGCGTCCAGCGAGCCGTCGTTCTCGGAACGCAGGTAGCTCAGCTCGGTCTCGTTCGACCAGCGATCCCGCGTGTAGGTCAGGCCCAGCTTGGCGTTGATGGTCTCCGTGTCGCTGTTGCCACGGGCGAAGACCAGGCCGAGCTCACCGGAGCCGGTCCAGTCGGCGGCCGCCGACAGCGGCAGCATCGAAAACAGCAGGATCGCGGCCAGGCCGGATGCAGGAAGCGGAAGTCGAATGGTGCAGTTCACGTGGGTTCTCCATGGTGTTCGGCGGCTCGGTGATGCGTTCGGACTGCCGGATTGAACGATCGCGGATCGGTCCTCCGACGTCACCTCGATCGCGCCTGGCGTGATGGTAGCAAACCGCAGTCCGCGTCGAACCGTCGCTGACGTACCCGCGCTAGAATCAGGGCCGGTTCAAGTTCCGGAATTCGTCGTGACCCATTCGCTGACCGACCGTCTGTTCACCCATCTCGACCAGGCCCTGCGCGTGAGCCTGGCCCCGGCACCGGCCGCCGACCGCGCCCGCCCGGGCGCAGACGCGCCCGAAGCGGAACTCGAGGAACACGAACGTCGCGACGTGGCAGGGATGATGCGGGTCAACCACACCGGCGAGGTCTGCGCCCAGGCGCTCTACGCCGGCCAGGCGGCCACCGCGCGCACCGCCGGCGTCCGGGCCGAAATGCAGCAGGCCGCCGACGAGGAGGTCGATCACCTGAGCTGGTGCGCCGATCGCCTGCAGGAACTGGGCGCCCGACCCAGCCGACTCAACCCGGTGTGGTACGCCGGATCGTTCGCGATCGGCGCGTTGGCCGGGGCGGCCGGCGATCGCTGGAGCCTGGGGTTCGTCGAAGCCACCGAGCGCCAGGTCGAGGCGCACCTGGAATCGCACCTCGACCTGCTACCCACGGCCGACGAGCGGTCGCGGGCGATCGTCCACCAGATGAAGATCGACGAGGCGCGCCATGCCGAACTGGCCCAGGAAGCCGGTGCCGCGACGCTGCCGCGCCCGGTCCAGGGACTGATGGCCGTCACCGCCGACCTGATGAAGGCCGTCGCCTACCGGATCTGATCTGCCCGGGTCCTGCCCGCCCGTCCCGCAGACAGACCCACCGCCCGGCCGTTCGACCGGGGCGAGTCCCGCGGCGCCTCAGAGATTGCGGCCGTAGAACAGTTCCTGCATTTCCTTGCGCAACCGCCGTTCGATCCTGCGCCGCTGTTGTGGCGGCAGATCGCCGGCGTTCTGACCGAACAGGTAGTTGTCCAGGTCGAAGTCCTTCAGGCACATCTTGGTGTGGAACAGGTTTTCCTGGTAGACGTTGACGTCGATCATCTGATAGGCGTTCTTGGTGTCGCGGCTGAAGTAATCCTGGATCGAGGTGATCTTGTGGTCGATGTAGTGCTTCCGGCCGCGCACGTCGCGGGTGAAGCCGCGGACGCGGTAATCCACGGTGACGATGTCGGATTCGAAGCTGTGGATCAGGTAGTTCAGCGCCTTTAGCGGAGAGATCACGCCGCAGGTCGCCACGTCGATGTCGGCCCGGAACGTGCAGATGCCGTCGTGGGGGTGGCTCTCCGGGTAGGTGTGGACGGTGATATGGCTCTTGTCGAGATGCGCGAGCACGGTCTCTGGGAGCGGCCCCGGCGCGGCCGACGAGATCGTCGTGCCCGGCTCCACCGGCCCCTCGGCGATCAGAATGGTCACGCTGGCGCCCTGCGGATCGTAGTCCTGCCGCGCGACGTTCAGGATATTGGCGCCGATGATTTGCGAGACGTCGGTCAGGATCTGGGTCAGGCGCTCCGCGTTGTAGGCCTCATCGATGTATGCGATGTAATCCTGGCGCTGCGCCTCGGTAGTGGCATAGCACAGGTCGTAGATGTTGAAGCTCAGCGCTTTGGTCAGGTTGTTGAAACCGTGCAGCTGGATGCGACGTTTTGCCATAATTGCGCAATCGGAATTCGATCAGTGGCGGGGTGAGCGGACCAGTGGGCCCGGAACCGCATTATCCACCAGATTCGGGCTTGCATGGTCGCCGCGGGGCGGCCGATGATACGATTGACGACGTTTGACAAGCGCCGACGGCGTTCCATAATGGGTACCCATGACGCGGGGATCGCGTCATTTCGACTTCTTTTCAGGAAGCATGCATGCGTGATTTCCAGTTCTACCCGGTCGACCGTGTAGCGATGGATCATTTTCTGGGCCACTGCAAGCGCCAGCATTTCCCGGCGCGGGCGACGGTCATGCGGCCGGGCGACAACGGTCAGACCATGTGGTACGTCGTCGAGGGCTCGGTCACCGTGTCCACCGAGGGCGATGACGGCCGGGAGCTGATCCTCAGCTATCTGAATCCCGGTGACTTCATCGGCGAGATGGGGCTGTTCATGCGTCCCGGAAGCCGCGAAGTCATGGTCCGCACCAAGACCAAGTGCGAACTGGCCGAGATTTCCTATGGCCAGCTCCGCGAACTGCTGGAAGGCGACCTCAAGGACCATGCGCTCGAGATCATGACCGCGATCGGCGCCAAGCTGGCCCAGCGCCTGCTGCAGACGCGCCGCAAGGTCGAACACCTGGCCTTCCTCGATACCCAGGGCCGGGTGGCCCGCACCCTGATCGACCTGTGCGGCGAGCCCGACGCCGTATCGCATCCCGAGGGCACCCAGATCAAGATCACCCGCCAGGAACTCTCGCGGATCGTCGGCTGCTCGCGCGAAATGGCCGGCCGGGTGATGAAGGCACTGCAAGAAGAAGGCATGTTGCGCGCTTCCGGCAAGACCGTCGTGGTCCTCGGCACCTTCAAGGGTTCGGCGCCGACCTAGCGCTTCGCGAGGGGCCGGGGGGAAGAGGCGAAGGACGAGTACTGCTCAGGGACCAGACCAAAGGGGCCGGAACAAAGGGACCAGGGACGAGTAACTCCAACCCGGCTCGTCGCCTGCTTGCCTCCAAGTCCCTGCCAGCCCCTCTTCCCTTCCAGCCCCTTGCCCCTGCCGTTCAACCCGTATTCTGCAGCCCCTGCGCGATTCCGTGCACCGTCGTGACCAGCGCCTGCTCCAGTGCCCGGTCTTCGCGCCGGCCCGCGCGCCAGCGTTTCAGCAGATCGACCTGCACGTAGCTCATCGGGTCGACGTAGGGATTCCGGAGCAGGATCGACCGACGAAGGGTCGAATCCCGGTCCAGCAGCTGGTCCTGGCGCTTGAGCCGGCAGATCCAGTCGCGGGTCCGATCGAACTCGGCCCGGATGGCCGGGAAATGCCGTTCGCCGGCGGACCCGGCCAGCGCCGCGTAGCGGGCCGCGATATCGAGATCGGCCTTGGCCATGGCCATTTCGGCGTCGTCCAGCACGGTGCGGAAGAACAGCCAGCCTTCGAGCATCTCGTACAGACGCGCCTCGCCGAATTCGCCGGCCATGGCCTCGAGCCCGCTGCCGAGGCCGAACCAGCCCGGCAACGCGTGACGACTCTGGCCCCAGGCGAACACCCACGGAATCGCGCGGAGACCGCCGATGCCGGCGTCGGGACGGCGCGAGGCCGGGCGTGACCCGATCCGCATCCGCTCGATCACATCGATCGGGGTGGCGGACCGGAAATACTCCGCGAAATCGTCGTCCCCGTAGACGCGCTCCCGGTAGGCGCGACGGCTGTGCTCGGCCAGCCGCTCCATCGTCTCGCACCATTCCGGCTCGGGTTCCGGGCGATCGGGTTCGGTCAGGGTGGCCTGGAGCACGGCGCCGGTCATCTGTTCGAGGTTGCGCACCGCGATCGGCCGGAGCGCATACTTGCGGTGGATCACCTCGCCCTGCTCGGTCAGGCGGAGCCGTCCGCCGACGCTGCCCGGGGGCGCGGCCAGAATGGCGCGATGGGTCTTGCCGCCGCCGCGACCGATGCTGCCGCCGCGGCCATGGAACAGGGTCAGGCGGATATCGGCCGCAGCGAACACGTCGGTCAGGCGGCGCTGAGCGTCCTGCAGCGACCAGCGCGATGCGACCAGCCCACCGTCCTTGTTGCTGTCGGAATAGCCCAGCATGATGGTCTGTCGGTCGTCGCGTGCCGCCAGCAGGCCGCGCCAGGCCGGTGTTTCGAGCAGCCCCTGCATCACGCGCTCGGCCGCCTGGAGATCGGCCACGGTCTCGAACAGCGGCACGAAGTCCATCGCGCCGTCCTCGAGCCCGGCGCAACGAGCCATCCACCATGCGGCCAGCACGTCATCGGCGTTGCGGCTCATGCTTACGATCAGGGTTTCCACCGCCCGTCGGCCGAACCGGCGGCGCGCCTCGGCGGCCGCAGCCAGCAGGCGGAACACCGGGTGTTCACCGGACGCCGGGCCGCGCTTGGCGCGGGCCAGCCGGTCGGTCAGCGCCTGCCGGCGATCGTTCGCCCCCCGCTCCGGCCAGTCCGCATCGTCCAGCTGTTCGGCCACCGCCTCGTGCAGGTCGCCGGAGTCGATTCGCAGGTCCAGCGCGGCGAGATGGAACCCGAAGATCGCCACGCGCCGCATCAGCCGCTGCAGCGGGAACAATCCGGCCCGCTCCCCGCGGTGGCCGCGCAGGCTTGCGGCGATGGCTTCGAGATCCTCGGAAAACGCTTCGGGCGAGGCGTAGCCGTGTTCGGCGTCGCTGCGGGTCCGCTCCAACCGGGCTTCGACCAGGTACAGGAAGACCCGGTAGGGCATGTCGGCGTGCCGGGCGGGGACCGCATCGAAGGCATCGGGCAGGCGGTTCCGGGTCTCGGCAATGCGCTCGGACAGTGCGTCGGCGACGTCGATCCGTCCCGAGGTCTGACTCAGCAACCGATTCAGGCGCCGGATCTCGTGCAGATAGTTGCCGATCACCTGGCGACGCTGTTCGGCCAAGGTATCGAGCACGGTGTCCGGCCCGACGTTGGGATTGCCGTCCATGTCGCCGCCGACCCAGGAGCCGAAGCGCAGCAGCGTGGGCAGCTCCGAGGGTTGCAGATCCACGCCCCAGACCGCCTGCACCGCCTCGGCCAGGTTCTCGTGCAGCACCGGGGCAACGCGATACAGCACGTTGGCCAGGTAATAGTGGGCGTGCTCGGCCTCGTCGGCCACGGTCGGCCGCGACTCCGACTGCTCCGCGGTCTGCCAGGCGATGGTCAATTCCATCCGGACCCGGTCGATCAGCCGGGCTGCGGCGCGCGCACCGATGCGCGGGTTCATGCGCTGGACCAGGTAGCGGGCCATGCGCTGCTCCTTTTCGAGCACGGAGCGCCGCGTGGCCTCGGTCGGGTGGGCGGTCAGGACGGGTTCGACCCGTAGTGAATCCAGCGCCGGGGCGACCGCATCCCATGAACGACCGGTTTCGCGCAGCTCGGCCAACACGCCCTCGAGACTTTCCGGCTGGACCTCGCCGGCCACGGCCCGGTCGGCGCCGCGCCGGATCCGGTGGACCTGCTCGGCCAGGTTGACGACCCGGAACCAGGCCGCGAAGGCGCGTGCGAAGGCCGCCGCTTCGGCAGCATCCTCGAAGCGGCACAGCGCGTCCAGCGGCGGATCGTGGTCCTCTCCGACGCGGCGAGCGATCGCGGCTTCGCGCGCGGTTTCGACGCGCTCGAACAGACCCGCTCCGCCCTGTTCGCGCAGCAGCTCGCCGACCATGCTGCCGAGGGTGTGGACGTCCTCGCGCAAGCCCTCGTGCTCGGGCGGAAAATCGATTTCTTCACGTTTCATGTCGTCGGGTCGCCGGCGTTGAATCCAGCCCCATGGTAGCGGCGTGGTCCGACCGCGGCGTGGGGACGTGACGTATGATCCGTCCCGAACCCGTCCGAGTGGCCGTCCGATGCCGCCCAACCGCCCGCTTGCCGACGACGATGCCCAGCCGTTCGAATCCAGCCCGTATGCGACGCTGGTCCTGAATCTGGGGCGCGCCCTGATGCATGCCGGTTCGCCGTCGCATCGGCTGGAGGCCGCCATGCAGGTCATGGCCGACCGGCTCGGTCTGACCGCCGAGTTCTTCTCGACACCGACCGCGCTGATGGTCTCGCTCGGCGACGGCAACCGACAGCAGGTCTACCTCGCTCGGGTCGAGCCGGGCGACCCCAACCTGGGCAAGCTCGCCGAGTTGACCGCAATCATGGAGGGCCTGGCCTCCGGCGCGCTGGACCCGATCGAAGCCGACCGCCAGGTCCAGGAGATCGATGCTCGCCCGCCGACCTATCGGGGCGTCACGCTGCTTGCGGCCTTCATGGCCGTCTCCGCCGGCGCCTGCACCCTGATCGGAGGAGGGCTCCGTGAGATGCTGGCGGCCGGAGTGCTCGGCGGCCTGACCGGGCTGTGCGTGCTGCTGCTGCGCCGGGGGCCGGACCTGGCGCGCTTGATCGCACCGGTTGCCGCGTTCCTGGTGACCTTTACCGGAACGCTCTGGTGCGGGTATGACGGCCACACAGCACTCATGCCGGCCGTGATCGCCGGAATGATCGCGCTGATCCCCGGCATGGACCTGACCATTTCGACCCGGGAACTGGCGACCGGTCACCTGGTGGCCGGGGCCGCCAGGCTATCGGCGACGATCATGGTGTTCGCCTTCCTGAGCTTCGGGCTGGCCGCCGGCGGTGCCGCCGGACAGGCCTTGATCGGCCAAGTGGACCTGATCGATCCTTCGCCGCTGCCTCCCGGCCTGTTCTTCATCGGCCTCGGCCTGGCTGCCATCGGCTTCGTCGCACTGTTCCAGGCGGTTCTGCGCGACGGGCCCTGGATCCTGCTGGCCTGCATGATCTCGGTCGGTGCGGCCGGTCTCGGCGGGCTGATCGGATCCCCGGTGATGGGAGCGTTCCTCGGCGGGCTGTTCGTCGCGATGTCCAGCAACCTGTTCGCCCGGATCACCGGACGGCCCGGATCGATCATGCTGCTGCCCGGCCTGATCCTGCTGGTTCCCGGGTCCATCGGCATGCGCAGTCTCGCCGCCATCGTCGGCCAGGACATCCTGTCCGGCCTCGAGACCGCGTTCCTGGCCGGCATGATCGCCGTGGCTCTGACCGCCGGAATGATCCTGGCCAGCGTCCTCATCCCGCCGAGGATCAGTCTCTGATTTCGAGGGAAGAGGGGC
>CAZJSH010000090.1:0-1500 GCA_964548715.1 uncultured Halomonas sp. | reverse complement strand
GAGGGGCCAGTGAAAAGGCCCCGATCGTCGAGCCACGACGCACTCGTCCCTCGCCCCTCTTCCCTTCGTCCCTAGCCCCCGATTCATCCCCCCTGTACACTTCAAACCATGAGCACGATCGATATCCGCAAGGAACACAGATTCGACCTCGAGCAGGCTCAGCAGGTCGCCGACGACCTGGCCCGGGACCTGGCCGAGAAGTTCTCGGTCGACTACGGCTGGGAAGGGGATGTGCTGCACTTCGAGCGCAGCGGCTGCGACGGTCACATCGAGGTCGACGAGCAGTGCGTGCACGTGGTTGCACGGCTGGACTTCTTCGCCTCGTTCCTGAAACCCGCCGTGGAGAAGGAAATCCACCGCTACCTCGACGAACACTTCACGTGATCGGGACCCACGAATCTCCGACCATGATCATCGGCGCCTGCGAGTGGGTGGCGCTGCCCGAGCTCGGCATCCACCGCCTGCGCGCACGGGTCGATACCGGGGCGAAGAGCTGTGCGCTGCATGCCGAGGCCATCGAGACCTTCGCCGTCGACGGCCGCGAACGCGTGCGGTTCAACGTCTATACCGGTCACCCGGAGCCCGACGGCTGGCATCCCTGCGAGGCTCGGCTGGTCGGCACCCGCCGGGTGCGCTCCAGCTCCGGCGAGGGCCAGCCGCGATTCACCATCCGCACGCCCATCGTCATCGGCCACGCCCAATGGGATGTCGACATCACCCTGGCCGACCGTGAGAGAATGCGATATCGAATGCTGCTGGGACGCACCGCCATGGAACACCACGCGCTGGTGTATCCGGCCCGCGCGTTCCTGCAGGGCAAGCCTCGCCTCGACTGACAGGACGCTCCATGCGCATCGCGATTCTCTCCAGAAGCCGCAGCATCTACTCGACCCGGCGACTGATCGAGGCGGCCGAAGAGCGCGGCCACGAAGCCAGGGTGGTCGACACGCTGCGCTGCTACATGAGCATCGCCTCGCACCGCCCGAGCATCCACTACCGCGGCGACACGCTCGGCGAGTTCGACGCGGTGATCCCGCGGATCGGCGCGTCGATCACGTTCTACGGCACCGCAGTGCTGCGGCAGTTCGAGATGATGGGCACCTTCCCGCTGAACGAGTCGGTCGCCGTGACGCGCTCCCGTGACAAGCTGAGATCGCTGCAGCTGCTTTCGCGCCGCGGCATCGGACTGCCGGTAACCGGCTTCGCGCGAGCCGCTGACGACATCGGCGACCTGATCCAGATGGTCGGCGGCGCCCCCCTGGTCGTCAAGCTGCTGGAAGGCACACAGGGCATCGGCGTCGTGCTGTGCGAAACGAAGAAGGCCGCCGAAAGCGTCCTCGAGGCGTTCATGGGCCTGAACGTATCGATCATGGTCCAGGAATACATCAAGGAAGCCGGCGGTGCAGACATCCGCTGTTTCGTCGTCGGCGACAAGGTCGTCGCCGCGATCAAACGCCAGGCCCAGCCCGGCGAATTCCGCTCCAACCTCCACCGCGGCGG
>CAZJSH010000089.1:0-11319 GCA_964548715.1 uncultured Halomonas sp. | reverse complement strand
ACGTGATGCGCGGCGGCCCGTCGACCGGGATCCCGACCAAGTCCGAGCAGACCGACCTCGACGTGGCCGTACACGGACTGCACGGCGAGGCGCCGCACCTCGTACTGGCGCCGCTGGGCGTGGCCGACTGCCTGTTCACGACCCAGTGGAGCGTTGAACTGGCCGAGGCGCTGCAGGTGCCGGCGCTGGTGCTGTCGGATCAGTCGCTGGCCCAGTCGCGGCTGGTCGTCGACGAACCGCCGGTGCGGGTCTCGCCGGCCACGCGCAGGCGCGCCGAAGCGCCCGGCGAAGGCTACCGCCGCTATGCGCTGACCGACGACGGCGTCTCGCCGATGGCCGTTCCCGGCACGCCCGGCGGCATGCACGTCGCCGACGGCCTGACCCACGACCCGCGCGGCCGTCCGTCGTCGCGCGCCTCGGACCATTCCGCCCAGCTCGACAAGCGACGCGACAAGCTGGTCGGCTTCGATTTCGGCGACGCCTGGGGCGAGGTCGATGGGGACGGATCGCTGGCCGTCATCACCTGGGGCTCCAGCACCGCGGCGGTGCGCGAAGCCGCCGCACGGCTCCGCGCGTCCGGACGGGCCGTGCGAACCATTGCGCTGCGACTGCTGTCGCCGCTGCCCGTCGAGGCCCTGACCCGAGCGCTGGACGGCGTCGAGCGTGCGATCGTCGTCGAGCACAATCACTCCGGCCAGCTCCACCGCCAGCTGCGGGCGGCCGCCGACTGGCCGTGTCCGCTGTTCGCCTGGCATCGCCCGGGTCCGCTGCCGCTGAGGCCCGGTGAACTGGTCGAGGTTATCGACGCCCGACTGACGGCCTGCAGCCCCCCCGAGGAGACTCCGGCATGAACGAACCCCTGACCGCTCGCGACTACAAGTCCGACGTCCACCCGGTCTGGTGCCCGGGCTGCGGCGACTTCGGCATTCTCAACGCGCTGACCAAGGCGATGGCCGCGCGCCAGCTGCCGCCGGAACACGTGGCCTTGATCTCCGGCATCGGCTGCTCGTCCCGCCTGCCGGCCTACCTGACGACCTACGGCTTCCACGGCGTGCACGGCCGGGCGCTGCCGCTGGCCACCGGACTGGCCGTGGCCCGGCCCGATCTCACCGTGGTGGCCATGGGCGGCGACGGCGACGGATTCTCGATCGGCGGCAACCACTTCATGCATGCCTGCCGGAGGAACGTCAACATGGTCTACCTGGTCATGGACAATGCGGTGTACGGCATGACCAAGGGCCAGGCCTCGCCGACCACCGAGACCGACTGGACCGGCAGCAAGCTGACGCCGGCCGGGACCCACATGCCGGCGTTCCGGCCGCTGGAAATCGCGCTGGCCTCCGGCTGCGCGTTCGTCGCCCGCGAATTCTCGGGCAACCCGAACGGCCTGGCGCGCCGGATCGACGAGGCGCTGGACTACCCCGGCTTCGCGTTCATCCAGGTGCTGTCGCCGTGCATCACCTACCGGCCCGAGCAGATGGGCTACAAGAAGATCGTCCACGACGATTTCGAGCCCACCGCCGTGCGCACCGAAGCGATGGCCCGCCTGCTCGACGACGACGGAATGACCACCGGCCTGCTGTTCAAGGCGCCGCCCGCGCCGTGGCAGGGCGACCCGGTGCCCGATCGCCATCGAGCGCCGGAGCGGGTCCTGCGCGTCGGAGCAGCTGCATGAGCGAACTCCGCCAGTTCCTGTCCCACGCCGTGGCGCTGGAAACCGATGCCGCGGAGCGTTACGACGAGCTGCACCGGGCGATGGACGTCCACCACAACGCCGAGATCGCCGAGCTGTTCGCGCAGATGGCGCACTATTCGCGCCTGCACCGGGCCGAGGCGCGCGAGCGCGCCGAGCGGGCCGGCGGGGTGCTCGCCATCGATCCCTGGGCATTCGAATGGGGCGGCGGGGAAAGCCCGGAAAGTGCGGCCACCGAGGCGGTGCACTACCGCATGAGCGCGCACGACGCGCTGGCCGTGGCGCTGGCCGCCGAGCGTTCGGCGCATGCCTTCTATGCCGGAGTGGCCTCGACCACCTCCGATGCCGAAGTGCGCGCGCTGGCCGAGGAATTCGCCGAAGAGGAGGGCGGACACGCTCGCGAGATCGAACGCTGGATCGAGCGCCTGCCGGACGAACCGGACGATGTCCTTGGCGACCTCGATCCACCGATGGACGTCGAATGAGCCACCCGACAACCTGACCGCGCGCCGGTGACGGGGCGCGCAACGGGCTATCCTATGCGCAGTCCGCTCCCGGAGCATCGAGTGTCCAGCGCCTCTGCCGATTCCCGACGCCGCTCGAGGCGCTGGCTGCTGCTGGCCGGCGCTGCAGTGCTGCTGTCGATGGTGATCGGTCTGCACCTGGGTCTGCTGCCGGCGCTCGCCACGCCGCGCCTGCTGACCTTCGGCGGCATCGCCGAGTTGCTGATCGCGGTTCTGCTGGCGACCATCCTGGTCACGCTGCAGGCCCGGGACCTGCCGGACCGGGCCCATGCGCTGCTGACCGCCGGGCTGGTGCTGTGGTTGGTCTCCTGCGTCAGCGACGTGCTCGACGAACTGGTCCAGCAGCCGCTCTGGGTGTCGGCCTTCGTCGAGGACGTGCCGCGGATCCTGGGCATGCTGCTGGCCAGCCTCGGACTGCTGGCGCTGATCCGTCACTCGTCCCGGATGATGCGCGAACTGCAGCGGCTCAGCCTGCGCGAGCCGCTGACCGGGCTGGGCAACCGGCGCCGCTTCAACCAGGTGGTCTCGGCGCGCCAGCGCCGGGGGTTCGGCCTGTTGCTGATGGACCTGGACCATTTCAAGCAGGTCAATGACCGTTTCGGCCACGCCGTAGGCGACGAAGTGCTCAGTCAGGTCGCCGAGGTCCTGCGCAGCCTGGCCCCCGATCCGGACGACCTGTTCCGACTCGGCGGGGAGGAATTCGCGCTGATCGTCGAACCCGACGACGATGCGACCCTGGACATCCTGGCCCGGCGGATCGGTCGGGCGGTCGCCGCCCTGCGGCCGCGCGATGATCTGAGCATCACCATGAGCCTCGGCGTCGGCCGGTCCCGGCCCGACGAGCCGCCGCTGGAGCTGATGCAACGGGTCGACCGCGCGCTCTACCAGGCCAAGTCCGAGGGCCGGAACCGGGTCGCCCTGGCCGCGGATTGACGACGCCCGCCGACGCACGGAAACGGGTAAGGTTGGCAACGACGATCCGTCCGGGCCGAGTCCGACCGGGTCTGCCCGTACCTTGCCCTTTCAAGCCCGAGAACGAACCCATGATCCGACGTCTACTCCTCGCCGCTCTGCTCGCCACCGTCGCCGTCCACGCCTCCGCGCAGACCCGCACGGTCTGGATGGAGACTACCCAAGGGCCGATTTACCTGGAACTGGACGAAGTCGCGGCCCCGATTGCCACAGCGAACTTCATCGACTACGTGGAGGAAGGTTTTTACGACGGATTGATTTTTTTCCGTGTCATTGAGGATTTCATAATCCAAGCAGGCTTTGTAGACGCTCAATTGAATGTTCGTCAGCCGACTCGGCCCCCAATCGCCGGCCAGCCTGACAACGGGTTGAGCGCCGCGCCCTATACGATCGCGATGGCCCAAATTCCGTCCGACATCAATAGCGCGACATCGCAATTTTTCATCAACACAGCCCAGAACAGTTCTCTAGATGAGGACTTTACGGTGTTTGGGGAAGTGATTGCTGGTCGGTCTACGGTCGACCGGATTCAGAGTGCCGAGACCTTCTTTGTCGACCAGTTTCCGTTCGGAAGTTACGACTTCCAGGACTTTCCGGCAACACCCGCCGAGATTGTTCGTGCGTTCGAGACCGACAACTACCCGCTCGTGCCGCTGCACACCGGTTCGTGGTTCGACCCGCAGAATCCCGGCCGCGGCCTGAACGTGGAGATCGCCAACGGCGGCAACTCCGGTAACGACGCCACGCTGGTGATCTACCTCTACGATTTCATCGACGGGCAGCAGTTCTGGCTGGCCGGCAACGTGAACTTCGACTTCGGCCCCTCGGCAGTGACCGTGCCGATGGTGATCCTGGAGGGTCCGCAGTTCGGCGACGCCTTCGACCCGGACGACCGGGTCATCGAGGAGTGGGGCACGATCACCTTCGAAGTCACCGGCTGCAATACCGCCGTGATGACCTACGACTCGCCGGCGTTCGGCAGCGGTGAGCGGCCGTTGACCCGGCTGACCCGACCGAACGACCTCGACAGCTGCGACGGGCTCTGATCGACCGGCGACCGACGGGTCCGGCCCTTCAGGCCTCCTCGCCGTCGGCCGCCGGAAACGCGAACGAGCGGCTGCCGTCTTCGGCGGTCAGTTCCAGTCGGCCCGTCGTCGCGTCGATCGCGGCCCGCCGGAACCCGGCCAGCGCGTCGAGGAACCGGTCCTCGACGTCCATCATGGCCTCCGGGCACATCATCTTCGTCGCCGCGGCCACGCCGACCTCGAACGCAGCGCCGTCCAGCGTGTAGGTCGCGGTGTACCGGTTGCAGCCCGCGCGGCCGAACACCCGCATCTCATCGGCGTCGAAGCCCATCGTGACCCGGACCCGATCGGGCACGGGCCGGTCGGCCACGGTCTCGAATACCCAGGTGGTGCCGGTCAATCGCTCGGCGTCCAGCGGCGGCGGGGCATCCGGTTCGGGGGTCATCGTGCAGGCGGTCAGGCCGAGCAGGCCGAACGCGCAGAGTGCAATTCCGATCGACGATCGCATGGTTTCTCCTTGGTCGGTGCGGGAAGGCTCACGAACGGCCGTCCCGGTCGGTGGTCCCGTCGGCGTCGGCCCCGGACGTCGATCGGCCGTGCTCGGGATGGCTCTCGTTGAACTCGCGGCCGAAGATCTGCCAGAACGCGATGAACAGCACGGCGATCAGCGGCCCGACAACGAAGCCATTGAGCCCGAACAGGGTCAGCCCGCCGAGTGTCGAGAGCAGCACCAGCCAGTCCGGCAGTTTGGTATCGCGGCCGACCAGGATGGGCCGCAGGATGTTGTCGGCCAGGCCGATGATCAGGATGCCGTAGAGGATCAGGATGGTGGCCGAGACCCAGTCGCCGATCGCGTAGAGGTAGATCGCTGCCGGCAGCCAGATCAGGCCGGCGCCGATCGCAGGGATCAGGCTGAGCACGGTCATGACCACGCCCCACAGCAGTGCGGCGGGAATCCCGAGAATCCAGAAGATCAGGCCGCCCAGCGCGCCCTGGACCATCGCGACGAACAGGTTGCCCTTGACCGTGGCCCGGGTCACTTCGGCGAACTTCTGGAACAGCAGCCGCTCGCGCTCGTCGCCCAGCGGCAGCGCATCGACCAGCTGCTCGACCAGCCGCCGTCCGTCGCGCAGCAGGAAGAAGGCGACGTACAGCATCAAGCCGAGTTTCAGGAAAAACGCGAAGGTGCCCTGGCCGACCGCCAGCGCGTTCTGGGCCAGGAAGCGACTGGTCGCGACCGCCGCATTGGCCAGGTTCTCTCGCACCGAACTCATGTCGATGTTGAAGCGCTCGAGCAGTGCCTGGACGGCCGGAAAAGCGCTCCGCACCTGGTCGATGTACTGGCCCGGCTGGATCTCGCCGGTGTCGATCTGGCGGTACAGCGCGATGCCCTGCTGGGCGAACGAGCCGAGCAGCAGCAGCACCGGCAGCACGACCAGCACCACGCAGGCCAGCAGCACGGTCAGCGCGGTCAGGTTGGGTCGGTCGCCCCAGGTCTTTTCCAGCCGGACCTGCAGCGGATGGAACAGCACCGCGATGATGCAGGCCCAGAGGATCGGCGCGAAGAAGGGCTTGAGCAGGAACAGGAACAGCCCGGTGACGACCGCGAGCAGGACCAGGAACATGCGCTGTTCGAGTTTCTCCATTCCGCTCGCTTCCAACCATCGGGACCGTCGACGACTATAGGCAATGCCGGGGCTGGCGGCAACCGGTGCCGGACGGATGCCGTATCCTTGTCGGACTTCCTCGTGATCGAGGCTCGTACGGGAACACGCTCGTGGCTGCGCTCCGCGTTCTGATCTTCAGCGAACATCCGCCGCTCGAGCCGGCCGGGCCCGCGCCCGGGCTGGCCGTTCGCCATACCCGGATGGCCGAAGCCCTCGCGGCCCGGGGCGCCGAGGTGACCTACGTCCATCCGGCCGGGTCGTCGAGCCCGGATTCGAGCCCGGGCGCGTCGACCCGGCCGTTCGAGATCCGCGGCCTGACCGAACCGGCGGCGCTGCGCGCGGAACTCCGGGAGCGCGCGCCCGACGTCGTGCTGCTCGGCTACTGGGAACTGGCCGACTGGCTGCCCGATGCCCTCGACGGCGCGCTGGTGCTGGACTACATTGCGCCGCGCGTGCTCGAGGGGCTGTTCGAGGATCGTTCGCGCCTGTCCGGGGACGTTCGGCGGCTGGTCGCGCTGCTGGCGCGCAGTCGACGGGTCCTGGTCGGCAATCGGCGACAGGCCGACCTGATGCTGCCCTGGCTGCTGCTGGCCGGCCACGACTGCCGGTACGCCACGCCGCTGCGCGTCGTTCCGATTGCCGGGCCCGTCGTGGAGACGAAGGCAGCGAAGGGGCCGGACGCGCGCGCGCCCTTGCGGGCCTTCCACGGCGGCCAGGACTGGCCGTGGCGCAGGTCGGCACGCTGGCTGGAGGCCGCCGCCGACGCCGACCCGCGCTGGCGGCTGGACCGCGCCGGCGGCGAGGAACCGCTCGCCGGGTTCGCCGACTACCTGGAGCGGCTCGATCGGGCCGACGTGCTGCTCGAGCTCTGCGACGACAATACCGAGCGCCGGTTCAGCCAGTCGTTCCGGATGACCGATGCGCTGGGTCGCGGGGTTCCCGTCATCGCCAATCGGTTCCTGCCGATGGCCGATGCGATCGAACGTCACGGCGCCGGCTGGCTGATCGATTCGCCCGAGGAGCTGGGGCCTCTGCTCCGCCGGCTGGCCGATCACCCCGGCGTCCTCGACGAGGCCGCCCGCGGTGCGCTGGCGTTGGCTCGCGATACCCTGGATATCGAACGATGCTACGGCGGGCTGCTCGACGAGTTCGAGCGTTTCGGCGACGAGCCGGCCGGTCCGCCGACCCGGCCATTGGCCCTGCGATCGCGGGACCGTGCGCCGTCGCAGTGGCGGCTGGCGTTGAGCACGGTGGTCGGCCAGTGGGTGCATCACCGGCTGCGAATGCCGTTCCATCGAGGGCTGCAGCGGCTGGCCCGAAACCGGCCCCGGCCCGGCGCGGAAGGGCGCTGCTGGATCGTGGTCAGCCGGCCCGACCTGTTCCCGACCGATCATGGCGCCGCGGTCAAGATCGAGCGGACCGCGTGGGGCTTGTCGCACCACGTCGACCGGGTCGTATTGCTGACCGACCGGCGCGACCGCTACTGGATCTACGAGCGCGGCGAACGGACCGAGCACCGGTTTCCCGTCGCTCTCCGCACGATCGGCTGGCCGCGCTCGGTCAACCTGCTGCGACTGATGCGCCGGGGGCTGCCGTATTCCAACGCCTTCCTCTACCTGCCGCTGGTCGATCGCGGCCTGCACGCGCGCCTGCTCTGGCTGCTCCGTCGGCACCCGGTCGAAGTGGTCCAGGCCGAGTTTCCGGCCTATGCGCACCCTGCGGTCTGGGCGGCCCGTCTGTTCGGTACCGGCGCGGTGCTGGTCGAGCACAACGTGGAGTTCCAGCGGATCGCCGAACAGGTGCCGGAGCTCGGTGAGCGCGGCGCGCAGCTGCTGCGGCGGACCGAAGTCGACCTTGCAAACGCCTGTGACCACGTCATCTGCGTATCGGATCGCGACCGGGACGACCTGGCCGCCGCCGGCGTGCATCCGGCCCGCCTGGTCACGGTCCCGCACGGCGTCGATCTCGAGCGCTTCCGGCAGGCCGAACCGGTCGATCTCAGGGCGAAGTACCGGCTGCCCGACGACCACGCGCTGCTGGTCTACCACGGCATCTATTCCTACCCGCCCAATCTCGAAGCCGTCGAGGAGCTTTCGACCGAGCTGCTGCCGCGGCTGGCCGGGCAGGGCGTCAAGGCCTCGGTGGTCGCGTTCGGTCCCGAGCCGCCGGAACGCTCGCTGCCGGGCGTGACCTTCGCCGGGGCGGTCGACGACCTGGCCGGCCACCTGAAGGGCGCCGACCTTGCGGTGATCCCGCTCAGGAGCGGCGGCGGCACCCGGATGAAGATCCTCGACGACTTCGCTGCGCGGGTCCCGGTGGTGACGACCTCGAAGGGCATGGAGGGCCTGCCGCTGGCCGACGGCGAACAGCTGATGATCGTCGACGACCCGGCCGCGATGGCCGACCTGGTCCGCGATTTGCTGGCCCATCCCGCCGCGCGCGAGGGCCTGGCAGAACGGGCCGCCGCCTGGGTCCATGTACTCGACTGGAGGGCGATCGCCGGACGGTACGTGGCGAGGGTGCGCGGGCCGGACTGACGGATCGAAGAGGCGTTGTCGGTATACTGCCCGCCTTCCTAACGCTGCGGTTTTCCGGCATGTCCGAAGGCGAAACTCCCGAACGCGAAGTCATGGACTACGACGTCATCGTCGTCGGCGCCGGCCCGGCCGGGCTGGCCTGCGCGATGCGGCTCAAGCAGCTCGATGAGGCGCTGAACGTCTGCGTGATCGAGAAGGCCGCCGAGATCGGCGGCCACATCCTGTCCGGCGCGGTCATCGAAACCGGCCCTCTGGATGCGCTGGTCGAGGGCTGGCGCGAAGACCCGCCGCCGATCTGCGTGCCGGCGGCCGGCGACGAGTTCCGGTTGCTGACGAAGACCGGCTCTCGCAGGTTGCCGACTCCGCCGCAGCAGAACAACCACGGCAACGTCATCGTCTCGCTCGGGGCGATGTGCGCGTGGCTGGCGCCGAAGGCCGAGGCGCTGGGCGTTGACCTGTTTCCCGGTTTTGCCGCCTCCGATCTTTCCTACGACGATAGCGATGCGGTGCAGGGCGTGATCATCGGCGACATGGGTGTCGACCGCGAGGGCAACGCGAAGGACAGCTACGTGCAGGGCATCGAGATCCGGGCGCCGATCACGGTCCTGGCCGAGGGCTGCCGCGGCCACCTGACCAAGCGCGCGATCGGCAAGTACGGGCTGGACGCCGAGAGCGATCCGCAGACCTACGCGATCGGCATGAAGGAGCTCTGGAAGGTGCCCGAAGGGCGGGTGAAGCCGGGGCACATCCAGCACACGATCGGCTGGCCGCTGCCAAACGGTATCTACGGCGGCAGCTTCGTCTATCACCTGGACAAGGACCGGGTCGCGGTCGGCTTCGTCTGCGGGCTGGACTACCAGGACCCGGACTTCTCGCCGTTCGAGGCGTTCCAGCAGTTCAAGCATCACCCGAGCATGCACTCGCTGCTCGAGGACGGCGAAATCCTGTCGTCCGGCGCGCGCGCGCTGGTCGAGGGCGGCATCCAGAGCCTGCCGCGGGTCGAGATGCCGGGCGCAATGCTGATCGGCGATTCGGCCGGGCTGCTGAACGTTCCGAAGATCAAGGGCACCCATCAGGCCATGAAGTCCGGCATGCTCGCCGCCGAACACGTCGTCGAGCAGCGGACGACCACCGGTTTCGACGATGCGCTGCGCGCCTCGGAGATCGTCACCGAGCTGAACAAGGTGCGCAACATCCGGCCGGGCTTCCAGAAAGGACTGTGGCGCGGTCTGATGACCGCCGTGGTCGAGACCGTAACCGCCGGCAAGTTGCCGCGCACGATCGCCAACCATGCCGATCACGAGCAGTACCAAAAGCGCAACGGCAAGGTCTTCGACTACGACTTCGTCGACCGCGACCTGCCGCCGCGCGACCGGCTGGCCTCGGTCTACTTCGCCTCGACCGAGCACGACGAGGATCAGCCGGTGCACCTGAAGATCGTCGATCCCGACGTCTGCTTCAGCAAGTGCGAAGAGGAGTACGGCAACCCGTGTACGCGCTTCTGCCCGGCCAACGTCTACGAGGTCGTCGACGACGAGGACGGCAAGCGGATCCAGATCAACGCCGCCAACTGCGTGCACTGCAAGACCTGCGACATCGCCGATCCGTACCAGGTGATCAACTGGGTCACGCCGGAAGGCGGATCCGGCCCGAATTATTCGAACCTCTGACGCCGCGCGCGGCGGGCCAGGCCCGTCGCCGTGAACGACCCCGAATCCCTCGGGGCCGGCCCGGTTGGTACAATGCCCGGCTGATGTCCCATCGATTCCGTGAGGCCCCGATTCCATGAAGATTCTCGTTCCGATCAAGCGGGTCGTGGACTACAACGTCCGCGTCCGCGTCAAGTCCGACGGCTCCGGCGTGGAGACCGAGGGCGTGAAGATGTCGATCAATCCGTTCGACGAGATCGCGCTGGAAGAAGCCCTGCGGATCAAGGAAGCCGGCAAGGCAGAGGAAGTCATCGTCTGCTCGATCGGCGGCAAGGACTGCCAGCAGCAGCTCCGGACCGGCCTGGCCATGGGCGCCGATCGCGCGCTGCACGTGGTCACCGACGACGAGATCCAGCCGCTGGCTGCCGCGCGTGCGCTGCTGAAGCTGGTCGAGAAGGAAGATCCGAAGATCGTCTTTCTCGGCAAGCAGGCGATCGACGACGACTGCAACCAGACCGGCCAGATGCTGGCCGCGCTATGGCAACGTCCCCAGGCCACCTTCGCCTCCAAGGTCGATCTCGATGGCGACACCGCCACGGTCACCCGTGAGGTCGACGCCGGGCTCGAGACGCTGGAAGTCGACCTGCCTGCGGTGCTGACCTCGGACCTGCGTCTCAACGAGCCGCGCTTCGTCAAGCTACCCGACATCATGAAGGCCAAGCGCAAGCCGCTCGAGGAGATCGCGCTCGCCGAACTCGGCGTCGACGCCGGCCCGTCGCTCCGGATGACCGCCTTCGAGCCGCCGCCGAAACGTTCCGGCGGCCGGATGCTGGAATCGGTCCAGGAACTGGTCGACGAACTCAAGAACAAGGGACTGCTGTAATGACTTCGATCCTGATCATTGCCCAGCACGAAGACGGCACGCTCAACCCGGCGACGGCCAAGACCCTGTCCGGCGCGCTCCGGCTCGATGCCGAGGCGATCGACGTCGCGGTCTTTGCCGAGCCCGGCAGCATCGTGGCCGGCCAGGCCGCGAAACTCGACGGCATCCGTCGCGTGATCGCGGTCGAGGGCGACGGCTTCAAGCACCCGACGGCCGCCCGGCTGGCGCCGGAGGTGGCTTCGCTGGCCGCTGACTACAGCCACGTGTTCGGCCCGTCGACCACCTTCGGCAAGGACCTGATGCCGCGCGCCGCGGCGCTGCTCGGCGTCAACCAGGTCTCCGACATCCAGGAAGTGATCGACGCCCGCA
>CAZJSH010000088.1:0-11506 GCA_964548715.1 uncultured Halomonas sp. | reverse complement strand
CGTAGCCGCGACCGTCGTTGGCCGGCAGCACGCCGTCGGCGACCAGGAAGGCGCAGGCACGGATGTGGTCGGCGATGACCTTCAGCGATGCCGCGTCCAGGTCGTCGGTGCCGGTCTTCTCGGCGGCCGCCCGGATCAGGTGCTGGAACAGGTCGATCTCGTAGTTCGAGTGTACGCCCTGCAGCACCGCGGCCAGCCGCTCCAGGCCCATGCCGGTATCGACGCAGGGCCTGGGCAACGACGTCATCGTGCCATCCTCGGCGCGGTCGAACTGCATGAAGACCAGGTTCCAGATCTCGATATAGCGGTCGCCGTCCTCGTCCGGGGTCCCGGGAGGCCCGCCCGGTACGTCCGGACCGTGATCGTAGAAGATCTCGGTACACGGACCACACGGACCGGTGTCGCCCATCGCCCAGAAATTGTCCTTCGCACCGATCCGCGAGAACCGGGCCGGGTCGACGCCGATCTCGTCGAGCCAGATGGCTGCCGCCTCGTCGTCGTCCTCGAATACGGTGACCCAGAGCCTTTCCGGCGCCAGCCCGCACCGTTCGGTCAGGAACGTCCAGGCGTACTGGATCGCTTCACGTTTGAAGTAATCGCCGAAGCTGAAGTTGCCGAGCATCTCGAAGAAGGTGTGATGCCTGGCGGTGTAGCCGACGTTCTCGAGGTCGTTGTGCTTGCCGCCGGCGCGAACGCAGCGCTGCGCGGTCGTCGCACGGGTGTAGTCCCGCTGTTCAGCGCCGAGAAAGACATCCTTGAACTGGACCATGCCGGCGTTGGTGAACAGCAGTGTCGGGTCATTGCCCGGCACCAGCGGACTGGAACGGACGATGCGGTGGTCGTGTTCCGCGAAGAAATCGAGGAACCCCTGGCGAATTTCGGCGGTGGTCTTCATGATCCGATTCGGGCGCATTCGTAAACCCGCAACTATAGCGGATGCGCCTTCCCGCGCGTGACCGTTTCAGCTCGAGAGTGCGTCGATTTCGCGCAGCTGCTCGCCGGTGAACCCCCGACGCAGCATGGCCTGGTGCCGACGCGCGCGGTCCTTCATGTCCTCCGGCTCCGGCTGCCGGGCATACCGGCGCCGGTAGACCGACGCCGCCAGTTCGAAGAAATCGATGTCCTGGGTTTCGATCGCGCGGTCGGCGCTCGCATCATCGATGCCGCGCTGCCGGAGCTCGGCGCGGATCCTGACCGGCCCGTAGCCCTTTCCGGCGCGCTGCCGGACGAAGCTTTCGGAAAACCGGGTGTCGGACTGTAGCCCTTCCGCGGCCAGCGTCGCCACCGCGTCGTCGACCTCGACGGCCGGCCAGCCCTTGCGGACGAGTTTGTCGGCCAGCTCCTGCCGCGAGTGTTCGCGACGGGCCAGCAAGCGCACGGCCGCTTCACGCAGCGCTGCGGGATCGATCGGATCGGACGATCCGCTCGAGCCCGGCAACCTGCTCGGACCGTTGCCGCCCACCGCCGAGGTCAGCCGGCGGCTTGTTCGGTCTCGGGCGCCGCATCGTCGGCCTTCGCCGCCTGCTCGTCCGGCGCCTTCGGCAACAGGATGTCGCGGAGCTTCTTCTCGATGTCGGCGGCGATTTCCGGGTTGTCCTTCATGAACTGCCGGGCGTTGTCCTTGCCCTGCCCGATCCGGTCGTCGCCGTAGCTGTACCAGGCGCCGGACTTGTTGACGATCTTGTGTTCGACCCCGAGCTCGACCAGCTCGCCCTCACGGGAAATACCCTCGCCGTAGAGGATTTCGAACACCGCCTGACGGAACGGCGGGGCCATCTTGTTCTTGACGACCTTGACCCGGGTTTCATTGCCGATGACCTCATCGCCGCGCTTCAGCGCGCCGATTCGGCGGATGTCGAGCCGGACCGAGCTGTAGAACTTCAGTGCGTTGCCGCCAGTAGTGGTTTCCGGCGAACCGAACATCACCCCGATCTTCATGCGGATCTGGTTGATGAAGATCACCATGCAGTTGGTCCGCTTGATGTTGCCGGTCAGCTTGCGTAACGCCTGGCTCATCAGGCGAGCCTGCAGACCGACGTGCGAATCGCCCATCTCGCCCTCGATCTCGGCCTTAGGCGTCAGCGCCGCGACCGAGTCGACAACGACGATGTCGACCGCCCCCGAGCGCACCAGCATGTCGGTGATCTCGAGCGCCTGTTCGCCGGTGTCGGGCTGGGATACCAGCAGGTCGTCGACGTTGACGCCCAGCTTGGCCGCGTAGCTCGGATCCAACGCGTGCTCGGCGTCGACGAAGGCGGCCGTGCCGCCGACCTTCTGGGCCTCGGCCACCGCGTGCAGGGTCAGCGTGGTCTTGCCCGAGGATTCCGGACCGTAGATCTCGATGACGCGGCCGCGCGGCAGTCCGCCGATCCCCAGCGCGACGTCCAGCGCCAGCGAGCCGGTCGACACGACCGGGACGTCCCGGGAGCCGGTTTCGTCGCCCATGCGCATGATCGCGCCCTTGCCGTACTGCTTCTCGATCTGGCTGAGTGCCGCCGAAAGTGCTCGTTTTCGATTGTCGTCCACGTTGCGTCTCGCTGTGTATTTGTTCAGTAGTCTACCCGGAAATCGAGTATCGCACACGACGCGGCGGTTTCGCGCGACGAATCGGACCGTCGGGTTGATTTCCTACCCCGATTCGTCCATCCATCCTACGAATCCGGATCTCGCGTCGGTGTGTTTCCGGGCTCCGAGGCTCATTCTACGGGCCAGGTTCTCAAAACCTGATACGGCCTGCAGGGAATCGACTCGACGAGCGCGAAGTCCCGGACCGGCCAGTCGACCGGCGGCCCGAGCGCCGGGATTCGCCGCACTGGCCCGACGTCGATGCGGCGGAGCAGCGTGACGTGCGGTCGCCAGGCGCGCGGCTCCAGCGTCACCCCGGCCGCCGACCCGGCCACGCCGCCCAGCTCGCGGACCAGCCGCTCGGCCTGTGGCACCGGCTCCGCGCCCAGCCAGGCCACCCGGGCGCGCGCGAACATGCCGAAACGATCGAGACGGAGCGAGAATCGGCCGGGCCGCCGGACCCGCCCGGCGGCGTCGACCAGGCTGTCGAAACGCTCGACGGGAACGTTGCCCAGGAAGACCAGCGTCAAGTGGAGGTTGTGGGCCGGAACCCGGCGTCCGCCGAGGACGTCGTGCAGATCGACCGCTTCGGTCCGATCGACGATGGCGGTGCGCAGCTCGGCGTCGGGCCACAGCGCGAAGAACAGCCGCCGCGTTGCGCTCACGAACCCGGCGAAATCCGTGCGAGAAGGCCGTCGAGCGCGTAGGCCACTGTTCTGCGCCGCACGATCTCGCGATCGCCATCGAAGCGAACGGTCTCGGTTTCCGGCTCGTCGCCCGGACCGATGAAGCCGAAGCAGACCGTGCCGACCGGCTTGCCCGGACTGCCGCCGCCCGGGCCGGCGATGCCGCTGACCGCGACCGCATAGTCGGCATGGGCCGCGGACCGTGCGCCGCGCGCCATTTCCGCGGCCACCATCTCGCTGACCGCGCCGAATCGCTCCAGCGTCGCGGGACGAACGCCCAGCTCTTCGGTCTTGGCCTGGTTGGAATAGGTCACCAGCCCGCGGTCGAACCAGTCGGAACTTCCCGCCAGGTCGGTGCAGACCTTGGCAATCCAGCCACCGGTGCAGGATTCGGCGGTCGCCACGATGCGCCCGTGCGCGCGGAGTACCGCGGCCAGGGCCTCGGCCCTGAGCACCAGCGATGCGTCGTCAACCCGGTCGGTCATGACGGTATGATGCCCTGCCCGTGTCGATGCTGCAGCACCCGGCGCTGACGACCCGGCCATCCCCACCGCACCGACTCCGACGCCGCCATGCCCGAACGCGACCGTTCCGCCCATACCCCGCTGATGCAGCAGTATCTGCGGATCAAGGCCGAGCACCCGGACATCCTGCTGTTCTTCCGGATGGGCGATTTCTACGAACTGTTCTACGACGACGCGAAGCGATCGGCCGAACTGCTGGACATCACGCTGACCACGCGCGGCCAGTCGGCCGGGCAGCCGATCCCGATGGCCGGCGTGCCGGTGCACGCAGTGGAGTCCTACCTGGCCCGGCTTCTGCGCAAGGGCGAGTCGGTGGCGATCTGCGAGCAGGTCGGCGATCCGGACACGGCCAAGGGCCCGGTCGAACGCAAGGTGGTGCGCATCGTCACCCCCGGCACGCTGACCGACGAGTCGCTGCTCGAAGCGCGCGATAGCCGCCTGTTGTGCGCGGTCTGCGGCAGCCGCGGCGACTACGGGCTGGCGTGGATGGACCTGGCCGGGGGCCGCGTCGGCTGCGCGCGGACATCCGGCGCAGAAGCGCTGAACGCCGAGCTCGAGCGCCTGCGGCCGGCGGAGCTGCTGCTGCCCGAAATCGGCCTGGCCGGCGTCGACCTGTCGCTGGACACCTGCCATACCCACCTGCCGGACTGGACCTTCGACCCCGAAGCCGGCGCCCGGACGCTGACCCGGCAGTTCGGTGTCCGCGACCTGTCCGGCTTCGGCGTCGACGAGGCCGGGCCGGAGATCGGCGCGGCCGGCGCGCTGATCGACTATGCAAGGACGATGCTGGCCGGCGACCTGCCTCCGCTGGTCGGACTCAAGCGCGAGGTCGCCGACGAACACCTGCAGATGGATGCTGCGACCCGCCGCCACCTGGAAATCGACCGCCACCCCGACGGCCGGGCCGAACACACCCTGGTCGGCCTGCTGGACCGGGCCGGCACGCCGATGGGCAGCCGCGAACTCCGACGCTGGATCACTCACCCGCTTCGCGACCGCCCGGTACTGGCACGCCGCCATCAGGCAGTGGCCGCGCTGCTCGACGCGCAGCGTCACCCGCGGCTGATCGACGCACTGGCCGGCCTCGGCGACCTCGAGCGCATCCTGACCCGGATCGGGCTGGGCAGCGCCCGGCCGCGCGACTTGACCACGCTGCGCAGCGGCCTGGAGCGTCTTCCGACGCTGACCGGGCACCTGGCCGATCTCGACGATCCGCTGCTCACCGGACTGGTCGAGGCGCTGCCCGAGCGCGCCGACCTGGTCGACCTGCTGTCCCGGGCACTGGTCGACGAACCGCCGGTGCTGATCCGCGACGGCGGCGTCATCCGCAAGGGGTTCGACGCGGAACTCGACGAACTGCGCAGCCTCAGCGGCAACGCAGACGATTTCCTGCAGAGCTACGAGCAGCGCGAGCGCGAACGAACCGGCATCGGCACCCTGAAGGTCGGCTACAACCGGGTCCACGGCTTCTTCATCGAGGTCTCGAAGGCCCAGGGCGACAAGGTGCCGACCGAATACACCCGCCGCCAGACGCTGAAGAACGCCGAGCGCTACGTCACCGAGGAACTGAAAGCGCACGAGGACAAGGTGCTGTCGGCCCGCGAACGTGCGCTGGCGCGCGAGAAGGCCCTCTACGAGCAGCTGGTCGGCGACCTGGCCGAAGAGCACGCGGCCCTGTCGGCCATTGCCGATGCGCTGGCACGACTCGACGTACTGGTGACCTTCGCCGAGCGCGCCGAGGCGCTGGACTGGTCGCGACCGTCGCTGGACGATCGACCCGGACTGGAAATCGAACAGGGCCGTCACCCCGTCGTCGAGCCATTCCGGGACGAACCGTTCGTGCCCAACGACTGCCGACTGGACCCGGAGCGCCGCATGCTGGTGATCACCGGCCCGAACATGGGCGGCAAGTCGACCTACATGCGCCAGGTCGCGCTGATCGTGCTGCTGGCCCACGCCGGCAGCTTCGTCCCGGCGCGTACGATGCGCTGCGGGCCCATCGACCGGATCTTCTCGCGGATCGGCGCCGGCGACGACCTGACACGCGGCCGCTCGACGTTCATGGTCGAAATGGTCGAAACCGCGAACATCCTGAACAACGCAACGGCGTCTTCACTGGTGCTGATGGACGAGATCGGCCGCGGCACGTCGACCTTCGACGGGCTGGCCTTGGCCTGGGCCGTGGCCACCGAACTGGCGATGCAACTCCGGGCCTACACGTTGTTCGCTACGCACTACTTCGAACTGACCGGGCTGTCGGCGGACCACGACGGCATCGTCAATGTTCACCTCGACGCTCGGGAACACGCCGACCGGGTGATCTTCCTGCACGCCGTGCGCGAGGGCCCGGCCAGCCAGAGCTACGGCCTGCAGGTCGCCCGGCTGGCCGGCGTGCCCGCTCCAGTGGTCCAGCGCGCGCGACGCCATCTCGACCAGCTGGAGAAGAAGGCCCGCGCCGCCGACACGCCGCAGTTGGGCCTGTTCGACGCGCCAAGTGCCGCGGAGCCGGTTGCCGAGCCCGAACCGGCCCGCCACCCGGCGATCGACGCGCTGGCCGAACTGGACCCGGACGCGCTGTCCCCGCGCGAGGCGCTGGAGCGCTTGTATGCGTTGGCGGAAATGGCCAGGAAAGGAGCGAGGGACTAGGTCAAGGGACTAGGTCAAGGGACTAGGGGAGAGGGACGAGGGACGAGTAAACCCCAGTGCAACGTTGCGCCGGCCCGAATCGCCTTCGCATCGCTCCGGTTTCACTAGCCCCTCGTCCCTTTCCCCTCGCCCCTGAAAATTCAGACCCCCGGCCGATCCCCCCACAGGATCTTGTGCAGCTGGACCTGGAGGCGCGCGTTCAGACCGCTTTCCAGCAGCCAGTCGGCCAGCCGGGCCGGCGGCAGGCTTTCCCAGACCGGCGAGAACCAGACGGTCCAGCGCTCCAGACCGTGTTTGCGGACCAGGGCCGCGGCCTCCTCGAAATCGTTCCGATCGGCGACGACGAACTTGATCTGGTCGTGCGGCTGGAGGTGCGCGAGGTTGTCGAAATCGTTGCGGGTGGCTTCACCGGAGGCGGCGAGCTTGAGGTCGAGCACCTTGACCACGCGCGGATCGACGTCGGCAACCGGCAGCGCCCCACTGGTTTCGAGCGAAACCCGGTAGCCAGCGTCGCACAGCCGTGCCAGGAGCGGCAAGCAGGTTCGCTGGGCCAGCGGCTCGCCACCGGTCACGCAGACATGGCGGGCACGGTGTCCGTCGACGGCGTCGAGCACCGCATCGATGGTCATCCATCGGCCACCGTGAAAAGCATACGCCGTATCGCACCAGGTGCAGCGCAGCGGACAGCCGGTCAGACGGACGAAGGTGGTCGGCCAACCGGCCGAATCCGACTCGCCCTGGACCGAGTGGAAGATCTCGGTGATCTTGAGTTCCGTGGCGGAGCGATGCGCGGTGTCGGTGGGAGTGGACATCGGAGCGGGGCTCAGGGGCAAGGGACCAGGGGAAAGGGACGAGTATTCGAGAGTGTTCGGCTCGGCACCGAGGCGCAACCGGAATCACTCGTCGTCCCTCTTCCCTCGCCCCTAATGAATCACAACCGCCCTTCCAGCCGCATGGTACGCAGCCGATTCTCGGCCAGCCGCGAGTAGTTGGTACCGGGGAACTGCTCGGCCACCTGCTGCAGCGCGGCACGCGCCTCGATCCAGTGTTCCAGTTCGTAGTGGCTGAACCCGATCTTGAGCAGCGCATCGGGTTCCTTGCCGCTGCCGGGATAGCGTTCGAGCAGGTCGTTGAACTGGCCCAGTGCGGTTTCGAAGTCACGGGTCACGTAGTAGACCTCGCCGAGCCAGTAGAGCGCGTTCGGCGCGAGGCTGGACCGGGGGTGATCCTGCAGGAAACGATCGAAGCCCTCTGCGGCGTCCGCATAGCGGGTCTCGCGCAGGGCCAGAAATGCCTGATCGTAGGCCTGCATCTCGGCCTCGGAGGGCTGCTGGAGTTCGCGGACGTCGGGCCGGGCCGGGGCTGCCAGCGTGGTGACCTCGGCGTCGCTGTCGAGCTGCTCGCGAACTTCCGGAAGGTCGGATGGCGGCGGGACGCGGCCGGCCGCTTCGGCGCCTGGATCACTCACCGGTCCGTCGGCGTCGATCCCGACCGCATCGGCCGGATTCGTCCCGGTCGACATCGCCGAGGACGGCGAGGCCGGATTCGGCATCGCCGCCGCCCCTTCGAGCCCGCCGATGCGGCGGTCGAGGTCGAGATACTGGTCGCGCTGACGACGCTTCAGGTTCTCGATCTCCTGGGCCTGGGACTCGACCAGGCCCCGCAGTTCGCGCAGTTCCTCGCGCATCTGCTGCAGTTCGAGGACGAACCGCGACGTCATGTCACTGGCATCGTCATCGACCTGGGCCGGTGCCAACGCGGGCGCCAGCACCAGGGCGGAGGCCAGTAGCCAGGCGGCCTGTGACCGAGCGATGGTATTCCGAAGCATCGAAAGTCGCATGCCGCCCTCAGCGCGCGGTGTAGACGATCTCGACCCGGCGATTCCGCTCCCAGCACGCTTCGCTGGTCTGGCGGCAGACCGGGCGTTCTTCGCCGTAGCTGACGACCTCCACCTGGCTGCCGGACACGCCTTCGGCGCGCATCAGGTCGAGCACGGAATTACCGCGGCGCTCGCCGAGGCCCAGGTTGTACTCGCGCGAGCCGCGCTCGTCGGCGTGGCCTTCCAGCAGCACGCGACCGCTCGGGTTCGCCTTCAGGTAGTCGGCGTGCGCCCGGATGATCGGCAGGTACTGCGGCTGGACGTTGGAGCGGTCGAACTCGAAGTAGATTTCACGCTGGCTCAGCAGGCTGTCGGGGTTGTCGAGGTTGCGCGAGTCGGCGAAGTCGGCCGGATCGACGCGATCGACTTCGACCGGATCGGTGGTCGTGCCACCCGGATCGGTCGGTTCGGTTTCCGGCGGCGTTTCGCGCGTCGGCTGCGCGCACGCGGCCAGAAGCAGGCTCAGGGCCAGGATGCTCAAAAGACGAACTGCAGTGTTCATGCTTCCTCCAGGGGTACGGATCCAGGGTCGGGGGTCGGCTCGAGTTCGGCGACGGGATTCTTGTTCGTATCGTTCGGACTCGAGGCCTGATTATTGTCGTTGTCGCGTGACGGATCCGGCGCGCGCGATCAGCGGATGCGAGGCGACCAGGCCGGCTCGCGCACGTCACCGTCAGTCAGCACCAGTCGCTGACGAAAGCGGCCGTCCGCGGAAACGGCCGACAGCACGCCACGCTCGCCTTCGCGCGTCGCGTAGAGCACCATGCTGCCGTTCGGCGCGAAGCTCGGCGACTCGTCCATGCGACCCGGAGATAATACACGCAAACGCTCGGAATCGCGATCCAGCACGGCAATGCGGAAGTCCCGCCCGTCCCCGTGGACCATGGCCATCAGGCCGGTCTCCGGGTCCACCGACACGCGGGAGTTGTAGCGGCCTTCGGTCGTCACCCGCTCCACGTTCCGCCCGTCCCTGCGAACCCGGTAGATCTGCGGCTGCCCGGCACGATCGGAGGTGAAGTACAGGTGCTGGCCGTCGCGCGACCAGGCCGGCTCGGTGTTGATCGAATAATGCTGGGTCAGTTGCTCCGCGCGGTCGGTCTCGAGGTCCTTGACCCAGATTTCCGGACTGCCGGTCCGTGACAGGCTCATCGCGAGGTAGCGGCCGTCGGGCGAAAAGGCCGGCGCGCCGTTGATGCCCCGTTCCGACGAGACCGTGTCGCGCTGTCCGGTAAAGATGTCCTGGACGATCACGTGCGAGGTCCCGGTCGCGAACGACACGTAGGCCAGGCGCCGGCCGTCGGGCGCCCAGTTCGGCGACAGGATCGGCTGGCTGTGGCGGACGATGGTCTGCGGGTTGTAGCCGTCGGAATCGGCGACGATCAGCTCGAACTGTTCGTCTTCGGTCCCGGTGCCGGTGACCTTGACGTAGGCGATCCGGCTGGCGAACGCACCCGGCACGCCGATCAGCTCCTCGTAGATCGCATCGGCGATCTGGTGAGCGCGCAGCCGGTGCTGCCCCGGGCCACTAGGAATCGCTCGCGAGAACAGCGTGCGGCCGGACGGCACGGCGACGAGATGATATTCGATTTCCTCGCTCAACCCGTCCGGCCCGGCCACCAGCCGGCCCATCGCCACGTAGTCGACCTCGAGCAGGTTCCAGGTGTTCGGCCGGACCTCGACCGGGCGCGTCGGCCGATCGATCATGTCGGCAACGGCCATCGGATCGAACAGCCCGGAACGGCGCAGGTCCGCGGCGATCACCTCGTGCAGCGGGGTTTCGGGCGGCAGCACGCCGGGGCCCTCGGCGAACGGAACGACGGCGATCTGGATCGCGCCCTCGACGCCGTCGACGATCTCGATCTGGAGCTGGGCCCGGGCCGGCGCCGCGGCCCAGAGCAGCAGGACCAGCACGGCGCTAGCCGTCGTAGCGAAAAACGAATTCGATTTCACGTTGGAAGACCTCCTCGTAGCCTCGATAGGCCAGGTTTTCGGTGCGCTCGACTGCCGACAGGATCGAGCGGCGGGTCAATTCGTCGGCATTGCACGGCGAGACGATCGACTGATCGATGATCTCGCCGCCGGGAATCTGTATCACACGGACCGCGCAGCGAAGGCCTTGTTCCGTGGTCGGCGGCCGGCGCCAGTTGCGGGTGACCTGCTCCTGGATGGTCGCGATGTACTCCTCGAACAGCGTCGCGCGTCGCTCGGCGGCCTGGGCCTGCTCGCGGGCGAGCCGCAGCCGCTCGGCCTCGGCCTCCGCGGCGCGTTGGCGCTCGTCGTCGGCGCGCCGCTCGGCCAGCTCGGCCAGCCGGCGCTCTTCTTCCTCGCGCCGCTGCTGGGCCTCTTCACGCTGGCGCCGCAGGTCCTCGAGTTCGCGCAGGCGTTCCTGCTCGGCCTCGCGGCGCTGGCGCTCCAGCGCCTCTTGCTGCTCGCGCTGGCGACGGGCTTCCTCGGCCTCGCGCTCGCGGGCCAGTTGGGCTTCGCGCTGCTGCTCCAGGAGCCGCTGGCGCTCGGCCTCGGCCTGCTCGCGCTCGTCCTGCCGCCGCTGGCGCTCTTCGAGTTCGCGCTGGCGACGGGCTTCCTCGGCCTGGCGCTGTTCCAGCAGCTGCCGCGCCTCCTCGGCCTGCTGCTCGGCGCGGCGCTCGTCCTCGCGCTGGCGCACGATCGGAGCCGCATCGACCAGCGTGAACGACGGCGTCGGCCGCACCGGCTCCGGCGCCGACCAGCCGAGGCTGCCCAGCCACAGCAGGCCGACGGCCAGCAGGTGGATGAGCATGGCCAGCCCCAGCGCACGAATCGACTCGTACGCCGGCGACGGCGGCGGTTCCGGAGCGCGGCGTCGATTCACTGCTCGGGTGGATCACCCATGAACCCGATCGACGCAACCCCGGCCTGCTGCAGCGTGACCATGGTTTCGTAGATGTACCGGTAATCGGTCTGCTGATCGCCGCCGACCAGCACCTGCACGTCCGGGTTGCGACCGACGATGATGCCGACCCGCTCGGCCAGGGTCTGCGGATCGACCAGTTCCGGCGCATCGCCGGTGTTCAGGTAGAGGTTGCCGTCGCGGTCGACGGTCACCATCAGCGGCTCGTCGATGTCGCCCATCGACTCGGCATTGCCCTGCGGCAGCTCGACCTCGACGCCGAGATTGAGCAGCGGCGCGGTGACCATGAAGATGATCAGCAGCACCAGCATCACGTCGA
>CAZJSH010000087.1:0-11559 GCA_964548715.1 uncultured Halomonas sp. | reverse complement strand
CTCCCCGGGCACCGACGTGATTTCTGGCACGGTCGCCGTCACGACGTCGAACGAATCCCGGATCAACACCGGCGACGACACCTCCACCGAGACGACGTCGATCCAGTAAGCGGGTGCAGTCGCCCGGCCGCGTCGCCCGCCGGGATGCCGCCACGAAAACGCCGCCCCGGTTCGACCGCGGGCGGCGTTCTCGTGTCCGGTGATCCGTTCGGACGCGTGGCCGGTCAGTCGATCCCGTACTTGTCCAGCTTGTAGCGCAGCGAACGGAACGTGATACCGAGTCGCCGCGCCGCTTCGGTCTTGTTGTACTTGGCGTCCTTGAGCGCGTTTTCCAGGATCCGTTTCTCGACGTTCTCCATGTAGTCGTCGAGGCTGCGATCGCCGGGATCGGTCGGCAGGTCCTGGCCGTCCTCCAGGTTGGTGCGCTGGAGCTGGAGGTCGTCGACCTCGATGTGTTCGCCGTCGCATAGCGTGACCGCGCGCTGCAGGATATTGAACAGTTCGCGCACGTTGCCGGAATACTGGTGCTGGCAGAGCTCGTCCAGCGCCGCGGGCTGCAGCGTCTTCGGCGCCTCGCCCCACTGTTCGGCGATCACCTCGAGGAAATGTTCGATCAGCAGCGGAATGTCGGACTGCCGGTTCGAAAGCGCCGGCAGCGGAAGTTCGATGACGTTGAGCCGGAAATACAGGTCTGAGCGGAACTCGCCGCTGTCGACGAGCGGTTTCAAGGCCTTGTGCGAGGCCGAGAGGATGCGGACATCGATCGGGACTTCTCCCTTGCCGCCGATCGGACGGACCCGCTTCTCCTGGATCACGCGCAGCAGCTTGACCTGCATGGCCAGCGGAAGGTCGGCGACTTCGTCGAGAAACAGCGTGCCGCCGCTGGCCGATACGAACAGGCCATCCTTGTCGGTATCGGCGCCGGTGAAGCTGCCCTTCTCGTGGCCGAAGAACTCGCTTTCCATCAGTTCCGACGGGATCGCGCCGCAGTTTACGGCGACGAACGCCGCCTCGGCACGCGGGCTCAGGTCGTGGATCAGCTGGGCGGCCAGTTCCTTACCGGTGCCGGATTCGCCGCTGATCATCACCGGCGCCTGGCTGCGGGCCAGCTTGACGATGGTCTGGCGAACCCGCTTGATCGAATCCGATCGACCGATCATCCGGTCGAGAATCGCGCCCTGGCGCTCGGGGTCCGGCGCATCGCCGGCCGTCACGGCCGGTTTCGTCGGCGCGGTCTCCGCCGGCGGTGCATCGTCTGCCGACGCCGCCTTCTCGGCGTCGTCCTCGCGCAGCTTGATCGCGGTCCGGACCAGGCTGCGCAGGGCCTCGAGGTCGACCGGCTTGGAGACGAAATCGAATGCGCCGTACTTCAGCGCGGTGACGGCGTCTTCGACTTTTCCGTAGGCGGTAATCATCGCCACCGGCATCTGCGGCAGGTCGCGGCTGATCTCCTTGACCAGGCTCAGCCCATTGCCGTCGGGCAGTCGCATGTCGGTCAGGCAGAAATCGAAATTTCCGGCGCCCAGCTTGCGGCGGGCATCGGCGAGGTCCTCGGCCGTTTCGACCTCCACGCCCATCCGGGATAGCGTCAGCTCGAGCAGTTCGCGGAGATCGGGTTCGTCGTCGACGACCAGTGCGCGGGGTTGACTCATTGGTGTTCTACCGCCTCGTGCAGCCAGGAATTCATGCGTCGGCCATCGATGTCCGTGGGGCACCGGTCACGGCGTCCACGCGGTTGACCCGACGCAGCAGGATCCGGAAACAGGCGCCTGCGTTGGGGATTTGAACATATTCCAGCGGTGCGGCGTTGGCGTCGCACATCTGGCGCGCCAGGAACAGGCCCAGCCCCGAGCCCTGCTTGTGGGTGGTGAAGAACGGCTCGAAGATCTGGCTACGTTTCTCGAGCGGGATGCCCGGGCCGTCGTCGATGATGTCCAGCGCCATCTCGCGATGTCCGCGAATCGGGCTCAAGCGCAGCGTGATCGTCGGCTGGTGGGTCTCGCTGCCGGCATGCCGCAACGCGTTTTCCATCAGGTTGGACACCGCCTGGCGCAGCTGGGTCGGGTCCACCAGGACCTGGACCTCGCTGCGCGGAGCCTCGACGCGGACGCGCGACTCCGGCAGTTCGTGTCCGCTGCGGAACTCTTCGGCCAGCGTTCGCAGCCAGTCGGAGATGTTGACCTGCTCCACGCTGGCGCGTTCGCGCCTCGACAGCTTCAGGACGTTCTCGACGATGTCGTTCATCCGGACGGTGTGATCGTGGATGATCCGGATCAGGCGCTGGTCCTGCTTGGGCAGGTCCGGCGATTCACCCAGCAGCTGGGCGGCGTGGCTCAATGCGCCCAGCGGGTTTCGGATCTCGTGGGCGATCGAGGCCGACAGCCGGGCCAGCGAGGCCTGGGCCAGGTCACGCGCCCGGCGGCTGACCACCGAGGTGTCTTCGAGGAAGATCAGCGTCGCCTCGCCGACCACGCCCGGAAGCCGCACGAACTGCGGCACCACGGCGGCCTGGGTCGATTTCAGCAACAGTCCTTCGTCTTCTGCCCGGCCGGTCTTGCGCCACAAGTTCAGGCGTTCGACCAGGGACGGCGCGATCACGTTGAGCCGGTCTTCGCTGACCGGCGGACTGCCCAGCAGGTACCAGGCCGATTCGTTCATCTGGCGGATTTTCAGCTGGGCGTCGACGACCAGGACGCCGGAGCGCATCCGGCGGATGATCAGGTCGTTGACCTGTTCGAGGCCGACCAGGTCGTCGCGCCGACGCTCGGCCAGCAGCTGGTATTCCCGGCCCCAGCGGCCCAGCAGCGAACAGCCCAGCGCGGTGACGAAGCTCGCGATGCCGTAGATGCCGGCCTGCAGCGCCAGCGAGTCCGACGAGCCCTGAGTCATCGCAATCCACGCCTCGAGGATGATCCCGAGCGAGATCAGGGCGGCGAAGAACAGTGCGGTCATCAGTGGAAGCAGCAGACCGGCGATGCCGACCACGAAGATCAGCAGGATAGCCAGCCCGCTGGCCAGCCCGCCGAAGCAGTGCAGGACGAGCAGCAGCAGCACGATGTCGGTGGCCAGCGAGAACTTGGCCAGCTCCTGGTAATCATGGATCGGACGCCACTGGAAGAACGCGAAGGCCAGCGCGGCGCCGATGTAGGTCAGCGCCGCGGCGCGCGACAGGAACAGCTGGTACTCCGGCCCGCTCGGTGCGGCAAACCCGCCGAAGGCTACGGCGACGACGACCGAAGCCAGGCCGATCCGGAACACGGCCAGGTAGTTCAGCGACCGCCGGGTCAGATCGCTGTCGGCGCCGGTCTTCTGGAACAGGTCGCTCACGCAGGTCCCTTCGAGTGCTGATCTCGTCCTCGCTCCTCCGCGCACTATAGCGGATCGACGCTGCTCGGCAAAGCATCGGACCGCCCGCGGAGCCCTGAGCCGGTGGTGGTTTTGTTATATTCCGTCGGTTGCCGGTACAGCATCGACCGGCCAGCGGCCCCGGCGGCCGCCGAACGCGACCTCCTAATCGATCCAAGCAACGGGAATCCAGCATGAATTTTCATGAGTACCAGGCCAAGGACCTGTTCGCCGCCTACGGCATTCCGGTGCCGCGCGGCGAACTGGCCACGACGGCCGACGAAGCAGTCCGGGCCGCAGAACAGGTAGGCGGCAGCCAGTGGGTGGTCAAGGCCCAGGTCCACGCAGGAGGGCGCGGAAAGGCCGGCGGCGTCAAGCTGGCCAGCAGCCTCGACGAGGTTCGCGAATACGCCGCGGCGATGCTGGGCATGTCCATCGAGACCTACCAGACCGGCGGCCGCGCGCTGCCGGTCAACTCGGTGCTGATCGCCGAGGCCACCGAGATCAAGCAGGAGTTGTACCTGTCGGCACTGGTCGACCGCGGCCAGCGCGCGGTGGTGTTCATGGGGTCGGCCGCCGGTGGCGTCGATATCGAGCAGGTGGCCGAAGAAAGCCCGGAGAAGATCATCCGCGTGACGGTCGACAATGCGGCCGGCTTCATGCCGTACCAGGCCCGCCAGGTGGGCTTCGGCATGGGCCTGAACGCCAAGCAGGTCCGCCAGCTGACGAAGATCATGGACGGTCTGTACAAGCTGTTCGTCGACAAGGACCTGGCGATCGTCGAGGTCAACCCGCTGATCATCGACGGCGAGGGCAACCTCAGCGCGCTGGACGCCAAGATCAACGCCGACGGCAGCGCGCTGTTCCGGCATGCCGACCTGGCCGAGATGCGCGACGAGTCGCAGGAAGACCCGACCGAACTGGCGGCCAGCAAGCACGACCTGAACTACGTCACGCTGGACGGCAACATCGCCTGCATGGTCAACGGCGCCGGCCTGGCCATGGCCACGATGGACGTCATCAAGCTGGCCGGCGGCGAGCCGGCCAACTTCCTCGATGTCGGCGGCGGCGCGACCAAGGAACGCGTGACCGAGGCCTTCAAGCTGATCCTGTCTTCGGACAGCGTGGAAGCCATCCTGGTCAACATCTTCGGCGGAATCGTGCGTTGCGACCTGATCGCCGACGGCATCATCGGCGCGGTCAAGGAGATCGGGGTCGAGGTTCCCGTGGTGGTGCGGCTGGAAGGCACCAATGTGGAGCAGGGCAAGCAGCTGCTGGCCGACAGTGGCATGAAGATCATCACCGCCGACGATCTGAACGACGGCGCCAAGAAGGCCGTGGAAGCGGCGGCCTGAAGGAAGACGACATGAGCGTACTGGTTAACAAGAATACTCGCGTGATCTGCCAGGGTTTCACCGGCTCGCAGGGCACCTTCCATTCCGAACAGGCCATCGAATACGGCACCCGCCTGGTCGGCGGGGTGACCCCCGGCAAGGGCGGTCAGGAGCACCTGGGCCTGCCGGTCTTCGATACCGTCGAAACCGCCGTGGAGGAGACCGGCGCCGATGCCTCGATGATCTTCGTGCCGCCGCCGTTCGCGGCCGACGCGATCCTCGAGGCCGCCGACGCCGGCGTCCGCATCATCGTGGCCATCACCGAGGGTATCCCGGTGCTCGACATGATGCGTGTGAAGGCCGCGCTGGCCGATTACGAGGACGTGACCCTGATCGGCCCGAACTGTCCGGGCATCATCACGCCGGGCGAATGCAAGATCGGCATCATGCCCGGAGCGATTCACAAGCCGGGCAAGGTCGGCATCGTTTCGCGGTCGGGTACGCTGACCTACGAGGCGGTGTTCCAGACCACCAACGCCGGGCTCGGGCAGACGACCTGCATCGGCATCGGCGGTGACCCGATCAATGGCATGAACTTCATCGACTGCCTCGACCTGTTCCAGGAAGATCCGGAAACCGAGGGCATCATCATGGTCGGCGAGATCGGCGGTACGGCCGAGGAAGAGGCGGCCGAGTTCATCGCCGAGAACGTGACCAAGCCGGTGGTCGGCTACATCGCCGGCGTCACCGCGCCGCCCGGCAAGCGCATGGGCCATGCCGGCGCCATCATCGCCGGCGGCAAGGGTACGGCCGAGGCCAAGTACGCCGCGCTGGAAGAAGCCGGGGTTACCACCGTGCGGTCGCCGGTGGAGCTGGGCACGGCGATCGCCGAACGCTTGAAGTAAGCCGTCGACGGGCCTCGCCCGGCGACCCCTTTCGCCTCCGCGCCGGCCGTCGGCGCGGACGCTCCCGGCCCACGGCCGGACCTGTCCGTCCAACGCGGAAATTCGACCCGATGCTGAAGATCGCACTGGCCCAGGACGATTTCCTCGTCGGCCATATCACCTCCAACCGGGATCGGATCCTGGCCACGATCGAACGGGCCCGGGACGAGCTGGGCGCCGATCTCCTGCTGTTTCCCGAACTCGCCCTGACCGGTTACCCGCCCGAGGACCTGGTCCTGCGCCCGGGGTTCATGCGCCGGACCGAGGCCCTGTTCCGCGAGATCGTCGAGTCGGTCCACGGCATCGATGTCGTCCTGACCTATCCCCGGGCCGAGGGCGAAAAGCGCTACAACGCGGCGGCCTGGATCCGCGATGGATCGGTCCTCGGCACCTACGACAAGTGGGACCTGCCCAACTACGCGGTGTTCGACGAGCGCCGCTACTTCGTCCAGGGCGACACGCCTCTGGTCGTCGAGGTCAAGGGCGTGAAGGTCGGCGTGCTGATCTGCGAAGACACCTGGGCGCCGGAGGCCGCGCGCGCCGCGACCGACGCCGGCGCCGAACTGCTGCTGTCTTCGAATGCCTCGCCGTATTACCACGAAAAGCACGTTGACCGCGGCAACGTGTTGAAGTCCCGCCACCGGGAAACCGGACTGCCGATCCTGTACCTCAACTGCGTCGGCGGCCAGGACGAACTGGTCTTCGACGGTCACTCGCTGTGCATCGACGCCCACGGCGAACTTTCGCTGCCGGCCGCGCTGTGCGACGAAGTCCTGCTGCACGTCGCGTTCCATCCCGATTCCGGCCGGCTGGAGTACCTGGGCTGGCCGGAAGGCGAGACCGACAGCCTGCCGGTGACCTGGCGGGTGCTGCAGCGCGGCCTGGCCGACTACGTCCGCAAGAATGGCTTCCGCTCGGTGGTATTGGGGCTGTCCGGCGGTATCGACTCGGCAATCTGCGCCGCGCTGGCCGCCGACGGTCTCGGCGGCGAGAACGTCCACGGCATCCTGATGCCGTCGCGGCACACCAGCGAGCTGTCGTTGATCCTCGCCACCGAGCAGGTCGACCTGCTCGGGCTTGCGACCGACACGATCTCGATCGAGCCGATCTTCCAGGCCAGCCTGCAACAGCTCGAAGGCCCGTTCCAGGGCCGGCCGGAGAACATCGCCGAGGAGAACCTGCAGGCCCGGGCCCGCGGCATGCTGCTGATGGGGCTGTCGAACAAGTTCGGCCACTTGGTGCTGGCGACCAGCAACAAGAGCGAGCTGGCCGTGGGCTACAGCACGCTGTACGGCGACATGTGCGGCGGCTACAGCCCGATCAAGGACTGCCTGAAGGGCATGGTCTATGACCTGGCCCGCTGGCGCAACGAGCAATCGCCGGCGATCCCGCAGGGCGTCATCGACCGGCCGCCGTCGGCCGAACTCAAGCCCGACCAGCGCGACGAGGACAGCCTGCCGCCATACCCGTTGCTCGACCGCATCATCGAGCTGTACGTCGAGGAGGACTGTCCGATCTCCGACATCGTGGAGGCCACCGGGCTGGACGAGAAGATGGTCCGGCGGGTCGCCGGGCTTGTGCTGATGGCGGAGTTCAAGCGCCGCCAGGGCGCGCCGGGTCCGCGGGTGACGCGCAAGGCCTTCGGGCGCGACCGGCGCTACCCGATCACCTCGGGCTGGCACGACAGCGGCGTTCGCGGCTGAGCCGGGCCTAGCCGGACTTCCGGCACACGACGCGTTCGACCGCATCGGTCACAATGACCGTGCGGATCGACCGCGACCAACAGGGACACGCGATGGACGACGCTCTCCACGACGCAGACGCGTTCGACAACCTGCAGGTGCCGCTCGCGGCGCTGCCGGACTACCGGGAGCTGGCCTTCGAGCCGGTCGCGGACGGCTTCCGGGGCTACACCGTGATCACCACGCTGATCTACTGGCTGCCGATCGCGGCGGCCGGCGCGATCCTGAATGTCATCCCCGACCTCCCGCTGCTGGCCGGCCTGCTGATCCCCGGCGGCGTGCTGCTGCTGGCGCTGCTGATCGGCGTCTATCGCTGGGTCGATGCCGGCCACCGCGGCTGGGCCGTGCGCGCACACGACATCGCCGCGAAGGAAGGCATCTACTGGCGCTCGGTCACCACGCTGCCGTTCGCCCGCATCCAGCACGTCGAGACCTCCAGCGGCCCGATCGAGCGCTGGCGTGGCCTGGCGCGATTGAAGCTGTTCACCGCCGGCGGCATGACCGCCGACCTGACCCTGATCGGTCTCCGGGCCGAAGCCGCCGACACGTTGCGCGAGCACCTGGCCGAGCAGATCCGGCTGCGCGATGCGCTGGCCCCGGACACCGCCGGGACCGGCGACGCCGACGACCCCGACGCGTGACCGAGTCGACCGATACCGCCGGTGCCGAGCGGGCCGGCGCCGACTGGGAGCGGCTGCCGACGGCCGCGGTGATCGCCATGTACATCAGCGGCGCGCAGAAAGCCGTGCGCGAGAACCTGTTCCTGTTCATCGGCGGCGGTACCGGCGCGCTGTGGACCGACGCGCTGGGCCTGCGCGAACTGGCCCTGATCGCCCTTGGCCTGCTGTTGATCGGCCTGCTCGGCACCTTGATCTACCATCGCCGATTCCGCTTCCTGATCGACGAGGAAGCGATCCGGGTGCGCAAGGGGCTGTTCGAGATCAAGGAATTGAAGGTCCGCTTCGAACGGGTCCAGAACGTGGCGTTCAGCCAGCCGCTGTATCTCAAGCCGCTGGGGCTGACCCGCGTCAACCTGGAGACGCCCGGCGCGTCGCAGACCGAGGTCGAACTGCCCGGCGTCCGCAACGACGAGGCGCTGGCCCTGCGCGATCGCGTCGCCGGCGCGCATCGACAGGGTCCGGCCACGGACGCGCCGGCCGCGGCCGGGGAGGGCGATCCCTCCGCGACCGGGGCGCCGGCGATCTTCGCGCCCGGGTTCGGTGACCTGTTCCGCTACGGCATGACCTCCAGCCAGCTGTGGATCATCCTCGGCGTAGTCGGCGGCCCGCTGGCCGAGCGGGTCGGTGACCGGGTCGAGGATTCCGTCGAATGGCTGGAAGCCTCGGGCCTGGTCGGCGTTGGCGACCTGTCGTCGGCGCCGTGGCTGGCCGCCGGCCTGGTGCTCGGCCTGGTCGTGCTGTTCATCGCGCTCGGCCTGGTGGTCTCGGGACTGATCGCCTGGGTCCGCTTCCACGGCTACCGCCTGACCGGCGACGACGATCGTCTGCAGGCGGTCTACGGCCTGCTCGACAAGCGCGAGAAGTCGTTGAAGCGGGCCAAGCTGCACAGTCTCGAAGTCGTTCAGACCGCATTCGGCCGGCTGCTCCGGCGCTGGCACGCGGTCGGGCACCAGGCCGCGCTGGACGCGATGAACCCGATGAACCAGGACAAGCGATTCCTGGTGCCGGGCATTCCGGGCGGCCGGCTGGAGCGCGTCACTTCGGAGCTGGCCGGACGCGCCTGGTCGCCTCCGGCGTTTCAGGGCATCCATCCACGCTTCCGTCGTATTCTCTGGCAGCGTGTTGTGCTGCTGCCCCTGCTGGTTGCGCTGACGGCGCATTCCGTCCTCGACAGCGGTCCGTGGTGGTCGCCGTTCGCGGCGCTGGCCGTCGCCGGTTTCGCGGCCCTGCTTATTCACTTCCGCTGGAAGCGCTGGGGCGTGCACATCGGCGACAACGGCCTGCAGATCCGCGAGGGCCTGGTCGGGACCACGATCATCCTGTTCGAGGACGCGCGCTGCCAGCAGGTCAAGGTCACGCGCAGCCCGTACCAGCGCCGCCATGGGCTGGCCACGCTGGTGATCCGGCTGCCGCACGGCGAAAAGACCGTGCCGTACCTGCCCGAGCCGCTGGCCGCGGAGCTGGCCAACCGCCTGCTGTACCGCATCGAGACCAGCACCGCGCATGCGCTGTGACCGTCGACTGCCCGGATTTCGCCATCCGGCGCGCCGCGCCATGCCCGAAACGAAGGACAGACTGGCCGGCAATCCACGCTGGAGCCGTCATTGATGAACTCGTATCGGAAGGTAATCCTGCTGGCCGGTCTCGGCGGACTGTCGATCGTGACCGCCGCGCTGCTGCTGGTCTTCACCGTATCGATCGAAGGCGAGCCGACTGCGGTTGCGCTGGCGCTGCTGGCGGCGGGAATCGGCCTGGTGGTCTTCTCCGCCGTTCGCCGCCGGCGGATCGCTGTCGTGCCTGGCGGGCGCGGGCGGTGCGAACCATGAGCGCGGCGTCGACGCCGCCGGTGGGCTTCGGCGGATGTCACGGCAGCCCGTGCAACGCGCTCCCGTGGGGCGTCGCTTTCGCCGTTGCCGGGCTGTGCTCGCGGATGCTGGCCCGACTGCACGGCGAATCCCGCTCCGGTGACCTGCAGTGACGCTCGATCGCTCACATGCCGTCGGCCTGGCCTGGGCCGGAACGGTGGTCGCGGCCCTGCTGCTGGTCTGGCTGAGTCTCGGCGTCAGCATCATCGGCGCCGACGGTGACGCGGCAAACACGCTGTACCTGGCCGTCATCGGCGCTGGCGTTCTCGGGACGCTGATCGCTCGCGGCCGCCCGCGGGGGATGGCCTGGACCGCCGGCGGCATGGCGCTGCTGACGGCGATCATCGGCGGCTATGCCATCGTGGCCGGTCTCGGTCGGCCGTACAGCCCGCCGCTGGAGTTGCTGGGGCTGAACGGTTTCTTCGCCGCGGCCTTCTTGGTCGCGGCGTTCCTGTTCCGGCGTGCGTCGGGCACGGCTTCGCCCTGAGTTGCGCCCGGCCGGACCGGCGCTCAGAATGCAGCCAGGAATTCGGCGGCACAGGAAAACGGCATGGCCACCGCTCCAGGATTCATCGAACACGTTCTCGACACCGCCGGCCTCGGCGATCGCCTGACCGCGCGGAAGATGTTCGGCGAGTACGGCTTCCACTTCGAAGGGAAGTTCATCGCGCTGGCCTGCGACGACAGCCTGTTCGTCAAGGCGACGCCGGCGCTCGAGCGGCATGGACTCGAGCTGCCGAGGCGTCCGCCGTATTCCGGGGCGAAGCCGTATCCGGTGGCCGACCAACTGCTCGACGATCCGGAGGCGCTGCGCCGGCTGCTGATCGACAGTGCTGCCGAACTGCCGCCGCCGAAGCAGAAGAAGAAGAAGAAGAAGAAGAAGAAGAAAGGCGCGACGCCGGCTGCGGTTGAATCGCGGACGCCGCGCGGATGACCGGGCGCTGCAACCAGGGCGCAGGCGAGTCGCTCGTACGCCCGGCCCGGGTCGGCCAACGATGAAGCAGATGGTCGCGGTCCTGGTCGCGTTGTTCGCGTTCATCTACGTCGCCGAGGGCGTGGCGATCAACCCCTGGGCGTTCTGGAACGGCATTCCACTGGTCCTGACCGGCGTGCTGTTCTGGCTGGGGCATTCGCAGGACAACCCGCCGGTGAAATGGGGCGCCATCGGCTTCCTCGTCGCAGCCATGGCGGTCTCGCTGCCCGCGCACATGGCCTGGATGCTGGATCTCGACGGTACCCGGACCGCCTCGTCGACCTCGGCGCTGCTGCTCGCCGTGGTGCCGATCTACGGCATCGGTCTCGGCGGCATCGCGTTCGTGGCGACATGGTGGTTGGCGAAACGCATCCTCGCTCGCCGCCGCGCTCGGCCAGGTTCCTGACGCCGGCCGAGTCCCACTGTCATCGCCACGGTCTCGACGGCACCCAAGTGGCCGTCAGGTCCCGAATGGCCGATGTCGTTGCCGTTATCAACGTCGCTTCTTCGGCCCCATGCCCGAGTTCGCGGTTCCGCCGGAATGCTCCATGGTGCATCCGATGGCGACACCCGGACCTGCCGATGCATTGCAGCCGGTCGACTTTTCGATCGACCTCAGATCGCGATGCGGATTCACGAACAAAGCATTCCCAGGCGTTGATCCGTCGTTTGCGCC
>CAZJSH010000086.1:0-11899 GCA_964548715.1 uncultured Halomonas sp. | reverse complement strand
GCCGCCGCGCTGATCGGCGTCAACCAGGTCTCCGACATCCAGGAAGTGATCGACGCCCGCACGTTCAAGCGCCCGATCTATGCCGGCAACGCGATCGTGACCGTACAGGTCCCGGACGACGCCACGGTCGTCGCGACGATCCGCGGTGCCTCGTTCTCGGCCGCCCCGGATGGCGGCGATGACGCCGAGATCGACACCCGTTCGGCCACGGTCGAGGATTCGGGCCACACGCGTTTCGTGCGGCTGGAAACCGGCGGCGGCGACGGCCCGGACCTGCAGACGGCCGATCGCGTCGTCTCCGGCGGCCGCGCGCTGGGCTCTGCGGAAAACTTCCAGCTCATCTACGGCTTCGCCGAGAAGATGGGCGCAGCCGTCGGCGCCTCGCGTGCGGCGGTCGATGCCGGCTACGTGCCGAACGAACTGCAGGTGGGGCAGACCGGCAAGATCATCGCGCCGGAGTTGTACTTCGCGATCGGCATCTCCGGCGCGATCCAGCACCTGACCGGGATCAAGGACGCCGGGACCATCGTGGCGATCAACAAGGATTCGGAAGCCCCGATCTTCGAAATCGCCGACTACGGTCTCGTCGGCGACCTGTTCGAGGTCGTCCCGGAGCTCGAAAAGCTCGTCTGACCGATCCAGCTCTGGCCGTGATGCGGAACGCCCCGGTCCAGGCCGGGGCGTTTCTTTTTCTGGAACCGCAGATGGACGCAGATAAAAGCAGATAAAAGTGAAGAAGACAGGACTGGACTCCTCGAGGGGCGCGGCTGAACACATCGTGTCTCCGTACCGCGTCCGGGATTGGCGATCCCGTCGTCCATTCCGGATTCTGCGTCTGTCGAACATCCTGGAGCGGCCCTGCAGGTTCGAGCTCCCATCGAGCAATCATCTGCTCGGTATCTGTTCCAGCACTGACGGCAAGGGTTCGCGCTGCACTGTGGATGACGTGCTCGACTTCGGTTGTGAACCGTCTTGCTTTTTCATCTGCGGTAAATGATGGAATGGTTCTCCGCTTGGCGCAGAAAGCGCGGTTTCAGTCCAGCCCGGCCATGCCGACGATGTTGTAGCCGGCATCGACGTAGGTGATTTCGCCGGTGATGCCGCCGGCCAGGTCGGAACACAGGAAGGCAGCGGTGTTGCCGACGTCCTCGGTGGTCACCGAGCGGCGGAGCGGGGCGGTGGTCTCGACGTGTTCGAGCATGGCCCGGAACTTCGAGATGCCGGCCGCGGCCAGGGTCTTGATCGGGCCGGCGGAAATGCCGTTGACGCGAATCCCGTGCGGCCCCAGGCCGTGGGCCAGGTAGCGCACCCCGGCTTCCAGCGACGCCTTGGCCAGGCCCATGACGTTGTAGCTCGGCATCGCGCGGACCGCGCCGAGGTAGCTCAGCGTCAGCAGCGCGCCATTGCGGCCTTCCATCAGCGGACGTCCGGCGCGGGCCAGCGCGGCGAACGAGTAGCTCGAGATGTCGTGAGCGATCCGGAAGCCTTCGCGGCTGACAACGTCGGCAAATTCGCCCTCGATCTGGTCGCGCGGTGCGAAACCGACGGCATGCACGATGATGTCCAGTGCGCCCCATTCGGTCTTCAGCGTCTCGAATACCTCGTCGATCTGATCGTCGTCGGCCACGTCCAGCGGCATCGTCAGCGTCGAGCCGGTCTGCTCGGCGATCCTGTCGACGCGGCTCTTCAGCTTCTCGTTCTGATAGGTGAACGCCAGCTCGGCGCCCTCGCGGTGCATGGCCTCGGCGATGCCCCAGGCGATCGAACGGGGGCTTGCCACGCCGACGATCAGCGCTCTCTTGCCTTCCAGCATGCCCATGGATGGTTTCCTTCGATGATGCGGTTGGCGGGGAGTGTACCCGGAACCGCGGCGGTTCGGTCCGGAACGAAAAAGGGCGGCCCGGGGCCGCCCTTTTTCATCCGGCCCTCGACGGACCGGGATGTGCGTGGCTTCAGGCGAAGCGACGGACGGCCACGACGCCGAGACCGGCCAGGACCAGAATCAGCAAGGCCAGCGCCCAGGGGCTGTTGACCGGAACCGGCTGGGTTTCCGGCAGTCCGGTCGGGGCATCGGCCAGCAGCCGGATGTTGTCCCAGGTCTGTGTGTCGGTCGAACCGGTGTTGTCGGCGAAGCTCCACAGCCCGCCGATCTCGCCCGGGGTGCCGGACAGGTCGAAGTTGACCTCGGTGCCGGCGAAGATCTGGCTGCCGTCCTGGAACACGAACAGCTCGCCGTCGTCGGTGACCTGAACACCGATGGTAGTCTCGACGCCGGACGTCCAGGAGCCGGTCGTCGGCTCGAAGACCAGCGCGTCGCCGGCCATGTTGAGGACGCCGGCCGTGATCGAACCGTCGGTTTCGAAGTTGAGGCGGGTAATGAACACGCCCGTTCCGGTGTCGATCGGGACGATCTGATACAGCGAACCGTTGCCGTCGATGACCTGGGTGACTTCGATGTAGCCACGCAGCGGCGCAAAGTCCGGGCTCTGCATTTCGAACCCGCCAAAGGCCGAGCCGTCGGCCGTGTGTTGCGCGGCGCGGGTCGAACCGGCCAGGCCGGGGTCGACGACGATTGCGTTCGGCGCGAATGCACTGTCCCAGCCGCCCTGAGGAACCAGCGCGCCGACGGTAAAGGTCTCGAAGTCTTCAGCGTAGAAGCCGCCGCCTTCGACTGACGAGGTGCCGAACGGGGAGGCGAGGCTGTCGGCCGGATAGCTGACGCGTTCCTGCGCCACTGCCGGGGCTGCAGCCAGGACGGCCACAATACCGATCGAAGCCGCGGTGAGTCTTGCGGAATTGAAAAGCATGTTTGTTACTCTTGGTGAGGAGTTGTCTGTATTGAATCGAGCAGGCACGGTGGCAAGAAGCCGGGACCAGAACGCTCTTCCAAGAAAATATCCGAAGGGCGCCGGGATTTCAACCCGCGCCGGTGGATCGATTCGATCGGGCCGGCTGCGGACGGGTTCGTTCCCGAGTCTTGCCGCGCATCGGGTACGATTCAGTTCGGCATCGTCCCGGATGGCTTGATTGATGAACCTGATCGCGCTCAGCGGCAGCCTCCGCCGCGAATCCTTCAATACCCGGCTGACCCGAGCGCTGGCCGCACGCGCGGCGGGCGACGTGACGATCGATTGTGCCGTGCTGCACGGCATTCCTCTCTACGACGGTGATCTCGAAGCCGAGCAGGGCATTCCGGGCGCGGTCGAGGCGCTTCGCTCGCGCATCCAGGCCGCCGATGCGCTGATCCTGTCCACGCCGGAGTACAACGGCGGGATGCCGGGCGTGTTCAAGAACGCGCTGGACTGGTTGACGCGCCCACCGGAGACGATGTCAGCGACGTTTGCAGGCAAGCCGACCGCGCTTTGCGGTGCCACGCCCGGCGGGCTCGGCACCACGCTGGCTCAGGCCGGCAGCCTGGTGACGCTGCGCCAGCTGAAAGTAGACCTTTTCCCGGGCCATCTGCGGGTCTCCCGCGCCGGTGACGCGCTGGGCGAGTCGGGTCCCGACGAAGAAACCGCTCGTCAGATCGACCGCTGGTTGGCCGAGTTCGTCGAATTCATCGGGCGCCGCTGACGGGGTCCATCGTTGCCGGGGCAGTCCCGATCGTACAAGCCAGCGTGTCGACCCGAGTGAGCCGCACCGGCGCGAGGCTTCCGCTGACGAAGCCGGTCCGATCCGTGGTCCAACGGATGCTGGAAGCGCCGCAGCCGGCGAAATCGATCGTGGCCGTTCCCCACGGAATACGCTGAACGACCGAGGCATCGAAGTCCTCGCCGAAGCGGGTGCCGCGGGTCAGCAGCAATTCTTCGAAGCGGGCGGTCGCGCCGTCGAGGGCGCCGGAGCCGACGATCCACGCAGGCCGGCCGGCGTCGTCGTAGGTGAACCAGGCCATGAACAGTTCATTCGGCCGCACTTCCTGCAGCAGCCAGCCCTGGCCGTCCTGGACGGGGTCGAACCATTGCCCGCTGACGCCGGGCCGTTCGGGCGCGGCCTCCAGCGGTGCTTGCTCGCACGGCAGGCCGGCGATGCCGGCCAGCCGTGTCATTGCACGCGATCCGCTGCCGTAGCCGGGGCCGGCCGACCAGGTCGCGGTGCCGGCCCGGCAGTCGTCGAAGCGCAGCGTCAGGGTGCCCCAGCGCGAGAGCACGACGTCGGCCGGGTCGAAGCCGGAGCCGAAGCGCGGCCCGCGAACGCGGAGCATGTCCGGGATCACGATCGCGTCGTCCTCGACGGTCCCGGCGCCGGTCAGCCACATCTGTTCATCGCTTTCGCCGGCTGCGGGGTAGGTGAACCAGAGCACCGCCGCGCGCCCGTCGGGCAGGACTTCGACCAGCCAGCCTTCGCCGGAGCGTGCCGGGTCGAACCAGTGGCCGGAATGGCCGGGCCGGACGGCGTTGACCTTGGTCGTGATGGCGAGGGTTTCCGGCGACTCCATTGCGCCGACGGGTACGGCCTCGTCGACATAGTCGCCGGTCGCGGCGTCGAAGCGCAGCACGGCGCCACGGGCCCGATCGACGACGTAGAGCATGCCGTCGGGCCCGAAGGCCAGGGCGCGTGCGCTGGCCAGTCCGCCGCGTCCGGCGGGAATGAAGGTCTCGGGCAGTCCGGGCGCCTCGGGCGAGTAGCGCACCACCCGGACGTCGTCGGCCACATAGAGCCGGCCGTCGGGTCCGAAGGCCAGGTCGCGCGGATCGCGCAGCTGGCCGCCGAAGGCCAGGGTCGGCTTGCGTTCGCCGGTGGTGCCGTCGAACACCAGGATGCGGCCGGCCGAGCCCTCGGCCAGGTAGAAGTCGCCGTCGGGCCCGAACGCGAAGGCGCGCAGCGGTAGTTCGACCCGCGTGTTCCAGTCGGCCGGGTTCTGCGAATCCCCCTCGACGATCGACGCCCGCCGGTCGCCGCTTTCGTCGAATCGTTCGACGGCGTCGTCGCCGAGCACCACCACGCCGCCGGTGGGGTCGAAACCCAGCGCGCGCGGAAACGCCGAGCGGAGCTCGAACGGCTCGGGCCGGGCCGAGTCGAGGAACACGTCGACCAGCGCGCCGGTGGCTCGGTCGTAGCGGCGCACGTCGGCCGAGGCGAGCAGCCACAGCAGCCCGCTGTCGTCGACGGCCAGGTCGCTGAACTCGGTCAGCACCGGCAGCGAATCGACGGCCACGGGCCGGGCGGCCTCGCCGCGGTAGCTGCCGTCGAGGTTCCAGGCCAGCACCGCATCGCGGGCGCTGTCGACGACCAGCAGTTCGTAGTCGTCGGTTGTCGACGGGGTCCGGATCGTGCGGGCGCTGAAGGCCGCCGGTGGCGGCGGTGCCGGGGCCTGGCCGTCCTCCGGGTCGAACGGCCACGGATCGACGGAGTCCGGCGCGCCGTCACCGTCACTGTCGGGGTCCGAGGGGGCGGGCGCGGTGGCCGTGGCCGGGCTCCCGCCGCGGTAGGCGGCGATCCGGGCCAGCTGCCGGCGCATTTCTCCGGCGTTGTCGGCCGCCTCGCCGGCCTGGGTCGAGCCGCAGGGACCGTTGCCGCAGACCGTGTCCGGGTTGGAGAAGCGATCCAGCCGCAGGAACCGGTTCACGTCGCCGGTTCCGAACGAACCCATGACCGTGTGGAAGCGGTCCAGCTGGACGAAGGCGTAGTTGGCGTTGTCCGGATCGTCCGAGGCGTTCTGCTGGTGTCGAGCGTTCAGGTTGTGGCCGAGCTCGTGGGTGAACACCGCATCGGAACAGATCGACCAGTTGCTGACCCCGTCGTTAGTGATCTGCACACCGAAGTTCGGGTCCGGATCGTCGGCCGGGAACGGAAAGAACGCGATGCCGCAGGAGCCGCGAGTCTCGATGTCGTGCGGCCAGGTCAGGACGACCAGGTCGGCCTCGAACTGGTCGCGCACGCTGGCCAGGTTATCCAGGCCCGGCACGAAATCACCGGCCAGGGCGTCGGCCATCCGCCCGATCATTTCCCGGTTGTCCTCGGTCGGCAGCGGACCGACCGGACGTTGCAGCACGAGCCGGACAACGGCGGGAATCGCCGAGTCGGCCAGCGCCTGGTTGGCGATGGCGACCAGGTGGTTCAGTCGCGTCTCCAGCAGATCGCCCGGATAGCGTTCCTGCATCGAAGCCGGGTAGACGAACATGACATCGATGACGCTGGCCGAGTCGCTCTTGGCCACGCCGGGCGCCGAGCGGGGCCGGTCGGTGTCCTGTGTCCGGCCGAGATCGATCGGCAACAGGGCGTCGTGTCCGAACGCGTCGACCTCGACGGTCGGGTACGCGGCGTCGATCAGCCAGCTGCCGCCGGCATCGGTATGCAGCAGCCACAGCCGGCCGTCGATCCGGAGGCGGCCGAACAGGCCGTCCGGCCCGCGGGTCAGCAGGCCGTCGATTCCGCCGGCGTTCTTCGCCGCCGGCGTCAATCGAAGACTGATGTCGCCATTCGGGTGGTCGGCGGCAGGACCGGGAATCACCTCGACCTGCCGGCCGTCGGGCAGCGGCAGCGCCAGCGTGCGGCCTGCGACCAGCGCGGCCGCGTCGATGCGCACCGGCGTCCGGGCCGCGGTCGGCAGCCCGGCGACCGGTGAGGCCTGCTTCGCGACCGATTTCTGAGGGGCCAGCGTCCAGAGCGTCGATTCGGCGACTGCGGCGCTGGCGATCAGCAGCAGAGTCAGGACGCAGGACAGGCGGCCCGGGCAGGCAAACGCGGCATATCGGCCGGTACGGGGGCGATCAGGCATCGTGCACACTCCGGATGCAGTCGTCGGCTGGCTCGAACATGGTGCCCCGGGCAGGAGTCGAACCTGCGACCTGCCGCTTAGGAGGCGGCTGCTCTATCCTCTGAGCTACCGGGGCTGCCGTATCGAAGACTACCAGAGCGAGTTCGTTCGGCACGATCCAGTGCGAATCTTCCGGACCGGTATCGTTCAGCGGATCAGGCCGCCCAGCTGCCGGCCGCGCCAGCCGTCGAGCCAGTCCGGGCGCTCGCCGCGTACGATCCGTTCGAGTTCCCGCTTGCTGGCCAGCAGCGCCGCGTCCACGTCCAGCGTCTCGGCGCGTTCGCGGACCAGGGCCTGCATCCGCTTGACCTCGGCACGGGCCTCGCGGTCGAGCGGCTGAAGAGCCGCCGGCCGGGTCCAGTCCTCGGCGGGCCGGCGGCAGCAGGCGACGAGGTCGGCGCCGAACCGGCGCGCGGCGCCGGGTTTGAGCGCATCGATCGCCTGGAGGTCTTCGGGGACCGTCGGGTTGCGGCGCGCGATTTCGAGCAGCGCCGGGTCGGGGACCACGAAGGTACGCGGCAGGTCGCGTTCGCGGGCCTGTGCATCGCGCCATTCGGCGAGCGTGACCAGCCGCGCAAGGCCCTCGTCGTCGAGTCGCTCGGCGCCGCGGATGCGAAGCAAGGAGTCGACCGGCTGCCGTGCCTGGGCCACGCGCCGCGCACACTCTTCGGCGTGCCAGTCAAGCCGGTCCGCGGCGACCAGGCGTTCGGTCAGTTCGTTTTTCAGCGCCGGCAGCGCGATGACGTCGTGCGCCGCATAGTCCAGCCAGGGCTCCGGCAGCGGGCGGCGCAACCAGTTGTTGCGTCCCAGCCCGCCGGGGAACTGGACGCCGAGAAGCTCCTCGGCCAGCGTTTCGTACTTCAGCTGCAGCGGTTTGCCGAGCAGCGCGGCCGCGACCTGGGTGTCGAACAGCGGGTCGGGAATCTCGCCGCAGACGCGATCGAAGACCTCGAAGTCTTCGCCGACGCTGTGCAGGATCTTGACCCGGCCGGGATCGGCCATCCATGCCGCCAGCGCCTCCCGGAACCCCGGATCGTCGCCCAGCGCGAGCGGGTCGAGCAGCCAGACGGCCTGCCCGTCGCTGACCTGGATCAGGCCCGGCTGCGGAAGAAAAGTGCGCTCGCGCACGAACTCGGTGTCGAAGCCGAGTGCCGATACGCCCTCGAGCGCCTGCAGGAAGGCGTCGAGCGAGGCGGGATCGTCGACCCGGTGGCGGGGTGCGGTATGGAAGGAATCGGTGGTCATGGGCAGTCTCGAAGAACGGGCCCGTCACCGGGCGTCGGCGGATCGATGAACCTGTCGGGCGGCTCGGTTCTTGTCGTGGTGCGGCAGGTACGCTATGTTTACACCCGGAACGGGCAGACGACAGTAGTGATGCATTCTCAGGTTCGCCGTAAGAAGCGGTCCGGGCATCGATCAATTCAATTTCAAGCGGGAAACTCTTTAATGAAACGATGGATTGCCTGGATGGGACTGTCCCTGCTGTTCGCGATGCATGGTAGCGCATGGTCGCAGGACGATCAGGACCCGGTATCGGCCGATACCGCAACGGCGGACGAGGCCGCAGCCGGGCAAGGGGAAGGGGAAGATCGGCGGGTGCGGCGACTCGGCGACGTGATCGGCGAAGGCGCGCAGGAATGGTCAATGGACATTCCGGCCATCGAGACGCCGGCCGGACCGGTCGAGGAGCAGCCCGACGTCACATTGCCGGACCCGGACCAGGACGCGCAGTTGCAGAACCTGCTGACGCGCCGGGCCTTCGTGCCTGACGATCCGGACATCGCTGCAGAACTTTCCGCCTTGCTCGACGACGTCGAGGCGCAGGCGAATGCGGCGCTGGCCGACGGCGACCTGGCCCTGGCCACGCGGTTGTCCAACGTGCTGGCCGAGCTCGACGGGGATCGGCCGGTCATCGGTGCGGTGGCGGCGGCGCGCGAGAGTGCCCAGAACCTGACGCGCCTGCTGGCGCAGGCCGAAACCGCGCTCGAGGAAGGTGACCTGATCGAGCCCGAAGATGCCGCGGCCTGGACGCTGTTCGGAGACGCGCTCGCGATCGACGCCGACAGCGAAGCCGCCCTGGCCGGCCGCGAGGCCATCCGCGCCGCGTTGCTGGACCAGGCCGAGGCGCGGATCGCCGAGAACGACTTCGAGCGGGCAGCCGAGCTTCTCGACGCGGCGGCCGAGCGCGACGCCGACGCCGACCGCATCGGGCAGTTGGAGAATGATCTTTCGGCCGGGCGGGCCGATCGGATGCGTGCGCTCGCCGCGGACATCCGTGCCTCGATCGAAGACGAGGCCTACGAGCAGGCCGAAGAGCAGATCAACCAGCTGGTCGCGCTGGGCGCGCCGGCCGACGACGTCGAGTCGCTGCGGACTTTGCTCGACGACGCCATTCGATATGGCGGGTTCGAGCCGGGCCAGGTCTTCCAGGACGGCATCGGAGACGGTGACGGGTTCGGGCCGGTCATGGTCGTCGTGCCTGCGGGCAGCTTCATCATGGGATCACCGGAAGACGAGGACGGTCGGGTCGGCAACGAAGGGCCGCAGTTCCGGGTCCGCTTCGAGAATGGCTTCGCAATGTCGCAGACCGAGATCACGGTAGGACAGTTCGCCCGGTTCGTCGAGGAAACCGGCTACGTGACCGACGCCGAGCGCTCGCGGAGTTCCAAGGTCTACCGTGCCGGCAGCGGCCGGGTCGATGACCAGCGCGGCGTGACCTGGCGCATGGACTACCTCGGCGACGAGGCGGACGAGAGTTTGCCGGTCGTGCACGTCTCCTGGAACGACGCCAACGCCTATGCGCTATGGCTGGCGCGTCGCACCGGCCGTCCCTATCGACTGCCGTCGGAGGCGGAGTTCGAGTACGCGCTGCGCGCCGGCAGCCAGACGCCGTACTGGTGGGGCGAGGACAGCCCGGACGAGGCGGTCGAGAACGTCACCGGTGATGGTGACGAATTCACCGACGCGCGCTCCTGGACCGTGGCTTTCGATCGCTACACCGATGGTTACTGGGGTCCGGCGCCGGTCGGCAGCCTGCAGCCCAACCCGTTCGGGCTGTACGACATGGGCGGCAACGTCATGGAATGGATCGAGGACTGCTGGCACGACAGCTACGTGCGGGCCCCCGACGACGGCAGCGCCTGGGTCAATCCGGGCTGTGAGCGCCGGATGATCCGCGGTGCGTCGTGGTCGTCGACGCCGACGATGAGTCGGTCGGCGTTCCGCCTGTCGAGCGCCAACGACAGCACCGACGCCCGCGTCGGGTTCCGGGTGGCCCGCGACCTCTGAGTCGCGGTTCGCCGCAGTTCCGGGGCGGGGGGCGACCCCGGGCACTGGAACGAAGCGCTCGCCGGGCGCATACTGAGCGCAGGATCGTTGTTCGGACCGCACCGGGGAGGGTCGCGGTCCGCGGACTGGGAGAACAGGTGGGGATCATCCTGCCAATGAACCTGCGGCAGGATCGTGCCGCACCCGCCCGGCTCCGGACTCGAGACGCCGGGGCATGCGGCTGATCGAAGTCGGGTCGACCGGACGGCTGCGCGGGCCCACCGCGTGGCTGTTCCTGGTCCTGTTGATGGCGGCCGGCGCGCTGGCCGCCGCGGCCTGGGCCGATCGACAGCATCGGCTGCAACTGGAAGCCAGTCTCGATCGCGCCACCGGCGAGGCGCTGGTGAGAATCGAGCGCATTCTCGATGAATTCCGCGGACTGGCCACCGGCATTCCCGCGTCCGACGAGGCCGATTGCTCCACCGCCAACCTGGAACGTCTGCGGCGCCAGCTGTTCGGCCTGGATGACCTGCGCGACATCGGGATCGTCCGCGATCGAACGCTGTTCTGTTCGACCACTCTGGGCGTCATCGCCGACCCGGTGCCGAGCAGCGCGCCGGATCTTCTGCTGGCCGACGGCATCGAGCTCTATGCCTATCGCAGTGTTCGGCTGTCCCTGAACCGCCCGACCATGGTGCTGCAGCGGGAACACATGAACGCGCTGGTCGATCCCGTGGTGGTCGAGGGCCTGAGTAGCTCCCCCTGGCTGGACGCGCTGCAGATCGCCGACTCGGCCCGGAGCGAGTGGTTCGCGCTGTACGGCTCGCCGGGTAGCCGGCCAGTCGGGACGCCCGCACCGGAAGCCCTGCTGAGCGTTCGCTGCAGCGAACCCGACGGCCTGTGCATGCGAGGTCTGCGAACCGTCTCCCTTCCGGCAGAATCGATGACGAATGACGGGGTCGGCTTTGCCGTACTCGGGGCCGTGGCCGGACTGACGGTGTTCCTGTTGATCCAGCTGGCGACGCTGGGGTATTGCACCCCGGCCATGCGGCTTCGCCGGGCCCTGGCTTCCGGCGCGATCAAGGCCCGTTACCAGCCGGTCTTCGAGGCCCAGAGCGGCCGCCTGGTCGGCGTCGAGACCCTGGCGCGCTGGCCGAGAGGCCCTTCGTTCCTGCGCGCGCCGGAAGCGTTCGTATCGGTTGCCGAGACCGGCGGACTCGCCCAGCGCCTGACCCGGCACATGATCGAGAACGTGGCCGACGACCTGGGCGCCTGGCTGGCTCGTCATCCGGAGATCAGCGTGGCGGTCAATATTTCGGCACAGGACCTGGAGGGCGATGGCCTCAAGGATGCGCTGGAGCGGCACTTGATTCCGGCCGGGGTGGCACCCGGTCAGGTGGTGCTGGAAATCACCGAGCGAAGCCTGCTCGGTGTCCATGCACCGATCCAGCAGCTGGTCGAGCGTGGCTACAGCGTCCACGTCGATGATTTCGGGGAGGGCTACAGCAGCCTCGCCTACCTCCACGAACTACCGCTGCACGGCGTCAAGATCTCGCGCACCTTCGTCTCCAGCCTCGGCACCGATTCGCCGAAGGCCGTGCTGGTCGCCAGCATGGTGCAGATGGCCGAGCAACTGAATCTCGAAGTGGTGCTCGAAGGGATCGAGAGCGAACGTCAGCGCCGGGCGGCGGTTCGGCTCGGCGACGTGTTCTGGCAGGGCTTCCTGTTTGCCCGCCCGATGTCGGCCGAATCACTCAAGGCGTTCGAGGCCGCCCTATCGGGGAACGACGTGGAGACCGATCAGGGGCGCTGATCGTAGGATGGTGCCGGGGGAGGGACTTGAACCCTCACTCTGTTTCCAGAAACGGATTTTGA
>CAZJSH010000085.1:0-12077 GCA_964548715.1 uncultured Halomonas sp. | reverse complement strand
AGGCGGCAAAAATGCCGTGTAGCGAATATTCAGGCAAAAACGCCGCTTAATCTCGGCGCCGCCGTCCTTCCTGATTGGAATCTGCTTCGATTTCATTGCCTTGCACCAACAAGCCCCGTAGATATCCTGCATCAACGCCGGATAGCACGCAAGCCCTGCGCTCCGGCGGTATCGTAGGCGCACCACTCCACGGGAACGCCAGATGCCCCGCATTTCCCTGAACCACGCCCAACTGAACGTTGTCGACTCCGGGTCCGGCCCGAAGACGCTGATCCTGCTGCATGGCTTGCTGTTTTCGCACCGCATGTTCGACGCCCAGGTCGAGGCGCTGAGCGCGCGGTTCCGGTGCGTGCGGATGGATTTCCGGGGCCAGGGCGAGAGCGAGGTGACGGCGTCCGGCTATGACCTGGCGACGCTGGCCGACGACGTGATCGCGCTGGTCGAGCACCTGGACGCGGGGCCGGTGCACCTGCTGGGCTTTTCGATGGGCGGGATGGTGGCGCAGCGGGTGGCCTTGAAGCGGCCGGCGCTGCTGAGGTCGCTGGTGCTGATGAACACGTCGGCGGAGCGCGAAAAGTGGTCGAAGCGGCCGCGCTTCGCGCTGCTGAATCTGGCCGCGCGGTGGCTGGGGTTGGAGAAGGTGGCGCCGAAGATCCTGCCGCTGCTGTTCTCCGACCGCTTCATCGAACATCCCGACTGCAAAGCCGAGCGCGAGCGCTGGCTGGCAATGGTCACGGCCAACGATCGCATCGGCGTGACGCGCGCGGTACACGGCGTGGTGTCGCGGACGTCCATCCTCGAGCGCATCCACGAGATCCGCCTGCCGACGCTGATCCTCACCGCCGACCACGACCGGGCGACCTCGCCGAAGAAGGCACGGAACATGCACGAGCGGATCGATGGGTCGGAGCTGGTCACGATCACCGATGCCGGGCACATGACCCCGGCGGAGCGACCGGACGAGGTCAACCGGGCGCTGCTGGCGTTCTACGATTCTCTGGCGCCGTCGACCGACTGAATGCCCCCGCCCCGTTCGATGGAACGGCCGGAAGCCCGGCCGTCTTCGAACTTCAGGCGGTCGAGGCTGCCTTTCCGGCTTGCAGCAACCCGCAGACGCAGCCGGCGAAAACGAACGCCATTGACGACGCGGCGATCGGGTACTGCAGCGGCTGGATCCAGAACGCCGGGAACAGGCCGGACAGCGTCGAGCCGTCGATGAGGATCGACAGCAGGTACGCCGTCGGGATGGCATAGCGAAGCGACAGGCCCGGCGACGGGATGCGCAGGTGGCGCGAGACCAGGTAGACCGCCCAGACGCCGATCACCGCCAGCGAGGCCAGGTAGACGTTCTGACTGGCGCCGAGCAGGCGCGGGTCATACAACGAGATATTGAGCAGGTACACGAACCAGATCACGAAGATGGTCTCCGTGGCGGCGACCCGGGCCGGGTCGCCCTTGTTCGGATTGCCTCGGGTGTCCGGGGCCTGCAGGCGGAACACGCGGCGAATCCACTGCATCATGCGGCAGCGACTGTCCTTGTTGGCCACGCTGAGGATGGTCAGCGGCAGGAAGATGCAGACGCTGGCCTGGATCAGCAGGAACGAACCGGGCAGCACCGGCTGGCCGTCGATCATCAGTGGATCGATACCCAGCCAGACCGAAAAATATCGCCAGGTCCATTCGAAGAAGCCCATCCAGAGCAGTGCGCCCCCGGCGTAGCCGAGAATGCTCGCGGCCGGGTCGTCGACCTTCAGACCCTTCCAGATCAGCGCCGTGCCGAATCCCGCCAGCGCGAACGAGGCCAGGCTATCGGTCCAGAACGTACTCCCGACAAAGGCCCGCTGCAGCCCCATGGTGGTGTTGGCCAACGCGATACCGGCGACCACCAGTCCCAGCGACAGCGCGCCGACGGCGACTGGCGGCCAGCGGCCGGCCGAGGCGGCCGGCGCTGATCGGTCGCGTGAAAGGGTGCCGCCAAGCGGGCGGCCCTTGAACGCCTCCGTACTCATCCCTGTACTCCCTGGCCGTGCGGCTCGACACGGCCCTCTCTCGGTATTTCTCCGCGTCAGAACCGGTACGCGGCACGGACTCCGAACGTTCGCGGCGACGGCAGGTAGTACTGCGCACTGTCCGGCAACACGAAGGTGGCACCCTGGATCGAGAAGTTCCGCAGGTCGCCGGCAGTGTTGAAGCCGTCGCGAATCGTGTCGTCGTCGAACAGGTTATCGACATACGCGATCAATTGCCAGTTCTTCCCGTCCAGGCCCACGCGCAGGTCGGACAGCCAGTAGCTGTCGAACTCCAGCAGGTTGCTCGGGTTCGAGAAGCGCTTGCCGCGGAACGTGGTCTGCAGGTCGACGAACCAGCCGAGTTCAGCGTTGATGGTCGAGCTGTAGCGGGCGTTGCCGACGAACGAGTGCTTCGGCACCCGCTCCAGGTCGTTGCCGGTGAAGTCGACCCGGCAGGTGGTCTGGTCGGCCTGGGTCGTGACCAGCTCGCAACCGCCGGTGTAGGCGATCACCCCTGCGCTGCGGGACAGCTGGGTGAAGTCCTTGTACTCCGACTCCAGGTAGGTGTAGCCGGCCTGCAGCAGCAGCTTGTCGGTCGGGAACCAGGTCACGTCGATCTCGGCGCCGTAGATCTCGGCGTCGGCGTTGCGGATGCGCGACTGCAGGAAGCCGGCGTCGTCGACGATCTGGCTGGTGACCTGCTTGTCGGTGAAGTCCTGGTAGAACACCGCGGCGTTCAGGCGCATCGCCTGGGCGAGGAAGTCCATCTTCGTGCCCAGCTCGTAGACGACGACCTTCTCCTGCTCGAAGCGGAGCTGCTCGGGGAAGAAGGTACCGCCGCCGCCGTTGACCGAGCCGATGCCGGCCGGCTTGATGCCCTGGGCGATCGAGAAGTAGCCCATCGTCCGGTCGTTGTGCAGGTACTGGATGCCGACCTTGGGCGTGAAGTAGCTGTCGCTCTCGGTGGCCATCGTCAGGCCGGCCGGAGCCGGAACGAGGGCGCCGCCCAGGAACGGCAGCGGCGAGACGATGGAGTTGTCCAGGTCCGGACCACCGGCCTCGAGGTCTTCGTTGACGTACCGGCCTTCGAAGGTAGCATTCCAGCGCTCGTTGATGGCCCAGGCGATCGTGCCGTAGGCCGACCAGTGCTCGATGTCGCGGGTCCACAGGTCGGAGTTGCGCGGCTCGGTGGTGCCGATCGGCGCGACGATCGGGCCGCACGGCGCGCCTGCCTCGGCGGGCACGAACGGCGGTGCGTAGGTCAGGCAGGTGACGCCGCCGTTGAGCACGTCGCGCTGCTCTTCCCAGTACTCCGCGCCGATCGTCCAGCTGATTGCCCCGCCGGTGCCGGACTGCAGCCGGAAGTCCTGGCTGAACAGGTCGACGTCGTTGTCGATCCAGATCTCGCCGAAGGCCGGCAGGTTACTGGCGTCACCGTAGTTGTTGAAGTCCTGGAACTGCAGGCTCTCGGCGGAGGCCACGTGGGTCAGCGAGACGAACCGCGCCGGGCCGCTGCCCTGCGGGTCGCCGAACTCGCGGGTGATGTTCAGGGTTCCGCGCAGCACTTCCTTGTCGCTGCCCGGGTAGTCCTGCCCCGGCGTGCGCGGGTTGCTGCTGTTGCCGATCTGTGACTCGCTCCAGTTCGACGGCGGCATGCCGTCGATTCCGCGGATCTCGGTCACGCCCGGGTTGATCACCGGCCCCAGCGCGGCCGTCGGCATCGGGAACACGGCGTTCGGCTCGGGGTGGATCTGCGGCGCGATGCCCATCTCCGAGTCTTCGTAGGAGATCCGGGCGCGCACGTCCCAACCGGCCGCCGGCATCCAGCGCAGCGTACCGGCGATGCTGGTGCCGCTGCGGCCACCCAGGTCGGCACCGGTGATCGGGCTCTCGTAGAACCCGTCGTGGTTCCAGTTGGCCACGCTCACGCCGGCACTCAGCGTGTCCTTGATCAACGGGCCGGAGACGCGGCCGCGGAACAGCCGCTGGCCGTACTCGCCGAGATCGGTTTCAAGAGATCCCCGGAACTCGTTGTCCGGCGCGCGGGTCGTGTAGCTGATGGCGCCGGCGAAGGCCGAGCGGCCGTACAGCGCGTTCTGGGGGCCCTTGATGATCTCGACCTGCTCGATGTCGAACAGCATCGGGTCGATCAGAAGCGAACCGCCGGAAGTGATCATCGCCTCGGTGGTGATGTCGACGCCGTCGACCAGCACCGCCATGCTCGGGCGGCCGCGCGTCGGCGTGATGCCGCGTACGGTGATCTTCAGGTCCTGCGGGACCGAGCCCTGCTCCAGGTACACGCTTGGGTCCTGGCGGGTGACGTCGTCGAGGTCGTAGATGCCGCGCTCGAAGATCTCGACTGAATCCAGCACTTCGAGGGCGATCGGCACCTGCTGCGACGGCTCGTCGCGCTTGCGCGTGAAGACCATCACGTCATCGAGCGCGACCGACGGGCCGGACTCGTCATCGGATTCGTTCGCGGTCGAGCGGGTTTCTGCGGTTCGTGCGGTATCGCTTTGTGTCTGGGCCGATTCGGCGAAGGCGGGCGCAGCGGCGGTGATCGAAAGTGCGAAACAGGGAAGGAAGAACTTCAGTGTATTGACAGCAAGGGAGGGTTGTTCCGGTGTCTGGTCTTTTTGCATGTATCTACCCGATCGTTCGTTATGGTTGTCGTGTCACGTACCGTTTTATCGAGCATTCCTGACCGCCTGGATCATCGAAGCGCAAAAACGGCGCGTGAACGATGCGCGCACAATAGTGAACATGGAGTGAAGGACCGACATTCCCCCTATCAACGCCACATAATTGCCTGATCGTTTAATTCGCGGCCCCCTCGGAACGGGGTTGCGGTCGAGCGTGGATCCTCGTTCGACGCCGACTGTCGGCGCCTGATCGCACGCGTGATTCAGGCCGGATCCGCCGCCCCGAAGCGCCGGTCAGTGACCCGCCACATCGGCGGCAAAACGACGATGCAGCGCCCGCACCAGCAGGTGACCCGGCCAGTACACCAGCAGGACCGTGCCGACGCACAGCAGCGGCAGGTAGAGGGCCTGCGGCAGAAGCGTCTGCTCGATGCCGAACGGGGCCCGGGTGTAATTGAGGTTGCGTGCCGGATCACCGAACCACCAGCCGCCGAGGATGGCCAGCGTGCCGATCACGCTCTGCAGCCACGGGCCGCGTTCGTCGTAGCCGAGCCGCCGGCACAACCAGAGCATGTAGACCGGGAACCAGAGGTGATAGGTCGAAGCCAGGCGCCGGATCGTCGGGAAGTCCGGGTTGAACATGTAGGCCGTGATGCCGGTCGGGCTGCCTCCGAGGACGAGGCCGGCGGCGAGATCGAGGGCCCAGACGAAACCGACCAGCACCACCGTGCCGGCCTGGCTGGAAACCAGCAGGCGATTCGGTCGCCAGCTGGCCCACAGCATGAGGAACAACGCGACGTTGCACAACCACCAGAAATTCTGCGGCCCGGCGGTGGCGACGATGACCGGCACCCAGGCCAGCATCCAGGCCGTGAACGCCAGCCGGGCCGGAAGCGGTACCGGATGAGGGGAGCGCTTCATCGATCCGGGGGCGAACGTCGCACGCCTGTGGCCGCGCCGCCGATCAGATCACCGGCCCGACCTGCGAGCCAACCAGCAGCACCAGCGTGGCGACGACGGCGATCAGGATGTTGTCGTCGATGACGCCGAACTCGTAGCGCTCGACCAGCGTGGCAGCCACGGCGGCCAGCAGGCCCCATTCCGGAATGCCGGGATCGGCCAGGCCCCCGACGATCCAGCCGGTCGGTGCACAGACGAGGAACATGAACACGTTGCCGATCGGGTGCTTGGAGCGCTGGCGGACGACGAAATTCCGGGCAATCCCGGTCACGCCGTCGCCGAACGCCACGAACAGGGCCGGCAGGATGGCCAGCCACGGATTGCCCAGCAGCCACCACAATACCGTCACCGAGCCGAGCCAGGCCAGCGCGAACTTGAAGTCGTTGCGGTTCTCCTCGATCTGGAACCAGTACATGCGCATGCCGAAGGCGTGCGTGGCCCAGGTCAGCAGGCTGAACAGCACCCCGGCGACCAGCGGGTAGATCAGGTCGGTAAAGAACACCGGAACGAACAGCGAGGCCACCCCGGCCCCGGCCATGTGCACGATCTTGCGGTTGTAGTACACCGCACGCATCGGCTCCATCCCGTGCGCGATCATCCGTTCGTAGGGAATCCGGGTCAGGAACAGCACGACCAGTACGTACACCCCGAGCACCAGCGCCCAGACAAACTGTGCATCCAGCGTCACGGCAAGGCCCCCCGATCCATCCGTTCGTTCATTCGCGTTCTTTCTGTCGACGGTTCACGGCACTCTGCCACAGCCGGCACGCGGTCGCCGGAGTATCGAAGACGGCGATTCGATCATGGGTGACGAGCAGACGCCGGACCGGCCTGGCAGGCGCCAGCCAGCCACCGTATTCGCGGTGCACTACTCGACCGAACGAACGAATCGCCGCCACGCTGCAACCACCGCCCCGGGCGCTTCGATCTGCGGATAGTGGCCGACGCGCTCGAGTTCCTCGATGTAGCCGTCGCTGCCGACCACTTCGCGGTAGCGCTCGACGAGGTGCTTGCCCGAGACCGGATCCAGCGAGCCGTTGACGAGCCCGATCGGGACCTTCGCGGTCTGCAGCGCGCCGGTCCATCGGGCCCGGCGGCGCTTGCGCTCGGGCATGTAGCCGAGCAGCTTCGGGACGACGCGCGGGCCGTCGTTGCAGCGGACCAGCGACCAGAACGCGTCGAGTTCGTCGTCGCCGGGCCGGGTGTCCGGCCCGAATACCGCGGCCAGCGATCGTCCGAAGCGACGGCGCGTCGTGGCACGGGCAAGCAAAGGACCCAACGGACCGTGAAGCAGCTTCTGGATCCGGCGGGGCCGGTGGGCGTCCGGGAACAGGCCACCGTTCAGGAAGCACACCGAGAGCAATCCCCAGGCTCCGGTGCCCTGGTTCCGTCGGGCCAGCAGTTCCTGGGCGACGGTATCGCCGTAATCGTGCGCAAGCACGTGGAAATGAATGATGCCGAGTCGCTCGAGCAGGTCTTCGAGACGATCGGCCTGATCGGCGATCGAATAGGCATGGCCGGGCGGCTTGGCGCTGAACCCGAAGCCCAGCAGGTCCGGGGCGATCAGTCGGTAATCGGCGACCAGGTCATCCCAGATCCACGACCAGTCCCACGAGGCGGTTGGAAACCCGTGGATCATCAGCACGGCCGTACCCTCTCCGGCGTGGCGGAGGAACAGGTCGTGACCGCGCACGGTCTCGAACCGACCGGCCTGGCGCCAGTCCGCAAGCGGTATGCGAATCCCGGACGAGTCGTTCTGGCTCACTGCGAACTCCCACGCATGCGTTCACGCAGTGCTCAAGAATGCCATGAGCGGTGCCGGCCGTGGTCGCTTCGGCTAGACTCCTGCCATGTGGTTCGCCAACGCCCTCGCCTTCATGGTCGCCGGCCTGATCGCCCTCGCGGTGCTGGTCTGGGCCATCGTGATCTTCAACCGGCTTGTGCGCGCGCGCAATCTGGTTCGCGCCGGCTTTGCCGATATCGACGTGCAGCTGCAGAAGCGCCACGACCTGGTCCCGCAGCTGGTCGAAGCCGTCCGCGCCTACGCCGGCTACGAGCAGAGCGTGCTCGAGGACGTGACCCGGCTGCGAGGCGAGGCACGCCAGAAGGCCGGCGACGCCGACGACGTCGGCGGGCGAGATACGGCCGAGCAGGCGCTGGCCGGGGGTCTGGGCCGCCTGCTCCTGCTGGCCGAGGCCTACCCGGACCTGAAAGCCGGCGAGAACTTCCGCCAGCTGGTCACCGAACTGACCGACGTCGAGGACGACATCGAACAGGCCCGGCGGTTCTACAACGGCGCAGTGCGCCAGCTCAACGACCGTGTCCAGCACGTGCCGGACCGCTTCATCGCCGGCCCGTTCGGCTTCCGCGAAGAAGCCTTCTTCTCCGCCGGCATCGAGACCCGGCAGGCGCCGGATGTCGGCGCGGCGCTGGGACGCCCGGCATGAGGCGTCTCGTCGCCGCCCTGCTGGCCCTCCTCGCCGGCCTGGCCGCGGCCGACGAGCGCATCCAGCGCTACGACGCCGAGATCACCGTCCAGGCCGACGGCAGCCTGTTCGTCGCCGAGACCATCGACGTGCAGGCCGAGGGTCGCGAGATCCGGCGCGGCATCTACCGCGATTTTCCGACCGTCTACCGTGATGCAATCGGCAATCGCTACACCGTGCCGTTCGACGTGCTCACGGTCACCCGCGATGGCCGGCCCGAGCCTTGGCATACCGAGGGCGTGACCGGCGGCACCCGCTTGTACATCGGCGACGCCGGAGCCTTTCTCGAGCCCGGCGACTACAGCTACCGCATCGAGTACACCACCGACCGCCAGCTGGGCTACTTCGACGAACACGACGAGCTGTACTGGAACGTCACCGGCAACGACTGGGCGTTTCCGATCGATGCGGTGACGGCCACCGTCCGCCTGCCGGCCGATGTTGCCCGGAACGAGCTGCGTATCGACGCCTACCTGGGCGAAGCCGGCGCGCAGGGCGCCGAATGGACCGCGAACGTCCCGGCGCAGGACACCGTCACGTTCACCAGCGACCGCGGCCTGCGACCCTACGAGGGTCTCACGGTCGTCGTGGGGTTTCCGAAGGGCCTGGTCGCCGAACCGACCGCGCTGGAACGGGGCCAGCAGGTGCTGGCCGACAACCGGGGATCGATCGTCGGACTGGTCGGTTTGTTGATCGTCATCGGCTGGCAGGCCTGGGCCTGGAACCGGGTCGGCCGCGATCCGCTGTCCGGCCCCATCTATCCGCGCTACGACGCACCCGAAGGCTACTCACCGGGCATGCTGCGCTACGTTCTGAACTTCGGCTACGACAAGACCGCCACCGCCGCGGCGCTGGTCCACATGGCGGTCAACGGCCAGGTGAAGCTCGACAAGCCGGACAAGCATTTCGTCGTCATGCGCGGCGAAGGCATTCCCGACTCGCAGAGCGAACGGGCGCTGCACCTCGCGCTGTTCGCCGACGGCGACGCGCTGATCTTCGAGCAATCCGAACACGAGCGAGTCGGGAAGGCGGTCAAGCAGCACGAGAAGATCCTGCGCACCACGCTGGAGTCGAACTACTTCAATCACAATCGGAGATGGTGGGCGCCCGGCCTGGTCGTCGCGCTGATTTCGGTGCTGGTGATGGTGACGCTGGCGCCGACCGACGAACCCTTCCTCGGACCGTTCCTGGCGATGTTCGTGCTGGCCTGGAACGGCTTCGTCGGCGTCATGGTCGCCAGCATGTACAAGGGCTGGAAACAGGCCTCCGGACCGCAGGTCGTGCCGATCCTCCTTGCCACGCTGTTCGTGGGTCCGTTCGTGATCGCAGGGATCGGGCTTCTCGGTGTATTCGGCTGGCAGGTCGGTGTACTGCCGCTGCTGATCCTGCTCGCCCACCTGGTGCTGACGGTGACCTTCTACCAGTTGATGAAAGCGCCGACCCAGCGCGGCCGCACACTGCTCGACGCAATCCGGGGGCTGCAGCTGTACCTGACCGTGGCCGAACGCGAGGACCTCGAGCGCCGTCACGGCGGCGACCGCCCGATAACCGTCGAGGAGTTCGAGCGGCTGCTGCCCTACGCCATCGCGCTCGACAGCGCCGAGACCTGGGGTAATCGCTTCGAAGACGCCATCCGCGCCGCCGAGATCGACGGCTCGATCCGGAATCGCAACTGGTATTCGCCGTCGATGATGTCCGGCAAAGCCTTCAGCGGCGCCGCCCTTTCCAACAGCCTGGCCAGCGGCCTGTCCAGCGGCATTTCCAGCTCAGCCTCCCCGCCCGGCTCATCGTCCGGCGGTGGCGGAGGCGGCTTTTCCGGCGGCGGCGGAGGCGGCGGCGGGGGCGGCGGCTGGTAGAGCTCCGACCAAGCATCCTGCCCGATGTCTTCGGATGATCAGCGCGAGACGACAGCGATCGGCGCAAGGCCGTCGGCCTTGCTCAGGCTGCCGGGTCGACGATCTCGAAGTCCAGCGGCGGCAGGCCGTCGACGCGTCCCGCGACCCGGTCGCCGACCGCCAGCGCACAGACACCTGCAGGCGTGCCGGTGAACAGCACGTCGCCCGGGTGCAGAGTGACCTCGCGCGAAAGCCGGGCAATCAGCTCGCCGACCGGCCAGATCATATCGCCGAGCGCGGCCTGCTGGCGCGTCTCCCCGTTGACGCCGAGCCGGATCTCCGTGTCGGCCTGCGGCATCCACTCGTCGGCCGAGATCCACCGCCCCAGCGGCCCGGAGGCGTCGAATCCCTTGGCCAGCGCCCAGGGGTGTCCGGCCTGTTTGGCCTTGGCCTGGACGTCCCTGCGGGTCAGGTCGCAGCCGACCGCCCAGCCGGCGACGCAGGCCAACGCGGTCCCCGCGTCGAGATTCCGCCCGCCCTGCCCGAGCAGCGCGACCAGTTCGATCTCGTGGTGGAGCTCTTCGGTGGCCGGCGGAAACGGCACGGCGGCGGCCTGGGTCAGCGCAGCGGCCGGCTTGGTGAAGAAGATCGGTGAACCCGCCGCCGGGTCGGCCCCCATCTCGCGGGCATGCTCGGCGTAGTTGCGGCCGACGCACCAGGCATGCCGGATCGGAAAGCCGGCTTCATCGGGCCCGAGCAGCACAGGCGGCGACCAGTCGGCGGTGCGGGTCATGGGCCTAGCCGAGGGCCCGGATGCCGACCGCTTCGCGCAGGCTCCGGATGAACGGCGCGGCCACGTCGCGGGCGCGCTCGGCGCCGAGCTTGAGTTCGTGCTCGATCTTCGCGGGGTCGTTGATCAGTGCCTCGTACCGTTCGCGCGGCGCGTCGAGCTCGGCGTTGACCTGCTCGAACAGCTGCTGCTTGACCTCGCCCCACGCGATGCCATCGGCGAAGGCCCGGCGCATGTCCTCGCGCTGGGCCGGCGTGGCGAACGCGGCGTAGACTGCGTACACGCTGGCCTCGTCCGGATCCTTCGGCTCACCCGGCTCCTGCGAGTTGGTCCTGATCTTCATGATCGCCTTGCGCAGTTTCTTTTCCGGCAGCCACAGCGGGATGGTGTTGTCGTAGCTCTTCGACATCTTGCGGCCATCGGTGCCCGGCAGCGTCGCGACGTGCTCATCGGTCACCGCCTCGGGCAGCACGAAATGCTCGCCGTAGCGGTGGTTGAAACGCCCGGCGATGTCGCGCGCCATCTCCAGGTGCTGGACCTGGTCCTTGCCGACCGGCACGTCGTGGGCGTTGAACATCAGGATGTCGGCCGCCATAAGCACCGGGTAGCTGAACAGACCCATGGTGATGCCGTAATCCGGGTCCTCGCCGGCCGCCTCGTTCTCCGCGACCTGGGCCTTGTAGGCATGCGCCCGGTTCATCAGGCCCTTGGCGCAGGCGCAGGTCAGCAGCCAGGTCAGCTCCGGGATCTCGGGAATATCGGACTGGCGGTAGAACACGCTCTTCTCGGTGTCCAGCCCCAGTGCCAGCCAGGTCGCGGCGATTTCGAGCGTCGACTGGTGGACCCGCTCGGGCTCGAAGCACTTGACCAGGGCGTGGTAGTCGGCGAGGAAATAGAACGAATCGGTTGCCGTATCACGGCTGGACTCGATCGCAGGCTTGATCGCGCCGACGTAGTTGCCCAGGTGGGGCGTGCCGGTGGTCGTGATACCAGTCAGGACGCGCTTGCGTTGGCTCATCGGGCGGTTCCGGTGGAAGCGGGAAAGCTCCTTATTCTAGACAATTCGCCCGACCCGGACCGATCGCCGCGGTGCGCGATTCGCGCGTTGTGCTCGATTCTTCTGGAGGATGGGCGCGAAGAGAACGGCGGCTCGACTGAATACCGGATTCCTGTAGCCCCGGCAAGCACAGCGCACCCGGGAACTTTTCCCTATTGGTCCGACTGCAATCTCCCCGGTCGAGGCCGCAGGCCGCACCCGAGGTCATTGACCGATCCGGCGCGTTAAGGATTTCCGGGTGCGCCCACTCCGGGAACGGACGCCGGTTCACCCCTCGCTGTTCTTTCGCTTTTCTCTT
>CAZJSH010000084.1:0-12176 GCA_964548715.1 uncultured Halomonas sp. | reverse complement strand
CCCGAGGCGACCCGATCGATTTCCCTGCGGATCGAGATCATCGCTTCGATGAAGCGATCCAGCTCCTCGCGCGCCTCGCTCTCGGTCGGCTCGATCATCAGCGTGCCCGGGACCGGCCACGACATGGTCGGGGCGTGGAAACCGTAGTCGACCATCCGCTTGGCGACGTCCTCCTCGCTGATTCCGGCCTCGTTCTTGAACGGCCGCAGGTCGATGATGCATTCGTGGGCGATGCGGCCGTTTCGCCCGGTGTAGAGGATGTCGTAATGATCCTTCAGGCCGTGCGCGATGTAATTGGCGTTCAGGATCGCCACATCGGTGGCCCGGCGCAGGCCGTCGCGCCCCATCAGCGCGATGTAGGCCCAGGAAATCGGCAGGATCGCTGCAGAGCCCCACGGCGCGGCCGCAACCGCCGGATTGGTGCCGGGGCCTGCGCCGAGCACGCCGCTGACGTGGCCCGGCAGGAAGTCGGCCAGGTGGGCGCGTACTCCGATCGGGCCCACGCCCGGTCCGCCGCCGCCGTGCGGGATGCAGAAGGTCTTGTGCAGATTCAGGTGGCAGACGTCGGCGTAGTCGGCCACGCGCGAGATTCCGACCAGCGCATTCATGTTGGCGCCGTCGAGGTAGACCTGGCCACCGGCCTCGCGCACGCTCTGGCAGATCGCGATCACGTCTTCCTCGAACACCCCGTGGGTGGACGGGTAGGTGATCATCAGCGCGGCCAGTTCGTCGCGGTGCTTGTCGATCTTGGCCGCGAGGTCGTCCTGGTCGATGTTGCCGCTGGCGTCGCAGCCGACCACGACGATGCGGTAGCCGACCATCTGCGCACTGGCCGGGTTGGTGCCGTGCGCCGACGACGGAATCAGGCAGACGTCGCGATGGCCCTGGTCGTTGGCCTGCTGGTAGCTGCGAATGGTCAGCAGACCGGCGTATTCGCCCTGCGAGCCGGCATTCGGCTGCAGCGACACTGCATCGAAGCCGGTGATCTCGCGCAGCATGAGCTCGAGGTCGTCGATCAACTCGTGGTACCCGCGCGCCTGGTCGTGCGGGCAAAGCGGGTGCAGGTCGGAGAACTCCGGCCAGGTCACCGGCAGCATCTCGGCGGTGGCGTTGAGCTTCATGGTGCACGACCCCAGCGGGATCATCGCGTGCGCGAGGCTCAGGTCGCGGTTCTCCAGCCGCTTCAGGTAGCGCAGCATCTCGGTCTCGGAGCGGTAGCGCGAGAAGACTTCGTGGGTCAGGAAATCGCTGTCGCGGACGAGCGCTTCGGGAATGGCCGGTCCGTCGGCGGCCAGCTCGGCGTCCAGCGCGTCGAGATCCGGCCGCTGGCCGGTCAGGGCTTCGAGCAGGTCGCCGAGCTGATCCCGGGTCGTGACTTCGTTGAAGCTCAATCCGATCGCGTCGTCGAGATCGGCGCGGAGGTTGAAGCCGGCGCGCAGCGCGCGCTGGAGCAGGTCGGCGCGACGACGCTCGTCGACCGGTATCCGCAGGGTGTCGAAGAACGCGTCGTGCACCGGCGCCATGCCGGCGTCGCTCAGCGCCCGGGCAGCCAGCCGTGTGATCCGGTGAATCCGCGCGGCGATCGTGCGCAGACCGTCGGCGCCGTGCCAGACCGCATAGAATCCGGCCATCACGGCCAGCAGCGCCTGGGCGGTACAGATATTGCTCATCGCCTTTTCGCGGCGGATGTGCTGTTCACGGGTCTGCAGCGCCATGCGCAGCGCCGGCGCGCCGTGCCGGTCGCGCGAGACGCCGATGATCCGTCCGGGGACGTTGCGGCGATGCGCCTCTGCAGTTGCAAGAAACGCCGCGTGGGGTCCGCCGTAGCCCATCGGCACGCCGAACCGCTGGGCCGAACCGACGACCACGTCGGCGCCCATTTCGCCCGGCGGCTTGAGCAACGTCAGCGCGAGCAGGTCGGCGGCCACTGCGCTCAGCGCGTCATTCGTCCTGGCCGACTGGATCACGCCTTCCGGATCGCCCAGCCGGCCGCTCGCGCCCGGATACTGGATCAGCAGTCCGAAGTAGTCACCGGCCGCCGCGTCGGCGGCCAGGTCATCGCTGACCACCACCTCGATACCCAGCGGCTCGGCGCGGGTCTTCAGCACGTCGATCGTCTGTGGCAGCGCGTCGGCATCGACCAGGAAGCGGCTCGACGGATTCTTGCGGGCGACCCGCCGCATCATCGTCATCGCCTCGGCAGCCGCGGTGGCTTCATCGAGCAGCGAGGCGTTGGCCAGTTCCATGCCGGTCAGGTCCATGACCGCCTGCTGGAAATTCAGCAAGCCCTCGAGTCGGCCCTGCGAGATTTCGGCCTGGTACGGCGTGTAGGCGGTGTACCAGCCCGGATTCTCGAGCACGTTGCGCAGGATCACCGGCGGCACCTGGGTCGGGTGGTAGCCGAGACCGATCAGGCTGTGCAGCACTGAATTGTGCCCGGCCATCTCGCGCAGGCGGGCCAGCACCCGCGCCTCGTTCTGCGCCTCGTCGAGGGCAAGCGGACGCTCGGCGCGGATACTCTGCGGGGTGGCATCGGCGATCAGCGATTCGAGGGAATCGACGTCGAGCGCGGCCAGCATGGCCCGCACGTCGGCGTCACGTGGTCCGATGTGACGGCCGATGAACTCGGCGTGGTGTTCGAGCGTACGCAGCGGCGCACCGTGCGGGGATGAATCGGACGGATGGGACATCAGGCAACCCCCAGGAAGGAATGAAGGTAGTGATCGACCAGCAGGAAGGCGAACAACGCCATCAGGTAGATCACGGAGTAGTGGAAGAACGCCATCGGCAACTCGTCGCTGCGGCTGACCATCAGCGCGACGGCATAGCCGAGGAAGCCGGCGTTGAGCACCAGGCTGCCGGCCAGGTAGACCCAGCCGCTCATGCCGGTGAGGAACGGCAGCAGGGTGACCAGCGCCAGGATGATCGAGTAGAACAGGATCTGCCAGCGGGTGAACGGAATGCCGTGCGTGACCGGTAGCATCGGCAGCCCGACGCCGGCGTAATCGTCCCGGCGGTGGATGGCCAGGGCCCAGAAGTGCGGCGGCGTCCAGACGAAGATGATCAGGAACAGGATCAGCGCGTAGGCATGCACCTCGCCGGTGACCGCGGCCCAGCCCAGCACCGGCGGCGCTGCGCCGGCCGCGCCGCCGATGACGATGTTCTGAGGCGTCGCACGCTTGAGCCAGACGGTGTAGATCACTGCGTAGCCGATCAGACTGAGAAAGGTCAGGATCGCGGTCAGAGCGTTGACGCCGACGACCAGCATGACCATCGAGATCACGGCCAGCGACAGCGCGAAGGCCACGACCTGGGTCTCGGTCAGCTCCCGGGTCGGCAGGGGCCGATGGCGAGTCCGCGTCATGCGCGCGTCGATTCGGCGGTCGAGCAGGTGATTCAGCGCGGCGGCCGACGCGGCGGCAAGGCCGATGCCCAGCCCGCCGATGACCAGCGGCTGCAAGGGGATCAGGCCGGGCGTGGCCAGCGCCATGCCGACGATGGCGGTGAACACGATCAGGGCCACGACGCGGAGCTTGCACAGCCCCAGGAACGCGGTCATCTTGCGCGTCGCGGCCGTCATCGCTCAGGCCGGGCTGCGGCGGGTGCGGTAGAGCAGGGCGACCATCGCGAACAGCAGGAGGGCGGCCACGCCGTTGTGGGCCACTGCGTTGGCCAGCGGCAGGCCGCCGACGACGTTGTAGATGCCGACGGCCACCTGCACGGCCAGCACGCCGATCATGCCCACCGCCAGCCGGCGCAGTTCTTCGACGCGGATCAGGCGGGCGAACAGCCAGGCCAGCACGCCGATCACGACGATGGCCCAGAGCCGATGCGCCATGTGGATCGCGACGCGTGCGGGCTGGTCGAGCACGCCGCCCTCGTAATCGACGCCGACGCCGCGCCAGATCCTGAAGCCCTCGTCGAAATTGGTCTGCGGCCACCATGCGCCGGTGCAGGTCGGGAAATCGGGACAGGCGAGTGCGGCGTAATTGGTGCTGACCCAGCCGCCGAGCACGATCTGTACGGAGACCACGGCGAAGCCGAGCCAGATCATCGGGTGAAGCGCCCGTGCCGGCAGGCTGGGCGTGTCCCGCCAGGTGGTCTTCAGGGCGAGCCAGAACAGCAGGGCCCCGGTCGCCATGCCGCCGATCAGGTGCGCGGTGACGATCGCCGGCTTGAGCAGCAGGGTGACGGTCCACATGCCGAGGATGCCCTGGAAGATCACCAGCGCGAGGATGCTCATCGGCAAGATCACCGGCTGTGCCGGGTCGCGCCGATTGCGCCAGGCCATCACGGCCATGACGACGATCAGCAGTCCGAGCAGGCTCGCGACGTAGCGGTGCGCCATCTCGCGGAACGCCTTTCCGGAATCCACGGCCCGCGCGATCGTGTGCTCGCTGAATTCACGGGTGGCCGTCTCGATGTGCTCCGGCGTTTTCGGCCAGGTCACCATACCGTAGCAACCCGGCCAGTCCGGGCAGCCCAGCCCGGCGTCGGTCAGGCGCACCCAGGCGCCGGCGACGATGACGAACAGAACGAGCCCGGTGGCGATCCAGGCGAGGCGGCGGAAGATCTTCATGTCATTCCCGAACGGTCCAGGTCAACAGGCGGCGGAGATCCTTGCGGATTCCGGTCGGATCGGTCTCGAGACCGAAGCGTTCCATTATATTTCCGTCGGGATCAACGATGTAGAAACCCCCCTGTTCGGCGCCGGGAATGGCGGCGCGGAGAATCCCGGCCGCCGGTCCGCCGACGACGTCGAAGACCGGGTCGAGCGCGCGGATCCGTTCACCGAGCTCGGCGTCCGGTGCGGCGCCGGTGAGCAGCAGCAGGCCGATGTCCGGAACGTGGCGGTTCTGTGCGGCCCGGACCTGGCGCAGCAGGTAGGCCCGCTCCAGGCAGGCCTCAGCGCAGGCGCCGGGTTCGACCTGCATCAGGAGCCAGCGCTCCAGCAGGTTTTCCCGCGCGACCGGCTCGCCATCGGCGGCGACCAGCGTGAAGTCGGGTAGGGGGACCACAGGCTCGATCAATTCACCGTGAGAGCGTTCGGGCTCGGGCTCCCAGTCCACCCAGCGCGAATTCAGCACGACGGCAGCGAGAATGGGCGTCAGGAACAGGGCGAACAGCAGGATCAGGGTCAGTCGAGGATTCATCACGATTCCGGGTTGTCGGGTCTGCCGCCGGCTGCACGTCGCGCGCGCCAGGTCAATCCTCCCCAGATGGCGACGACCACGGCCGCCATCAAGCCCCATTGGAACGCGTAGCCGAGATGCCGCTCGGGGCCGAAGGTCACCACGGGCCAGGCCGAGCCGGTGAGATGCGCGGGATGTTCCGGGTCGAGCTGCACGACCTGGGGCAGCAGCGCCGGCCCGTAAAGCGCCCGGATCGGCTCGGGATCGAAATACGTCGCGAGATTCGGCCAGCGCCCGGGATCGAGCTCGGAGCCTTCGCCCAGCCGCAGTCCGACTTCGGGCGGCGCGGCCAGCAGGCCCTGGATCGTCATGGTTTCCGGGGGTTGCGGGTCGGGCCGGGGGCGGCTGCGGTCGGGCCACGCCGCCCAGCCGCGGTTGACCAGGATTCGCCGTCCGTCCGCCAGCCGCCAGGGCGTGAAGACGTGCACGCCGGGCTGGCGCTGATAGACCTGGTTGTCGAGCAGCAGCTGCCGCGAGGGTTCGAAGCGACCGGTCGAACGGACCCGGGCCGGCACGTCCGTGTCGGCATCGATATCGTCCAGGCCCAGCGTCGGTGCAGCCGCCACTTCGGCCAAACGGTTCCGCTTGTCCTCGGCACGGTCGAGCTGCCAGAGCATCAGCGCGATGCAGCCGGCCACGACGAGCACCGCGGCGAGGTGCGGCACCAGCGTTCGAATCCTCATGCCGGCCACGCCGACCGGTTAGGATGGCGCTTCTTCCAATTGGGGCGTCCCGACGTGCTGAGCAACATCATCATCCTCGGCTTCCTGGCGGCCATCCTGTACAGCCTGGCCTCGAGTTTCTTCTTCCTGGTCAAAGACAAGGGTGAAGGTGACCGGACCGTCCGGCGGTTGACCTGGCGGGTGGGATTGTCGCTTCTGCTGGTGATCGGGCTGTATGTGAGCTTCAAGCTCGGCTGGATCGAGCCGAGAGGAGTCGATCCGGTGCGGTATCCGGCACCCGAGGTGCCGGCCGGGAACTGAATCGTCGGAGCGGCCGACTCAGTCGAGCAGCGAAAGCACGTGTTCGGCGCTGGAGACGCGAAACTCGCCCGGCGCCTCGACCAGTACGTGCTCGACCTCGCCGTCGCGAACCACCAGCGCGAAACGCTGTGAGCGCATGCCCATGCCGAAGGCGCGGCCGTCCATCTCCAGCCCGAGCGCCTGGGTGAAATCGCCGTTGCCGTCGGCAGCCATGATGATGGCGTCGCCGACGCCGGCGGACTTGCCCCAAGCGTTCATCACGAAGATGTCGTTGACCGCCATGCAGACGATCCGGTCGACGCCGGCGGCACGCAGCGCGTCGGCGTGTTCGACGAATCCCGGCAGGTGCTTGGCCGAGCAGGTCGGCGTGAATGCACCGGGTACCGCGAACAGCACGGTCCGTCCTTCGCCCATCAGTTCGGCCGCATCGACCGGGGTCGGCCCGGATTCGGTCATCAGCGTCAGCTGCGCCTGCGGGAGGCGCTCACCCTCGGCGATGGTCATCGAATCAGGCTCCCAGCGCGTCGTTGACGGCGCTGATCAGTTGTTTCTTGTCGACCGGCTTGGTCAGGTAGGCGCTGGCCCCCTGGCGCAAACCCCAGATGCGGTCAGTCTCCTGATTCTTGGTGGTCACGAAGATGATGGGGATGTCGGCCGTATCGGTATTCTTGGAGATCTTCCGGGTGGCCTGGAAGCCATTCAGTCCCGGCATGACCACGTCCATCAGGATCAGGTCCGGCGTGTTGGCAATGGCGGCTTCGACCCCTTCTTCCCCGTTGCTGGCCGTGATGACTTCATGCCCCGCTTCCTCGACGATCTTCGACAGCGTGTACAGGTGCGTGTCGGAGTCGTCGACAATCAGAATCTTGGCCATGGTTCTTCCTTGCGTGGTTCCTGAAGAGCAAAAACTATACTACAAATAAGCTGCGATTCACCATCGTTCGATCGCCCGTCGGGCCGATGCAGGCGCGCCCGGTCACTCGCCGACGCGAACCAGGATGCGGCCCAGCGACCCACCGGCGAGGGCCTTGTCGAACTTCGGCACGAGCCCGTCCAGTCCGACCTCGTCGGCCTCGATCGCATCGAGATGGGCCGGCTTCCAGAGGCCGGCCAGCCGGTCCCACAGTTGTTCGCGGATTCGATAAGGGCAGCCCGAGGAATTGACGCCCAGCAGGCTGACGCCGCGGATGATGAACGGCATCACGGTGGTCCGCACCCCGATGCCCCCGGCCATGCCGCAGGAGGCGATCGAACCCCAGGGCCGGATCACCCGGGTCAGCCCGGCCAGCATGTCGCCGCCGACGTTGTCGATCGCGCCGGCCCAGGTCGCCGAGTCCATCGGTTTCTCGCTCCAGTGCAGGTCGTGGCGCGAAATGCACTGCGTAGCACCGAGCAGTCGCAGGAAATCGAAGTGCTCGACCTTGCCGGAGATCGCATGCACCTCGTAGCCGGCTCGGGCCAGCAGGTCGATCGCGATCGAGCCGACGCCGCCGCTGGCCCCGGTGACCACGATCGGTCCCATGTCCGGCGTCTGGCCGTTGGCTTCCATTCGCCACAGCGAGAGCGCGGCAGTGAAGCCGGCCGTGCCCAGCACCATGGCTTCACGCAGCGTTAGGCCCTCGGGCCTCGGGATCAGCCATTCCGACGGCACGCGCAGGTACTCGCTGTAGCCGCCGTCGCGGGTCTCGGACAGGTCGCATCCCGTGATCAGCACCTCCTCGCCCGGATCGAAACGGTCGGAATCGCTGGTCACGACCGTTCCGGCCGCATCGATGCCGCCGTTCAACGGAAACCGCCGCAGGATCCTGCCTTTGCCGGTCCCGGCCAGCGCGTCCTTGTAGTTGATGCTCGAGTAGGCGACCCGGATCACCACGTCGCCCGCGGTCTGCTCGTCGATCGATTGCTCGACCCGCTCGGCCCGATAGCCGTGCTCGTCGTCGAAGATCCGGAACGCGCGGAAGGTCTCTGGGATTTCTTGGCTCATGGCGTGGTGCGACGGTGCGGACAGGGTTGCAAGCGTACCGGGTTCCGGGGGGTGGATGCACTGGGGTGTGCGGTGCCGTCGTTTCGAGGACGCCACTGTTGGGGAGCCCTCAAGAGGATCAGCCTCGTTGGCGTAGGAGCGTTTCGCCGCGTGGGCGTTGCGCCCGAATCCTCCTGATTGCCATTTTTGGCTACCGGCGTTTCGCCCGGCGCTTGCGGGCGGCCTTCTTTTGTCGCGTTTGACCAAAGGGGGCGCCAGAAAGCGGACGAAGCCCGCGTGGCGAAACGTGCGCAGCCCCGTGCGTCAATCAGCGAAAGGTTGGCACGAAAACCGGGTCGCCGAAGGCAAAAAGGCCCGGCAGCAACAGCCGGGCCTTCGGGTGCAACAACAACGGCGAGATCAGTTCGCCTTGTGAATGGCCCGCTTGTCGACCGCCAGGGCGGCTTCGTGAACGGCTTCCGACAGGGTCGGGTGGGCGTGGACTATGCGGGCGAGGTCCTCGGCGGCGCCGTGGAATTCCATCGTCACCACGACTTCGCCGATCAGTTCCGAGGCGTTGGCGCCGATGATCTGGCAGCCCAGCAGTTCGTCGGTCTCGGCGTCGGCGATGATCTTGACCTGGCCCGAGGCGTTGCCCATGGCCAGCCCGCGGCCGGTGGCAGCGAACGGGAAGGTTCCGGTGCGGAATTCGACGCCATCGTTCTTCAGCTCGGCCTCGGTCCGGCCGACCCAGGCAATTTCCGGGTCGGTGTAGATGACCCAGGGAATCGTCTCGAGGTTGATGTGGCCGGCCTGGCCGGCAATCGTCTCGGCGACTGCGATGCCTTCCTCGGATGCCTTGTGCGCCAGCATCGGGCCGCGCACCAGGTCGCCGATCGCCCATACGCCGTCGGCCTTCGTGCGGCAGTGGCCGTCGACTTCGACCTGGCCCCGTTCGGTCAGCGTGACGCCGCTGTCGTCGGCGGCCAGGCCGTCGCTGGCGGCACGGCGACCGACCGCGACCAGCAGCTTGTCGAACACTTCCTCGTGCTCTTCCTTGCCGTCGGTGTAGCTCACCTTGACCTTGCCGTCATCGATCGTCGCGCCGCTGACCTTGCAGCCCATGCGGATGTCCAGGCCCTGTTTCTTGAACTCGCGCTGGGCGATCTTCGCCATGTCGCGGTCGAGCACCGGCAGGAAGTCGTCGACGGCCTCGAGCAACACGACCTCGCTGCCGAGCCGGCGCCAGACGCTGCCCATCTCAAGGCCGATCACCCCTGCGCCGATCACGCCGAAGCGCTCCGGGACCTCGGGAATCTCGAGCGCGCCGACGTTGTCGAGAATGTGCTCGTTGTCGACCTCGACGTTCGGGATCGAGAACGGCACCGAGCCGGCGGCCAGCACCATGCTCTTCGCCGTGGCCGTGTACTTGTCGCCGTCGTTCGGGGTCACCTCCACCTGGCGGTCGGCGAACAGTTTCCCGCGGCCGTTGACGAATTCGATCTTGTTGGCCTTGAACAGCTGCATCAGGCCGCTGTTGAGCTGCTTGACCGCCTTTTGCTTGCGGCTCAGCATCTTGTCGATATCGATCTTCACTTCACCGGTTTCGATGCCGTGATCGGTGTAGTCGTGCTGAATGTGATGGAAGTGCTTCGACGAGTCCAGCAGCGCCTTGGACGGAATGCAGCCCACGTTCAGGCAGGTGCCGCCGGGAGCGGGCTTGCCGTCCTCGCCCTGGCGGTCGTCGATCAGCAGGGTCTTCAGGCCCAGCTGGGCGGTGCGGATGGCGCCGGCGTATCCGCCCGGGCCGCCACCGATGAAGATCACGTCGAATTCATTGTCTGCCATGGCGATTAGGGTCTCTGTTCGGATGTCGTGGCGACGCCGAGCGTCGCGGGTTCGGATCGGCCTGATGCCGAGGGGCGAGGGAAAAGGAGAAAGGGGCTAGTAAAGCGTAGCTCCTGCTCGGCGCTGGTCGCACGTACTAGCCCCTAGCCCATCGTCCCTGCAAGTTCTAGAGGCCGAGCAGCATTCGTGCAGGGTCTTCCAGCGCCTCCTTGACGGCGACCAGGAACTGCACGGCGTCCTTGCCGTCGATGATGCGGTGATCGTAGGACAGCGCGATATACATCATCGGCCGGACCACGATCTCGCCGTCGATGGCGACCGGGCGCTCCTTGATGGTGTGCATGCCGAGAATCGCGCTCTGCGGCGCGTTCAGCAGCGGCGTCGACAGCAGGGAGCCGAACACCCCTCCGTTGGTGATCGAGAAGGTACCGCCCTGCAGGTCTTCCAGCTCGATCTTGCCGGCGCGTGCCTTGTCCGCGTAGTGCGCGATCTGGCTCTCGATCTCGGCCAGGCTCAGCTGACCGGCATTGCGCAGAACCGGCACCATCAGACCGCGATCCGTGGACACCGCGATGCCCACGTCCTGGTAGCCGTGATAGACGATCTCGTCGCCCTCGATGGCCGCGTTGACCACCGGGTGCTTGTCGAGCGCCTCGCAAGCCGCCTTGACGAAGAACGACATGAAGCCGAGCTTGACGTCGTGTTTCTTCTGGAACGCGTCCTTGTACTTCGAACGGATCTGCATGACTTCGTGCAGGTCCACTTCGTTGAAGGAAGTCAGGATGGCGGCGGTGTTCTGCGCTTCCTTCATCCGCTCGGCGATCCGCGAGCGCAGGCGGGACATCTTGACCCGCTCGACCGGACGGCTTCCGCCGCCGGAAATGTGCTTGAGCATGTCGCCCTTGGTCACCCGGCCATCGCGGCCCGTGCCCTCGACGCTGGACGGGTCGATTTCGTTCTCTGCGGCCAGCTTGCGTGCCGACGGCGACGGCCGGGCATCGCCGCCCGACGAGGATGCGGGGGCCGGCGACGATGCGCGATCGCTGTCTTTGTCGGCATCCTTCTGGTTGTCACCGCCATTTGCTTCGGCGTCCTTCGCGTCGGCCTCGGACTTCGCATCGTCTGCGTCGTCTCCATCCTGGTCGTCTTCGGGCACTTCGCCTTCCTCGATCGCGCCGAGCACCTGGTCGGCGGTCACGGTGTCGCCTTCTTCGGCGGAGATCGATTCGAGCACGCCGTCGGCCGGCGCCGGGACCTCGAGCACGACCTTGTCGGTTTCGAGATCGACCAGGTTCTCGTCGCGTCGGACGGTGTCGCCGGCCTTCTTGTGCCACTTGGCGACCGTGGCATCGGAGACCGATTCGGGCAGGGTGGGAACCTTGACTTCAGTGCTCATGATGGATCCTTGGGAAAGACGTGGAAAACGTGGCTCATGATTCGAGGCCCAGTGCGTCACGGACCAGCTTGTCCTGCTGCTCCACGTGCACCTGGTAGTAGCCGACGGCCGGCGATGCCGACGGAGCGCGGCCGGCGTAGTCCAGGGCCTGATCGTCGCGCACGCAGGCCTGGAGGTGGTGCCGGATCTGGAACCAGGCGCCCTGGTTCATGGGCTCTTCCTGGCACCAGACCACCTGGCCGGCGTTCTCGTAGCGCTCGATGATCGCGGTCAGTTCGTCGCGCGGGAACGGATAGAGCTGTTCGACCCGGACCAGCGCGACGTGGTCGAGATCGCCGTTGGCCTCGTCGCGCTTCTTTGCGAGGTCGAAGTAGACCTTGCCGGCACAGAACACCACGCGCTCGACCTTGTTCGGGTCGGGGGCCCTCGGATCGTCGATGACCAGCTGGAAGCGGCCCTCCGCGAGATCCTCGAGGCTGGAAACCGACTGCTTGTGGCGGAGCAGGCTCTTTGGCGTCATGACGACCAGCGGCTTGCGGTACGGGCGAACGATCTGACGGCGAATCAGGTGGAACCACTGCGCCGGCAGGGTCGGCACGCAGACCTGGATGTTGTTGTCCGAACACAGCTGCATGAAGCGCTCGAGCCGGGCCGAGGAGTGTTCCGGCCCCTGGCCCTCGTAGCCGTGGGGCAGGTACATCACCAGGCCGCACAGCGGCCCCACTTGGCTTCTCCGGAGGTGATGAACTGATCGATGACGACCTGAGCGCCGTTGACGAAGTCGCCGAACTGCG
>CAZJSH010000083.1:0-12545 GCA_964548715.1 uncultured Halomonas sp. | reverse complement strand
GGCACCAGCCGATCGGCCGCGTCTTCCAGCACGTAGTGCCCGGCGTCCTCGAAGTACTCGATCTTCGGGTCCGGGAATATTTCGCGCCACTTGTCGAGCACTTCGTCGTTGAACACGAAGTCCTTCGCGCCCCAGCCGAACAGCATCGGCTTGTCGGCGAGGTTCGGCAGCAGGGTTTCGGTCTCGGCCAGAACCGACCAGGCCGGGTCGGACTCGGTCAGGGGAATATCCTGGACGAAGCGCAGCGTGGCCAGCCGGCGATGCGATCCGCCGCGATACGGGGCGGTCAGACCCTGGGCGACGTTCTTCGGCAGTTTGCTGGCCGTGGCCATCCAGGTCGCGAGGCCGGAAAACGCGTTGAAGCCCTTGATCAGGAACGCGCCGACCGGCGTGCGGGCGAAGGCCAGCGATTTCGGCAGGTCGGCGTCGTCGGGGATGGTGAAGGCCCAGGTGTTCAGGATCACCAGCTTGCCGATGCGCTCGGGGTTGCGTGCGGCCCAGCCGAGCCCGATGGCGCCGCCCCAATCGTGAACAACCAGGTCGATCGTACGCTCCGGCTCGACGCTGTCGAGCCAGTGGCCGAGGTCTTCGATACGTTGTCCGAGCGTGTAGTCGTACTCGGCGTCGGTCGGACGATCGGACAGGCCCATGCCGATGTGGTCGGGCGCGAGGCAGCGCCGCTCGCCGGACAGCGCACGAATGACGTTGCGGTAGTAGAACGACCAGGTCGGGTTGCCGTGCACCATGACCACCGGCGAAGCGCTGGCGGGGCCCTCGTCGACGAAATGGAGGGCGTGGCCGGACGGCAGCGCGTGGAAGTGGCTGTCGAAGGGGTACAGCGAGCGATCGAGGCCGGGCAGGTCGGTCAACTTCGGACTCCGGTTCGGGGCCGTGCGCGAGCGCCCCGGCCGATGTGATTCACCAGACCACTTCGGCCATCGAACAGTTCAGACCCGAGCCGATGCCCATCAGTGCGATCTTGTCGCCGCGGTTGACCCGGTTTTCGTCGACGATCCGCGACAGCACGGTGGGAATCGATGCCGGTCCGATGTTGCCGAGGAACGGGAAAATCCGGTAGACGCGCTCGGGGTCGACCCGGAACAGGCGAATGAACGTATCGGTGTGCGCTTTCGATACCTGATGGATGACGACATGGTCGAGGTCGTTGGCGACCCAACCCAGAACGGTGCGGGCCGCGGTGTAGGTCAGTCCGGCCAGCTTCATTCCTTCGGTGAGCAGCGTGCGGGTATCGGTCCACATCTGGTGGTTCCAGCCGCGGCACAGGTTGTTGAACTGGGTGGCTGCGCGGGTCACCCCGCCCTTGTAGGCGGGCCCGTCCGGCAGCAGATCACGGCGCGTGAGGACCATCGCGGCGGCGCCGGAGCCCAGCGTCAGCGAAGCGAACTCGCTCTTGAACTGGTTGCGGGTGACGGATGGCTTGAGCAGGCGATTGATGGTGTTTTCGTTCAGTTCCTTGCTCGATTCGCCGTTGACGATCAGGGCATAGTCGATTTCGCCGCGCTCCAGCATTCGGCCGGCGATGTTCATGCCGTTGATAAAGGCCAGGCAGGCGTTGCCGACGTCGAAACTCTCGCAGGTGTCGGCCAGCTTCAGGTTGTTGTGCACCAGACAGGCCGTGGACGGCTCGAGGAAGTCGCGCGAGACCGAGGTATTGATCAGGATGCCGACCTGCTTCGGGTCGATGTCGGCCCGCTCCAGAGCTTTACGGCCGGCCAGGGTGGCCGCGTCGGACGGCTGCGTGCCATCGTCCCAGTAGCGCCGTTCTTCGATCCCGGCGAGGTCGATCAGCGGATTGCCGCGAAATTGAAGGCGGGTCAGCGTGGGCTGCAGGCGTTCCTGCACTTCTTCGCTGGACACCGTGTTCGGCGGGTCGACGGAGACCACGGACTGGATAGCGACATTATCGAACAGCATGCTTGGATTCCGGCCCGACATCGCGGGTCTTCGAAGACAGCCAACCTCGTATTATACGGCGATCCGCCCGCGCCTCGCTGTATCTTCGATGATGCCCACGCCCCCCTCCCACGATCGAACTGTCGAGTCCGTCACGAAGGCCGCGACCGCGCTCCGGGCCGCCGAGCAGCCGTTGCGGATTCTCGGCCTGCTGGCCTGGCCCCAGGAGGTGCGGCGAATGTTCCTGGCCGCCGACGCCCGGCGTCTGCCCGAGGTGCACTACCCGAAGGTCGATCCGGCGCCGGTCCGCGATGCGCTGGCCGACGCGCGCCGCCTGTTCCCGGGCTGCGGCCCTGCGCGCCCCTGGTTCGAGCGGGTCGCCGATCGTCTGGAGACCGCCGCGGCGATGATGACGCACCTGGGCAGCGCGCCGTTCTTCGAGCATTCGCGCCGGCTCTACGGGGCACCGGACGAGGCGCTGGCCGACAGCCGTACGACGCCGCTGAAGCTGGCCCAGCGAATGCGCCGGATTCTCGACCGGCTGTCGCACCTGGACCTGGGCGCACCGGACGATCCCCACGTGACCGCCGAAGAACTGGCCGCGAAGATGCGTCCCGCCGTCGTCGGGTTCTTCGGCGACGAGGCGCCGGCCGTGGAGCTGGTCGAGCAGCTGTCGGCCAACGCGACGGCCGGGCCGTCGATGGTCAAGATTCGCCGCGCCGCGCGTTTCACCGATCGCGACGTCGGCCAGCTGATCCACCACGAGGCCGGCATTCACGTGACCACGGCGCTGAACGGCCGTCACCAGCGCGCGCTGCCGATCCTGGCCTCCGCTCATCCGGGCACCACCCGCACCCAGGAGGGCCTGGCGGTATTCGCCGAATTCATCACCGGCAGCATGGACGTGGATCGCCTCAGTCGGCTCACGGACCGAGTGCTGGCGATCCATATGGCCATCGAAGGCGCCGACTTCATCGAGGTCTTCGGCTATTTTCGCGAGCGCGGCTCCAGTGATTGCGAGGCCTTCGAGCAGGCCCGGCGCGTGTTTCGCGGCGGCGTGCTGTCGGGCGGGGCGCCGTTCACCAAGGACGTGGTCTACCTCGACGGCTTGCTGCGGGTCCACGATTTCCTGCGCTCGGTCGTCGCCGGAGGCCGGGCCGACCTGCTGCTTCTGCTTTTCTGCGGCAAGCTCGATCTCGAAGACGTGCCGGTCCTGTGCGAACTGGCCGACCTGGGACTGGTCCAGGCACCGAAATTCCTGCCGCCCTGGGCGGCCGATCGGCGCTTCCTGGTCAGCTACCTCGCCTATTCGGGCTTTCTCGGCCGAATCCGGCTCGGCGACGTGCATCGTCGACTGGCCCGCCTGTTGCACGAAGTTCCCCCGGTCCGCTTCGCCGGCGAGACCGACTGAGCACCGGCCGGCCGGGCGGGGACGTACTACACTGCCGGTCCTGGACTTTCTGCCGGCCGCAGTGCGGCCATCGATGCCGTGACCGATCTCGTCAACATCGCCGAGGCCCTGACCCGTCAGGCCCGTTCCCAGCCCGACGCCGTTGCGCTGATCCTTCCGACCCGTCGGACCGATGGCCGCTGGGCCGACCGACGCTACACCTACCGCCAGCTCGACGACCTGACCGACCGGCTGGCCGCGGGGCTGCAGGCGCAGGGCTACGCGCCCGGCACGCGGGTGGCCTTCATGGTGCCGCCTTCGCTGGAATTCTTCGCGCTGTTCTTCGCGCTGTTCAAGGCCGGCCTGGTGCCGGTGCTGATCGACCCCGGGATCGGTCTGAAACCGCTGAAGGCGTGCCTGGGCGAGGCCCGGCCCGAGGCGTTCATCGGCATCACCCGGGCGCAGCTGGCGCGGATGCTGCTGGGCTGGGGACGCGGTTCGATCCGGCGGACCCTGACCGTCGGCCCGCGCCCCTTCGGTCGCGGTCTCCGCTACAAGGACCTGCTGGGTGGCAATGCGACCGATTTCCGGCCGCCCGAGGTCCGTTCGAACGACATGGCGGCCATTCTGTTCACCTCCGGAAGCACCGGTATTCCCAAGGGCGTGGTCTATCGGCACCGCCACTTCGTCGCCCAGGTCCGGTTGATGCGCGAGGCCTTCGGCATGCGCCCCGGCGAGGTCGACCTGCCGACGTTTCCGCCGTTCGCCCTGTTCGACCCGGCCCTGGGCATGACCACGGTCGTGCCGAAGATGGATTTCACCCGACCCGCGAAGGCCGATCCGGACATGCTCGAGAGCATGATCCGGCAGTACGCGGTGACCAACCTGTTCGGCTCGCCGGCGCTGATGAACACGCTGTCGCGGCATCTCGAGGCCAATGGGCTGAAGCTGCCGACGATCCGTCGCGCGCTGTCGGCCGGTGCGCCGGTGGCACCCCGCGTGGTCGAGCGCGTACTCGCGGCACTGGAGCCGCACGCCGACCTGCACACGCCGTACGGTGCGACCGAGTGCCTGCCGGTCGCGACGATTTCCGGTCGCGAGCTGCTCAACGGCCTCTCGGACGGCAACCGCAACGGGCAGGGGATCTGTGTCGGGAAGCCGCTGTCGGCCAACACCGTTCGGATCATCCAGGTCACCGACCGGCCGATCGAGAAGTTGTCGGATTCGGCCCGTGCCGGCAAGCACGAGATCGGCGAGATCTGCGTGTCGGGTCCGACCGTGACCGACCGTTACTGGCAGCGCGAAGCGCAGACCCGGCTGGCCAAGATGGTCGATGAGGATGGAACGGTCTGGCACCGGATGGGCGATCTCGGCTGGATGGATGACGAGGGCCGGCTGTGGTACTGCGGTCGCAAGTCCGAGCGCGTGGTCACCGACAGCGGCACGCTGTTCACCGAGTGCGTCGAAGGGCGGGTCAATGCGGTGCACGGCGTGGCGCGCTCGGCACTGGTGGGGGCCGGGGACGGTGAGCGCCGGCGGCCGGTGGTGATCGTCGAGCCCGAGCCGGACATCAAGGCCGGCGCGCTGGTCGACAGCGTGCGCGAGCAGCTGGAGATGCACGCCGAAACAGCCGCCATCCGCGACGTGCTCACTCTGCGCGAACTGCCCACCGACATCCGCCACAACGCCAAGATCCGTCGGCCGCAACTGGCCGAATGGGCCACCCGCAAGCTTGCGCGCCGGCGCCTCGAGTCGGACCGGGCCCGCACGTGATCAAGCTTCCGCTGGTCGACCGGGCCAAGTTCTTCGTCGAACGCCAGTTCGTCAAGGGCGCAGGGTTCCAGATGCTGGTGGTCGCTGCGCTGATCGGTTTGATCTCGTTGACCGGCGGGGCCGCGCTGCTGCTGACCGGTAGCGACCTGACGCTGCCCGAGGCGATCTGGTGGGCCTTCCTCCGACTGACCGACCCGGGCTATCTCGGCGACGACGTCGGCGGCTGGCGCCGCTTCGTATCGACCCTGTTGACGATCAGCGGCTACGTGGTCTTCCTCGGCGCGCTGGTCGCGATCATGACCCAGTGGCTGATCGCGAGGATGCGCGAATTCGAGCGCGGACTGACGCCGGTCTCGCTGAGGAATCACGTCGTCATCGTCGGCTGGACCAACCGCACCCTGCCGCTGCTGCGCGAGCTGGTCGGCTCGGAGCATACCGCGCGTCGGTTCCTTCACTTGTTCCAGGCCCGACGCTTGACCCCGGTGGTGCTGTCGGACGAGGTTTCGGCGTTGCACGTACAGGAACTGCGCGCCGATCCGGTCATCGGGACTCGCGCCGGTCGTGTGATCCTGCGTTATGGCTCGGCGCTGGAAGAAGAAGCGATCCAGCGCGCGGCCTGTCTGAACGCGGCCGTTGTGCTGCTGCCCAGCGATTTCGGCCACCGCGTCGAGGGTCTTGATCCGGACGTCGAGACGATCCGGGCGCTGCTTTCGATGGATGCGCGCGCCGCGGCGTCGGGCGGAAAGCCGCCGCGGGTAGTGGCCGAAGTGCAGGACGCCCGCCGCATGGATATGGTTCGCCGGGCCTACGCCGGCCCGCTGGAAGTCGTCGCCTCGGACCGCACGATCAGCCGGCTGATGATGCAGACGCTGCTCCACCCCGGACTGGCCGAGTTCCTGCGCGAGGTCCTGTCGTCGCTGGAGGGCAACGAGTTCCATCTACGCCCGGCCGCCAGATTGGCCGGCGCGCCGCTGAAGGACGTGGCCGCGCGCTGCCCGGATGCCCGGGTGCTCGGGCTGATCCGCGAAGAGAACGACGGACCCCGGGTGGTCCTGAATGCGCCGACCGACACCGTGCTCCGCGCCGACGACCGGATCGTACTGCTGACCCGGGATCCGGCCGATGCCCAGTTCGAGGGGGCGGACGGCCGGCGCGTGCCGGTCATCGATCACACCGCCAGAACGCGCGGCTCGCGGCCGGCGGCGGAGGATCACCGCGTGCTGCTGCTGGGCTGGAACGACCGGGTACCGGAGCTGCTGAGCACGCTGGCACAGCGCCCGGATCGGCGCTGGATCGTCGATACGATGTCGTTCGTTCCGATCGAAGAGCGGCAGCGCTTGCTGGACGAACGGCGCATCGATGAAGCGCGGCTGACGCTGAATCCCATCGAAGCCGATTATCTGAACGAGGGCGTGCTCGACGCGCTCCCGCTTCAGCACTACCGAAGCATCGTCCTGCTGACCAGTGACCGGTTGGCCAGTTCGGAAGAGGCCGACGCCCGCGCGATCGTCGGTCACCGGTTGCTCGACGACGCGTTGGAAAAGCGCGCCCATCGCCCGCACGTATTGATCGAGCTGGCCGACGCGGTCAACGAGGGCCTGGTTCGCGGCGTCAACGCCGAGACCCTGATTCCCCCGCTGCTGATGAGCCACGTGCTGGCCCAGCTGGCGCTGCGCCCGGAGTTGGCGCAGGTCTTCGACGCGCTGTTCGCGCCCACCGGGCCCGAGATCGCGTTCCGTGCCCCCAGAACCTACCGGATTCGAACACCGATGAATTTCCACGAGATGGACCGCGCCGTGGCCGGACATGGCGACCTGCTGCTCGGTGTGCAGCGTCGCGCCGCCGACGGGGCGCTGATGCTGGACCTCAACCCGCCGCGCACCTCGATCCACGATCCCGAACAGATTCACGGACTGTGCGTGCTGAGCGGAGGCGGCGAATGAAGTTCGAACGTCTGCACAGCGATGACCGCGCCCGCCGCGGACGACTGACCTTCGAGCGCGGTCGGGTCGAAACGCCGGCGTTCATGCCGGTCGGCACCTACGGCACGGTCAAGGGCATGACGCCGGAAGAACTGCGCGGGATCGGCGCGGAGATCATCCTCGGCAACACCTTCCACCTGATGCTGCGGCCGGGTACCGACGTGATCGGCGCCCACGGCGACCTGCATGACTTCATGCACTGGAACGGACCCATCCTGACCGACTCCGGCGGCTTCCAGGTCTGGAGCCTGGCCGAGCTGCGGACGCTGACCGAGGACGGCGTGACCTTCGCCTCGCCGGTCGACGGCAGCCGGATCTTCATGGGCCCGGAAGAGTCCATGCAGGTCCAGCGCGAGCTCGGCTCCGACATCGTGATGATCTTCGACGAGTGCACCGGCTACCCGGCCACGCACGACGAAGCGAGGGAATCGATGGAGCGCTCGCTGCGCTGGGCCGAGCGCTCGAAGGTGGCGCATGACGGCAACCCGTCGGCGCTGTTCGGGATCGTCCAGGGCGGCATGTACGACGACCTCCGGGTGCATTCTGCCGAGGGGCTGAAGGCGATCGGCTTCGACGGTTACGCGATCGGGGGCTTGAGTGTCGGCGAGCCGGAGGACGAGCGGCTGGCGGTGCTGGAATCGACCTGCCCGGTGCTACCGGACGACCACCCGCGCTACCTGATGGGCGTCGGCCGGCCCGAGGACCTGGTCCGGTCGGTGCAGCGCGGAGTGGACATGTTCGATTGCGTGATGCCGACCCGCAACGCGCGCAACGGCCACCTGTTCACCCGCCGGGGCGACGTCAAGATCCGCAATTCACGCTACACGGCCGACACTCGACCGCTCGACCCGCAGTGCGATTGCTATACCTGCCGCAACTACTCGCGCGCCTACATCAAGCACCTGCATCGCTGCAACGAAATCCAGGGCGCGCGGCTTGCCACCATCCACAACCTGTACTTCTACCAGTGGATCATGCGCGAGATGCGGACAGCCATCGAAGAACAGCGTCTCGACGCTTGGGCCGAGGCCTTCCTGGCCGAGCGGCAGGAGGGCATCTGAGGTGAACGACGTGGCGGGCCTCCCGCAGGATTGCATCGATGTGGCCGCGGCCGTGATCCGCGACGACGACGGTCGAGTGCTGGTGACCCAGCGCATGCCAGGCCGCCATCTCGAGGGCCTGTGGGAATTCCCCGGCGGGAAGATCGAGCCGGGCGAGGCGCCGAACCGGGCGCTGGCCCGTGAACTCGCCGAAGAACTCGGCATCGAGACCGGCCCGATGCGACCGGTGGTCAGCGTCACGCACGAATACGCCGAAAAGACCGTGCGACTTCGGCTGTTCGAACTGCATTCATATGCCGGCGTTCCGGAGGGCCGCGAAGGCCAGGCGCTGCAATGGGTCGATGTGGAGGCCTTGCGCGAGCTGGAGATGCCGGCCGCCGATCGTCCGCTGGTCCGGCTGCTGGACCTCGATGCGCACTATTCGATCTCGCCTTCGCCGGCGGGCTTCGGCAATCCGGAAGCGTTCCTGGCCGGGTGGCAGGCCTGCCTCGATGCCGGTTTCCGCCTGCTGCGCCTGCGCCCCGGACCCGCCGAAGCGATCCCGGAATCGCTGGTCCGGTCGATCGCCGAGCGGACGCGGGCGGCCGGTGCCCGCTGGCTGGTCTCGGGCGAACTGGACGTCATCGCGCACTGTCCGGCCGACGGCGTGCACCTGAGCACGCGCCAGCTGGTCGAACATCACCGTCGTCCGGTGACCGCCGACAAGCTGCTGGCCGCGTCGTGCCATGACCTGGAAGAGATTCGCATGGCCGCGGACCTGGGTGCGGACTTCGTGACTCTTGCGCCGGTTTCGGCCACCCGGCGTCAGCCCGGCGTGCTGCCGCTGGGCTGGCACGACTTCGAACGGGTCGTGCGCCATTCGCCGCTGCCGGTACTGGCGCTCGGCGGGCTCGAGCCCGACGACTGGGGCCATGCGCGCGCGGCCGGCGCGTTCGGCGTGGCCGGCGTCCGGGCGTTCGGCTGGGGCGGCGCATGACCGACCGCGCCGGCGTCCAGCGCCTGAGCCTGCCGTTGCGCGGCGTCGAACGGCCTGATCCCGGCGTCGTCGACGTCTGGCAGATCCGGCAGGACCGGCTGCCGCTGGCCGGGCTGGGCATGCTGGCCGCGACCACCGAGGGGATGGAAGGCCGCCGCATGCTGCGAATGCAGCAGCGCTTCCTGCTTCGCCTGCTGCTCGGCGCCTACCTGGGCAAGGCCGGCCGCGATGTGCCGATCCGGCGCGGCCGGGCCGGCAAACCGGAACTGATCGGCGGCGACGCTTCGCGGCTGGGCTTCAGCCTGTCGCATTCCGGTCCCTGGCTGGCCGTGGCCGTCAGCGACGGCACGCCGGTCGGCATCGATATCGAGCCCTCCGATCGGCGACCGCGCTGGCAGCGGCTGGCCCGGCGCTACTTTCCGGCCGACGAGGCCGAGACCCTCTGCGCAAGCGACGGCGATGCCGGCTGCCGCCGCTTTCTTGCCCACTGGACGGCGCGCGAGGCGCTGGTCAAGGCGGCTGGAAGGACGCTGGCGGGGAACGTCGGCGGAATCGGCCTGTCCGGCGACCCCGGCCGCGGCGAGCCGCTGGCACCGGCGCGCCTGCCGTCGGACTGGCCGGCGCCGGATCGCTGGCAGCTGGCCAGCCTCGGCCAGGACATCCCCGACGGACTGATCGGTCACGTCGCCTGGCCCGGCGAGCGTGCACCCCGGCTGCAGCGCTTCGAACTGGCTGCGCCGGGCTGACCGATGCGGGTCGACCCGACGGCCGGTCCGGCTCGGTTTCGCGCGGCTGCGCCATCAAATCAAGTACCCTGTTGGCCATCGCCGCGGTGCGTTTTTCGCGTACACATCCGGCGCGTTCGAATCGAGGACCTGGATGACGGATTTCGGATATCGCGAGGTCGAACCGGAGGAGAAGACGCGGCTGGTCGGCCAGGTCTTTTCGTCGGTCGCCGACCGTTACGACCTGATGAACGACCTGATGTCGGTGGGCATCCACCGGCTGTGGAAACGACATTTCGTGGCCGGATGCGGCCTGCGCGCCGGGCAGCGGGCGCTGGACCTGGCCGGCGGCACCGGCGACATCGCCGATCTGATCCGCAAGCGGATCCAGCCGGGCGGTGAGGTCCTGGTCGCCGACATCAATCGCGAAATGCTCGAAGCCGGCCGCCGTCGAATGGATGATCGCGGCGAGGTGGGCGGCTTCCAATGGCTGCAGGTCAACGGAGAAACGCTGCCGTTCGCCGATCGCAGCTTCGATCACCTGACCATTGCGTTCGGTCTGCGCAACATCACCGACAGGACGGCCGCGCTGACCGAGATGTACCGAGTGCTCAAGCCCGGCGGCCGGGTGCATATCCTGGAGTTCTCGCACGTCGCTCCGGAGCCGGTCGCGAAGGCCTACGACCTGTGGTCGTTCCAGGTCCTGCCGCGTCTCGGCGCCAGGGTGGCCGGCGACCGGGAAAGCTACCAGTACCTGGCCGAATCGATCCGCCGCTTCCCGGACCAGGAAATGCTTGCCGATCAGCTGCGCGAGGTCGGTTTCGAGCGCGTCCGCTACGAGAACCTGTCGGCCGGCATCGCGGCCATCCATCGCGGCGTTCGGGCCTGATGGCGGGTTATCTGACCCCGCTTCCGGGCCTGCTGGCCGAAGCCTGCGAGCAGGTGGCCAACCGCGCCGCGGCGCTGGATCCGGCGGCCGCCGAACACCTCGCGCCGCTCGAGGGGCGCTGGTTGAAGTTCGAGCTCGAAGGGCTCGGCATCGAGCTGTGGATCGGCGCCGAGGACGAGTGCCTGCGGGTGCGGGCCGAACCTGAAGACGACGAGCTCGAGGCCGACACCATCGTGCGCGGCAGCCCGGCGGCGCTGCTCGCCATGGCCGTGCCGGAACTCGGCGGCTCCGGCGGCGTGCACATCGCCGGCGATGCGCGGCTGGCGCAGATGTTCCAGCAGGCAATGAAGCGCATCGACCCCGACCTGGAACAGGGCCTGACCGACGTGTTCGGTCCGCTGCTCGGCCCGCAGATGTTCCGGGTCGTCCGCGAGGTGACCGACTTCGGTCGGCACGCCGCGCGCACTGGTCGCGACCAGTTCACTCACTGGTTCCGAGAAGAGAGCGACCTGGTGCCCGCGCTCGGTGAGTGGCGCGCGTTTTCCGAGAGTGTCGACGAACTGCGCGAAGCGGTCGATCGCTTCGAGGGCAAGGTCCGGCGGAGGCTCGACGCGTGATTCGTCGGGGCGTGAGAATCTTCGGCATCGCGCTGGTGCTGGCGCGGTACCGGCTCGACGAGCTGCTGGTCGAGCTGCCGCCACTGAAGATCGCGCGCGTGGTCCGACTGATCCCGTGGGGGCGGCGTCGGGTGCGCGAGCTTTCGCGCGGCGCGCGCCTCCGGCTGGCGCTGGAGGAACTGGGGCCGATCTACGTCAAGTTCGGCCAGATCCTGTCGACACGCCGAGACCTGCTGCCGGCCGATATCGCCGACGAGCTGGCCGAACTGCAGGACGCGGTGCCGCCGTTTCCCGGCGACCGGGCGCGCGTGATCGTCGAAGACGAACTGGGCCAGCCGATCGACGCACTCTACGCGCGCTTCGACACCGAGCCGATGGCCTCGGCCTCGATCGCCCAGGTTCACAGCGCCCGGCTGCACGACGGCCGCGATGTGGTGGTCAAGGTCGTGCGGCCAGGCATCGAGGCCCGGGTACGCGAAGACCTGGAACTGCTCGGCGCGCTGGCCCGGCTGGTTCGCCGCTATCACCCGGAAGGCGACCGCATCCGACCCAACGAAGTGGTCGGCGAATTCGAGCGGGTCATCGTCGAAGAACTGGACATGCAGCGCGAGGGCGCCAACGCCAGTCTGCTGCGCCGAAACTTCGAGGACTCCGACGAGCTCTACATTCCCGAAATCCACTGGTCGCACACGGCCGATCGGGTGCTGACCATGGAGCGGATCGGCGGCGTGGCGGTGCGCGACATCGACGAACTCAAGCGCCAGGGCGTGAACCTCGAGCGCTTGGCGCGCCGCGGCATCCGCGTGTTCTACCAGCAGGTCTTCCGCGACAACTTCTTCCACGCCGATATGCACCCGGGCAATATCCGGGTCGACACTACCAACCCCGATGACGCCAGCTTCATCGCGCTGGATTTCGGCATCGTGGCCAGCCTGACGCCGGTCGATCTGTATTACATCGGCGAGAACTTTCTGGCGATCTTCAACCGCGACTACCGGCGGGTGGCCGAACTCCACGTCGAGGCCGGCTGGGTGCCGGCCGACACCCGCATCGACCAGATGGAGGCCGCGGCCCGGACCGTCTGCGAGCCGAGCTTTACGCGCCCGCTGGAAGAAGTCTCGTTCGCCGAGCTGGTCATCGACCTGTTCGAAGTCGCCCGGCGCTTCAAGCTGACCCTGCAGCCGCAGCTGATCATGCTGCAGAAGACGCTGCTGAACA
>CAZJSH010000082.1:0-13345 GCA_964548715.1 uncultured Halomonas sp. | reverse complement strand
CGCGACCGACCTCGACGAGTGCATGGAATGCGGCCCGGGTACCTGACTTGCCGCACGGCCCACTAGTCCAGGCGCCGGAACGGCTCGACGCGGACGCCATCGGCGATCTCGGTGTCGGGGTGGGCAATGATCGGCTCGCTGGCTTCGAGCCCCGACTCGATGACCGCGCGCAGATCGCCGCGCACGCCGATCTCGACCGGCCGCAGTTCGGCCCGCCCGTCGGCGACCACGAACACCGCCCAGCCGCCGTTGTGCCGGAAAAGCGCGCCGTTCGGCACGCTGAGCACGTCGGCCCTGCGTTCCAGGATGAAGCGGGTCTCGACCCGGAAGCCGTCGCCGAGCGAGGACCAGGTCTCGAACGGCGAAACGATGTCGATCAGCACGTTGGTCCGCTGTTCCTCCACCCCCAGCGCCGAGACCTTGGTGAACGCGGCCGGCTCGATCACGAGGACCTCGCCGGCCAGCGCGGCGACGCCGCCCCAGCGCTCCAGCTCGACCGGCATGCCGGGGGACAACCGGACCGCGTCGGCGGTCAGCACCTCGGCGACGATTTCCAGCGAGGCCGGATCGCCGAGTTCGAGCAGCGGCTCGCCCGGTTGCACGACGCCGGCCGATTCGTGCAGCAGCGACAGCACCCGGCCGGCGACCGGCGCTGTGACCGGGAACGCCTCGAGCGTTTCGTCGCCGTTGGCTTCGCCCTGGACCAGCGCGGCCCGGGCGTGCCTGAGGCCCTGGCGGGCGACCTCGACGTCGAACTCGGAAGAGCGCAGCCTGGCCTCGGATTCCCTCCGATTGGCGCGGGCGCGGTCCAGGTCGTTGGCCGAGATCGTGCCGCGTTCGTACAGCGGCGCCAGCCGGGTGTACTCCTGCTCGGCCAGTTCCGCGGCGGCGCGAGCGGCTTCCAGTCCGGCCTCGGCGGCCGCCACCGCGGCCTCGGCGCGGGCGACCTCGGCCCGGGCCGACTCGAGACTCCGCCGGTCCAGCACCGAGCTCGGTGCTGGCTGCAGACGAACCAGTTCCTGACCGGCTTCGACCCGGTCGCCGACGTTCCATTCGACCCGCGGCGCGTAACCGGCCACCGGGGCCGAAATCACGAAGCGGTCCTTGACCCGGGTTCGGGCCCGTTCGCGGATCGAGACCGTTACGGTGGCCGGCCCGGCTCGGACGATGTCGACCGGCACGGGCTGCGGGCGGAAACTCAGTGCCAGCAGAACGACGACCGCGATCACGATCGCGGCGGCCAGCAGGGTCTTGCGTTGCGGTTTCTTCATTCGCGTGTCTTCAGTACTTCGACCAGGTCGAGGTGATAGAGGCGCCGCCCGATGGCGATCGCGGAGAACAGCATCGCGATCAGCACCACGGCCGATGCGAAGGCATAGCTGGCCGGCTGGATCACGGTCGGCAGTCGATAGATCTCCGAGGCCATCGCCTGGCCGATCCAGTGGCAGAACCCGGTACCCATCAGACAGCCCAGCGGGATCGCGACCAGCGTGATCAGGGCCAGCTCGCCGAGCAGGATCCAGGCGATCTCGCTGCGGCGGAAGCCGAGCACGCGCAGCGAAGCCAGTTCGCGCGAGCGCTCCGACAGCGACAGGCGGGCGGTGTTGTAGATCACGCCGAAGGCGACCGTGGCGGCCAGCAGCGTATTGATGAACGCGAACACCAGGATGTTCTCGCCCATGGTTTCGTTGAAGCTTTCGAGCATTGCCCGGCGCAGTGTGCTGGCCGCGACGCGCGGCCGTTCTTCCAGCGCGTCGAATACTCCGGGCAGGGCGTCCGGATCGACGGCCAGGAAGGCGCCGGAGATCTGGTCGCCCTCGTCGAGCAGCCGGTTCAGCGCATCGATGTGCATGTAGCCCGAGGTCCCGATGAACTCGCGAACCTCGCCGACGACCGTCACTTCCACCGTTTCCAGCGTACGCTCGAGCAGCTTCATCTGCAGCGTGTCGCCGGCCTGCACCTGCAGGCGCCGCGCCAGCCAGTCGGTCAGCAACAGGCCATGATCGGGCATCTCGATCGGGGCCAGCGAGGCGTCCAGCGTACGGTGCAGCACCGGGTCTGTATCGTAGGCCTGGACCACGGTCCGGTAGCGGCGGTGTTCGCTGATCAACTCGACCGGCGCGCCGCGGAACGGCTCGACCCGGGTCACGCCCGGCAGCGAGGCGATCTCGTGCAGTGCATCGCGGCCGGCCGGTTCGGTCAGCGTCACAGTCAGGTCCTCGCGCGCGGAGTAGCCGAACTGGACGTCGAGCATGTAGTCGATGGTGTCCTGCTGGAATCGCCCGGTGACCAGGATCGCCACTCCCATCGCGATGCCGATGACCGCGAGCAGAGTCTTGATCGGCCGTCGCTCGATATTGCGCGCGATCATCCGGGTCGGCTGGTCCATGCTTCGTATGCCGGGCAGGTGCTCGAGCACGGTGCGGTGGAATCCGCCGGGCGGTTCGGGGCGCATCGCCTCGGCCGGGGCCAGCCGGAAGGCCGCCCACAGCGCCCGCAGCGTGCCGATCAGCGCCGCGGCCACGGTGATCAGCGCGGCGCTGGCGTAGATGTACAGCCCGGGCTGGAAGTACAGCGTCGGGAAGCGGAAGAACTCGCGATAGATCGAGGCCAGGCCGTGACCCAGCCAGCTGCCCGCGATCACGCCCGGGATCAGCCCGAGCACGCAGATCGCCAGCACCAGCCCGACGTAGTGGGTCGCGATGGTTTGGTTGCGATAGCCGAAAGCCTTGAGGATCGCGATCTGGTCGCGCTGCATGCCGATCATCCGGTGCATGACGATGTTCAGAAGGAAGGCCGCGACGCCGAGGAAGATCACCGGCACGATCTTCGCCATCGCGCGCAGCCCTTCGAGTTCGGAGTCGAGGTAGGTATGCGATAGCTGGTTGTCGCGGCCATAGGCGCCGGTGCCGCCCCAGGTCGCGAGCACGTCGTCGATCCGTTCGATCACGTCGGCCTGCGACGCAGTGCGGGTCAGCGCGACGACCACGCCGTTGAACGCGCCGTCCATGTCGGCGGCGCGCTCCAGCGCCGATTCGCGCATCCACAGCACCGCGTAGCGTTCGCGGTCCGGGAACAGCGCGCCCGGCCGGATCTGGTAGATGTATTCCGGCGACTGGCCGATGCCGGTGATCGTCAGCGTCATCCTGCGGCCGCGGACGATCGCATCCAGCGTGTCGCCCGGCGCCAGCCGGTGCGCCTCGGAGAAGCTCTCGGAGACCACGATCCCGGGTGCGCCGTCGATGTCCGGCAGCGCGCCACGACCGACATAGAGCCGGTTCAGCACAGCCTGGCCGCGCTCCGGCAGCGAGACGATCAGTGCTTCGGCCGGCTCGTCGAAATCGGCCACGTCCAGCGTCGCCGGGATCCGGATCCGGCCCTCGGCGTGCTGGACCCCGTCGATGGCACGGATGCGGTCCAGCGTCGAGGTCGGCGCACGCTTCAGGTCGGCGAACACGTCGGCGAAGCGGTAGTCCTGGTAGAACAGCCGCATCGAGTCGTCCAGCGCGTCGATCGTCGACAGCGAGATCACCCAGGTCGCGACACCGCCGGCGATGACCATGGCGATCGCGAGTGCCTGGGCGCGGAGGTTCCACAGGTCACGGAACTGCTTGCGGGCGAGTGCGCGCACGGTTACCAGCTCAGCGACTCGGGCGCGGCCCGCTCGGCATTCTCGTCGATCGCCGCGATCTGCCCGTCGCTCAGGTGGACGACGCGGTCGGCCATCCCGCCGATCGATGCGTTGTGCGTGATCACCGCGGTGGTGGTGCCGAGTTCGCGGTTGACCCGCTCCAGCGCCTTGAGCACCTGGATGCCGGTCTTCGAATCCAGCGCGCCGGTCGGTTCGTCGCACAGCAGCACGGCCGGTTGCTTGGCGATCGCGCGGGCGATCGCCACCCGCTGCTGCTCGCCGCCGGACAGCTGTGCCGGAAAATGATCGGCGCGCTCGCCGAGGCCGACCAGGTCCAGCGCCTCATCGGTCGTCATCGGGTCGCGCGCGATCTCGGTGACGATCGCGACGTTCTCGCGCGCGGTCAGGCTGGGAATCAGGTTGTAGAACTGGAACACGAAGCCGACGTGCTCGCGGCGGTACTCCGTCAACGTCGAATCGTTCGCGCCGCAGAGCTCGAGGTCGCGGTAGCGCACCGAGCCGGAGGACGCGCTGTCGAGGCCGCCGAGAATGTTCAGCAGCGTCGACTTGCCGCTGCCCGAGGCGCCGAGCAGTACCAGCAGTTCGCCGATGTGCAGATCGAGATCGACGCCGCGCAGGGCAAGAATCTCGCTCTCGCCGACCTGATAGCGCTTGGTCACCCCGCGCATGCGGAACAGCGGTCTGCCGTCGAAGGCCTCCACGCGGCCGGCTTCGGTCGACTCCCCAGAGGCCACCATCGTCCGCTCCATTGCTCCTGCGCTGATCCGACTGCCGCCGGTCGGCGACGCCGCGCCGGCTTCCCCCTGTATCCTACCCGCGATCCCGCTGCCGTTTTCAGACCCGCACCCATGTCCGACCTGCCTCCCGAAGCCCGCTCCGGCTCCCGCGACCCGGTGGCCGAATTCCGGCGCCGACTGGTCCTCGATGAGACCACCGCGGCCGTGGCCGGGCTGGAAGCGCAGACCGGTGACGAGGCCGCCGACGCCGCGCTGCGCGACTGGTGGCTGGCCGAGGGCAGGTCCGATCGAGCGAAGGGTCCGCTCGAACGGCTGGCCCGCGCCGATTCACCCGAAGGGCAGGTCGCCGGCTCCGTGCAGGCGCTGCTCGCCGGCGATCTGCCGCGCGCGGTGGAAGCCGCTCAGCGAGCGCTGCAGCTCGACCCGGCCTGTGCTCCGGCCTACGCCCACCTCGGCCGGGCCCTGTTCAATGCGGGACGGCTGCCCGATGCCGAACAGTGCTTCGCCGAGGCGCTTCGGCGCGATGCGGCCGGTCCCGTGGCGCACTACAACCTGGGGCACCTGCGCCGAGCCCAGGGCCGTCTGGACGATGCCGTGGGCGCATATTCGAAGGCACTGCAGTTCGCGCCGGGATTGCGCGCGGCGCGCCTCAATCGGGGCATCACGCAGGCCCTGGCCGAGCGTCCCCGCGAGGCGCTGAGCGACTTCGAAGAACTGCTGGCGCGCAATCCCGGCGACCTCGAAGCCCGCTTGAACGCCGGTCTGGCGCGCCAGACGCTGGGCGAACCGGATGCGGCCGAGGCCGATTATCGAGCCGTCCTTCAGCACGCGCCGGACCATCCGTTGGCCTGGACCTACCTCGGCATCCTGCTCAACGAACGATTGCGCAACGCTGAAGCGATCGATGCGCTGGAGCGCGCGATCGGGCTGGACCCGGACGAGATCGATGCGCGCCGCGAGCTGGCCAATGTCTACGAGAAGGCCAACCGACTCGACCAGGCCGAGTCCGCGCTGGCGCCCGTCCTGCCGCTTGTACAGGACCATCCGGGCGTGGCCATCGATGCAGCGCGGCTGAAGCGCCGGCGCGGCGATGCGGCGGGCGCGCTGGGGTTGCTCGGAGGCATCGATCCGCGCGGCCTACCGGAGCGGCTGGCGTTGGAGTTCTTCTTCGAGCGCGCGACCGCTCTGGATCGTGCCGGGCGCTACGGCGAGGCGCTGCGCGCCTTCACCGCCGCCAGCGAAAACGCCTCGCGCGGGCCGCGCCGGGCGCGGATCGACCGGACGGCCTTTCCGCGCGAAGTGGCCGGAATCGCCGACTGGCTGGCGCGCGGCGCACCGGGCATCGAGGCCGGGGTCGACGGCGGCGCCGACCTGTGCTTCATGATCGGTTTTCCGCGCTGCGGCACGACCTTGCTCGATACCATCCTGAACGCGGCCAACGGACTGGCCACGCTCGATGAGCAGCCGACGTTCGAGCGCGCGCGCGGGGTGCTCGAGGGCGACGCACCCTACTGGCAGCGCCGGACCGCGTTCGATGCGCCGCAGGGCGACGCGTTCCGTCGCGCCTATCGCCAAGCTGCCGCCGGCGCCCTCGATGGACGAACCGCCGATCTCGTCGTCGACAAGCTTCCGCTGCGGGTCATCCACGCCCCGCTCCTGGCCCAGGCGTTTCCGGGGGCCCGGTTCGTGTTCTCGCTGCGCCATCCCGCCGACGTCGTGCTCAGCAATTTCATGCAGCATTACGTACCCAACGAAGCCTATGTGCATTTCGATACGCTGAACGACGCGGTCGAGACCTACCTCCGGGTCATGACGCTGTGGCGCTCGATCCGGCCGCTGATCGATCACCGTACCCGGGTCGTGCGCTACGAAGACCTGGTCGAGGACCCCGAGCGCGAAATCGAATCGGTCTGCCGTTTCCTCGGCATCGACTACGACCCCGCCATGCTTGATCCGGAACGCCGCCTGGCGGGACGAGAACGCGTGCGCACCAACAGCTATGAACAGGTCGCCGAGACCATTTACCGCCGCTCGGCCGGCCGCTGGCGCAACTACCGCGACGCGCTGATGCCGTACCGCGAACGCCTGCAGCCGTTTCTCGACGAGTACGGGTACTCGATGGAGTGAGGTTTCGTTGGGCGTTCGTGCCGGCGGCGACTATTCGTGCCGGCGGCTGCTAGATGATGAGCGCAAAGACGCCAGGGCGCGAAGAGAAAAGCAGAAGTGACTCGAACTGCAGGTTCATGTCGTGGCGGTAGCGAATCGAGTCGTTCTCGCTTGCATGTAAACGCCGCCAACCGTGGCCTCTCGCCCGACGTTGTCGCGGTGCCACTTCGATCATCAGGCCCGGACTCGGCCTTTTCATTCGCATTGCTTTTCTCTTCGCGCCTTCGCGTCTTCGCGCTCATCATCTAAAGGGCGAAGCCGACAGCCCCGAGTCGCCGCAAAGCTCGCGAGGGGAACGACCGCCGGAAGCGTTCGGCCGGTCTCGTAGCCCGGGTAAGCGCAGCGCACCCGGGGAATTTCAAGGGTCGGATGTTCTCTGCGTGTCCGCGTCTCTGCGAGAGATCTCTTTCCGCTCCTGCCTTTTCGAATCCGCGTTTCTCTTCGCGCCCTTGCAGTTTTCTTTGCGCCTTTGCGTCCATCAGCTAACGGAACGAAGCCGACAGCCCCGACAAGCCGCGAAGCCATTACCGCCGGAAGCGCTTGACGAGATCTCCATACGCGTCGATGCGACGGTCGCGCAGGAACGGCCAGATGCGGCGGACGGTCGCGGTGCGGTCGCGGTCGATGGTCGCGATCAGGACTTCGGCCTCGGTGCCGGCTTCGGCCAGGATCTCGCCCTGCGGGCCGGCGATGAAGCTGTGACCCCAGAACTCGGCGTCGAAGCCCGCGCCGCTGCGGTCGGGTTCGCGGCCGACGCGGTTGCAGGCGGCCACGGGCAGCCCGTTGGCCACGGCATGGCCGCGCTGGACCGTTCGCCAGGCGTCGAGCTGGCGGGCCTGTTCCTCGGTTGGATCGTTCGGGTCGTAGCCGATCGCGGTCGGGTAGAGCAGCAGCTCGGCGCCGGCCAGCGCCATCAGACGGGCGGCTTCCGGATACCACTGGTCCCAGCAGACCAGCACGCCCAGGCGCCCGATCGAGGTGTCGATCGGCTCGAAGCCGAGATCGCCCGGCGTGAAGTAGAACTTCTCGTTGTAGCCCGGGTCGTCGGGAATGTGCATCTTGCGGTAGACGCCGGCAAGCCGGCCGTCCTTGTCCAGCACCAGCGCGGTGTTGTGTGCCAGGCCGGGCGCGCGGGATTCGAAGATGCTGCCGACCACGACCACGCCGTGCTCGGCGGCGGCGGCCGACAGCGCGCCGCGGGTGGGGCCATCGATCGGTTCGGCCAGTTCGAAGCGGTCAGGGTCCTGGATCTTGCAGAAGTACTCGCTGGCGTGCAGTTCGGGCAGCAGGACCAGCTCGGCGCCGCGCGAAGCGGCCTCGGCGATTCCGTCCAGCGAGGCCCGGCGATTGGCCTCCAGGTCATCCCCCATGGCGTGCTGGACCAGGGCCAGGGTCAGGGCGGCGGTGGATTTCGACGATTCGCTCATGATCGGAACTCGCTCGCGGTGATAAGGGACGGAAGCGCGGGGGTCAGGCCAGCGCGGCCGGAATCTGCATGCAGGCGCAGTGAGGACCGCCGCCCTGCGTGACCAGCGTCCGTCCGGGTACGCCGACGGCAGTGCGATCGGGAAACAGCGCGCCGAGCCGCGCCATTGCTTCGGCGTCGTGGCGGCTGGCGTACTGCGGGACGAGCACCGCGTCGTTGATCAGCACGAAATTGGCGTAGCTGGCCGGCAGCTCGGGGTCGATGTCGTCCGGGTGCGGCAGCGCGTGCAGTTCGAACGCGCGCCCGTCGGGCGTGCGCAGGGCTTCGAGCTGGCCGAGAAGGTCACGCGTGGCCGACGCGTCGGGCATCGTCTGGAACGCGATCCGGCGCGGCCCGATAAATCTCGCCAGGGTGTCGATGTGGCCGTCGGTATCGTCGCCGGGCAGCGGTTCGACGTCGATCGCCAGCACGCCTTCGAGGTTCAGCCATTCGGCCAGTTCGTGGTCGAGTTCGGCGTCGTCGAGAAACGGGATCCGGGTCCGCATGCAGTGGCGATTGATCAGCAGCAGGCCCTCGCCGTTTGCTTCGATTGCACCGCCCTCGATTTCGAGCTGCGATTGCCGGAAGGCGAGGTCCGAAAACAGCCGATGGCGCGCCAGCTGACCGTTGACACGGTTGTCCAGCCCGGCCTCGAACTTTCCGCCCCAGCCGTCGAAGTGAAAATCGAGCGCGCGCCGCCGTCCGGCGTGGACCAGCGTGATGGGGCCGTAGTCGCGACACCAGGTGTCGTCGTAGCGCATCTCGATCCGGTGCAGGCCGGGTGGTTCGCCGATGCATTCGGTGTCGCGCCGGCTCCCCGGCGGCACCAGCAGCACGACCGGCTGGTGATCGAGCACGGCCGAAACGAACGCGGCATAGTCGCGCTCGATCGACTCGAGCACGCCGGCCCAGTCTCCATCGGGCCTCGGCCAGGCCAGCAGCAGCGCGGACTGGCGCTCCCACTCGGCCGGCAGGCGGTAGCGGTCGCGATCGTCGATCGAGCCCAATGCGATGACGTCAGTCGTCGCGGCCGGCCCGGTGACGCAGCACGGCGCCATGGTGCAGCACGCTGTCGATCACGACGTCGTACTCGAAGTAGACGCTGTAGTCGTCGTAGGTCCAGCGGGTGATCGGCGGATCGCCGACGGGTCGGCCGCGACGAGTCGGTTCGCCGTACCGGCCCTCGACCTCGGCGGTGGTCATGCCGTTTTCCGGCAGGTCCCGCTGCATGCGCTCCCGGACTTCCTCGATCAGCAATACGTCGGCGGCCGCCGGCGCCATCCAGGCGGCCAGCAGAAGGCCGAATCCCAGGCGTTTCAGACCCTGTTGCATGGATTGCTCCTCACGGTGTCAAGATGTCGAATCATCCCCCGACGTGCCGCGCAACGATGCTGGGTGGCATGATTTCGCGACCCTTGAAATCGTAGCACAGCCCCCCGATTGCGTCGTACGAGCGCCGATGTATCGTGCGCACTCAGTCCATCCGAACCACGGAGACCCGCAATGAACATCCTGATCACCGGAGCCAATCGAGGCATCGGCCTTGAACTGGCCCGGCAGTTCGCCGACCGCGGCGATTCGGTCATCGCGGTCTGTCGAACGCCGTCCGACGACCTGCAGGCGCTCGACGTCCGCATCGAGGCCGGAATCGACGTGACCGACGGCGACTCGCTGGCCCAGCTGGCCGACCGTCTCGGTGACACGGCCGTGGACGCACTGGTCAACAACGCCGGGGTGCTGCGTTCCAGCGACTTCGAGACCCTGGAGGCCGATCTCGACGACTATCGGCTGCAATACGAAGTCAACGCGCTGGCGCCGCTTCGTGTCACCCGCGCGCTCCGCGACCGGCTCCGCGACGGCGGCAAGGTCGTGATCATTTCCAGTCGCATGGGCTCGATTGCCGACAACACCTCCGGAGGTCACTATGGCTACCGGATGTCGAAGGCGGCGGTGAACATGGCCGGGGTTTCGCTGGCCCACGAGCTGCAGCCGCGCCGGATCGCCGTCGGATTGCTGCATCCCGGCTACGTCCAGACCGAAATGACCGGCAATTCCGGCCACGTCGGCCCGGACGAGGCGGCAGCCGGCCTGATCCGGCGCATCGACGAGCTGGACCTCGACTCCACCGGCAGTTTCCGCCACGCCAACGGCGAGACGCTGAGCTGGTAGCCGGGCCGCTCAGCCGCCGGCCGCCAGTCGCGCCTGTTCATTGAGCAGGCGCAGCCAGGCCCGGTAGCGGCAGGCCGGGATACGCCCGTCCGCCGCCGCGTCCCGCACGGCGCAGCCGGGCTCATGGTCGTGCCGGCAGTTACGAAACCGACACGGGCCGACCCGGTGGAATTCCGGAAAGCCGCGCTCGAGCTCCTCGACCGGCATCGACCACAGCCCGTATTCCCAGACGCCCGGTGTATCGACGAGCCAGCCGCCGCCGGGCAGGGCGTGCAGTCGAGTCGCCGTGGTGGTGTGCCGGCCCTTGCCGGTGCTCCGCGACAGTCCGCCGGTATCGATCCTCAGCGTCGGCAGCAGCGCATTGGCCAGCGACGACTTGCCCACGCCGGATTGGCCGGCCAGCAGGTGAATGCCCCGGTTCAGCCGCTCCGGTAGCTGCCCCAGGTCGATCGTCTCGCCGGCGCAGGTCCGGTACACGTCCAGGTCCAGCGCGTCGAGATCGCTGAACGGCGGGGCGTCCGGCACCGGCAGGTCCGACTTGTTGATGATCACGACCGGGTCCACGTCCTGCATCCGGGCGGCGGCCAGGTAGCGGTGGAGCAGGTCTTCGCTGGGCGCGGGCCGCGGCGCGATGACGATCAGCAGCGTATCGAGATTGGCCGCGATCGGCTGGAACCGGCCACGGTCGGAGCCGCGCCCGAAGGTGTTGCTGCGCGGCAGGATTTCGGCCACCGCGCCCTGGTCGTCGATCCGGACCCGGTCGCCGGCCAGCGGCCGCCCGGTGCGGCGCCGGAAATGCAGCTCGACCGGCGCTGCGTCGGGTGTGTCGTCCGGGACCGCCAGGCCATGGTTGCCCAGCGCGGTCAGCACCCGGTACGTTTCACTCATGCCGGCGCTCCGATCGATTGATATAGTCGTTCAACGTTCTCAGGATACTGTGGCATGGAAAGTTCCCGGCTGATCTGGATCGATCTCGAAATGACCGGACTCGACGTGCGTCGCGACCGGATCATCGAGATCGCGACCATCGTCACCGACGTCGAGCTCGATGAAATCGCGACCGGACCGAATCTCGCGATCCGCGCGACCGACGACGAGTTGTCGACCATGGACGAATGGAATACCCGGACCCACACCGCTTCGGGCCTGGTCCAGCGTTGCCTCGAAAGCCATATCGACCTGCGAACGGCCGAGCGGCGGACGATCGAATTCCTCGAAGAGCACGCGCCGCCCGGCAGCTCGCCGATGTGCGGCAACTCGATCTGCCAGGACCGGCGTTTCCTGGCTCGCCAGATGCCCGACCTCGAGTCCTATTTCCATTACCGCAACCTCGACGTCAGCACGCTGAAGGAGCTCGCCCGCCGGTGGGCGCCGGATATCGCCGACGGCGTCGTCAAGGACACCGGGCACCAGGCGCTCGAAGACATCCGTGCCTCGATCGAGGAGCTTCGCTACTACCGGCAGTACATGGGCGCGCTCGGCGGGGGCTGAAGGCGCCACGCGGGGTTCGCCGGGCGCGTCAGTCGGCCTTCAGCGCGGCCAGCCGGCGCCAGGTGTCGACGACCGTGTCCGGGTTCAGCGACACGCTCTCGATGCCATGCTCCATCAGCCACTCGGCCAGGTCGGGGTGGTCCGAGGGGCCCTGGCCGCAGATGCCGATGTACTTGCCGTGTCTGCGGCAGGCCTTGATCGCCATTTCCAGCAGCGCCTTGACCGCACCGTCGCGCTCGTCGAAGCGATGCGCGACCAGGCCGGAATCGCGGTCCAGCCCCAGGGTCAGCTGGGTCATGTCGTTGGAGCCGATCGAGAAGCCGTCGAAGTACTCGAGGAATTCGTCGGCCAGCAACGCGTTGGACGGCAGCTCGCACATCATGATGATCTTCAGGCCGTTCTCACCGCGCTTCAGGCCGAAACGCTCCATGACCTCGACCACCTCCCTGGCCTCGTCCACGGTGCGAACGAACGGCACCATCGCCCAGACGTGATGCAGGCCCAGTTCGTCGCGAATCCGGCGCATTGCCCGGCATTCGAGTTCGAAAGCCGGCTGGAAGCTCTCATCGACATAGCGCGAAGCGCCGCGCCAGCCGATCATCGGGTTTTCCTCGTCGGGTTCGTAGGCCTCGCCGCCGATCAGGTTGGCGTATTCGTTTGACTTGAAGTCCGACAGGCGAACGATCACCGGGTGCGGGCCAAACGGCGCGGCGATCGTGGCGATGCCCTCGACCAGCCGATCGACGTAGAACTGGACCGGGGAGTCGTAGCCAGCGATGCGGCGGTCGATCTCGGCCTTCAGTTCCGGGCTCTGCTTGTCATATTCCAACAGCGCGCGCGGGTGGATGCCGATCATCCGGTTGATGATGAACTCCAGCCGGGCGAGACCGATACCGTGGTTCGGAATCTGCGCGAAATCGAACGCGCGGTCCGGGTTGGCCACGTTCATCATGATCTTGATCGGCGCCTCGGGCATCTCGTCGAGCTTGTCCTCGGAGACGCTGAAGTTCAGCAGGCCGGCATACACCCGCCCGGTGTCGCCCTCGGAACAGCTGACCGTGACGTCGTCGCCGTGGCGGACGCGCTCAGTGGCGTCGGCGCATCCGACCACGGCCGGAATGCCCAGTTCGCGGGCGATGATGGCTGCGTGGCAGGTGCGGCCGCCGCGGTTGGTCACGATCGCCGAGGCCTTCTTCATCACCGGCTCCCAGTCGGGGTCGGTCATGTCGGTGATCAGCACGTCGCCGGATTCGACCTCGTGCATGTCGGCGATGTCGTCGATGACCCGGGCCTTGCCCTTGCCGATCCGCTGGCCGATCGCGCGGCCTTCGGTCAGCACGTCGCCGGTCTGTTCGAGCTTGAACCGTTCCATGACCTGGCCGCTGCGGCTTTTCACCGTTTCCGGCCGGGCCTGCAGGATGTAGATCTCGCCGGTCTGGCCGTCCTTGCCCCACTCGATGTCCATCGGCCGGCCGTAATGGGCCTCGATGGCCAGCGCCATCCGGCCCAGCGCCTCGGCGTCGGCGTCGCTGATCGAGAAGCGGTTGCGCTCGGCCTCCGGCGTGTCTTCGGTGGTCACGCCGCCGGCGTCGGCGTAGACCATCCGGCTGGCCTTGGTGCCGATCGACCGGCGCAGTACTGCAGGACGGCCGTCCTCGAGATTGG
>CAZJSH010000081.1:0-13349 GCA_964548715.1 uncultured Halomonas sp. | reverse complement strand
GCAACCCGTGGCGCTGGAGCTTCGATCGCCAGACCGGCGAGGTCTGGATCGGCGATGTCGGCCAGAACGAGTGGGAGGAGGTCAGCCTGATCCCGGGCGTCAACCTCCGTGCCGTCGATCGGACGCCCGCCCGGATGCAGGGCCTTCGCGGACAGAACGCCATCGACCTCGGTTGGCGCTGTTTCGAGGGCTCGAACACCTTCACCACCGCCGGCGACTGCCCGACCACCGGCTCTCTGTTTCCGGTCATCGAGTACAGCCATACCGCGACCGGTGGATGTTCGGTGACCGGCGGCTACCGCTACCGCGGTCCTGTCGCCAGCATGCAGGGCCTGTACATCTACGGCGACTACTGCAGCGGCGAGATCTGGTTCGCCAACAACGACGGCGGGACCGGCTGGGTGTCGGACAGCTTCGACGTGATCGGCTTCGGGCTTCGCTCGTTCGGGGAGGACGAGGACGGAAACGTGTACGCGTTCGACGGCGCGACGCTGACGCGGTTCAACGGTACGGTGCAGGAGCTGATCTTCGAAGACGGTTTCGAAGACATCGTCGTCGGTCCCTAGACTGCGGTCGGCGCCGGGCGTCCTGCTCATCGGGGTGTCGATGGCGGCCGAGGGTTGTTCTGGCGTGCCGCCGGCTTCGAAGTTGAATTCGAATTCAGGTTGACGTTGAAGAGCCAATCGAGAATCCCGGGTGCGCTGCGCTTACCCGGGCTACAACATCAACATCAACATCATCGACACCGATACCGACACCGGGCCCGGCCACGCCCAGACTGAAGAACAGATACCTAGTCGATGGCCTCGAACCGGTTCGCCTCGCGATTCTTCCGCACCTTCCGCGGATCCCAGACGCGTCCGTTCATCGCGATCCACACGCCCGGATCGAGCGCCTGCACGGCGCCCACGGCGCAGCCGATGTTGAACACCGCGTCGGAACCGATGAACCGGGCCGGGTTCAGCGCGCCGGTCAGCACGATGACCTTGTCCTGGACGCTTTCGAGCACCTTCGCCGTGTCGGTCATGGTGTCGGTGCCGTGGGTGATCAGGATGTGCTTCGCCTCCGAGGATTCGACCGCCCGGCGGATCAGTTCCCGGTCATCGTCGTTGAGCTGCAGCGAGTCCTTTCTGAGCAGCGGCTGGACCTGGACCCGGAAGGCGACCTTCATGTCGCTGAGGATGCGCGCGATCTCCGGCTCGCCGATCTGGTAGTCGGACTTTTCGTCGTAGTAGATCTTGTCGATCGTGCCGCCGGTGGTGATGACCTGCAGAAGCTTCACGGGCGCGCTCCGGTTGAGAGGGAAGGCCGCTATTTTCGTCGATCCGGCGCCGTGCCGTGCCGCTTCGTGCGCATCGTGGCATCCGCGCTCAGCGGGTCGTCCGGCCAGGGGTGCTTCGGGTACCGTCCGCGCATGTCCCGGACCACGTCGGGATAGGCGTTGGCCCAGAAGCTGGCCAGGTCGGACGTGACCGCGACCGGCCGCTGCGCGGGCGAGAGCAGGTGCAGTACCACCGGCGTGCGGCCGTTGGCGACCTTCGGGGTTTCGGTCCAGCCGAACACGGCCTGCAGCCTGACCTTCAGCGCCGGGCCGGGCTCGGCGCCGTAGTCGAGCCGGAGGCGCGAGCCCTCGGGGACCTCCATTGCAACCGGCGCTTCGCGGTCGAGCACGGCCTTGTTCGGGTGGCCCAGCCTGTGCTCCAGCGCCGGCCGCAGGTCCAGCGCGGCCAGGTCCCTCCAGCGCGTGATGCCGGGCAGGAAGGGGCCGAGCCAGTCCTCGAGCTCGGCCAGCAGCGAGGCGTCGTCGAAGGCAGGCCAGTCGTCCCGACCGTGGCGGCGCAGCCACTCGATGCGCTGGCGGAAGGCCCTGGTCTTCGCCGCACCATCCAGCGCGTTCAGGCCGCGCTGACGGACGGCTTCGAGGAGGCCGCTCCGGACCGCTTCGGCATCGCGCGCCGGTTCGACGGATTCTTCGAGCACGAGCGCGCCGAGTCGGCGCTGCTTCCGGACCACGACCGTACCGCGTTTCTCGTTCCAGCCGGACACCTCGACGGTTTCGACCTTCAGCGCCGGTTCGGCCTCCAGCTCATCGCGCATGACCCGGGCGGCGAGGAAGATCTTCGCCTCGCGCTCGCGGCCGTCCAGCTCGGCGGCGACCAGGAACTCCGATCCGGCGAGTGGGTCGTCGTCGGCCAGCCACGCACCGCGGCCGTTGGCCAATTGAAAACGCGCCGGTCCCCCGGGGCGGCGCATCGCGATCCGGTCCGGCCAGGCCAGCGCCAGCAGCCGGCCGGAGGCGTGCGGGTCGACGCGATCGCGGTCGATGGAACGGGACAGGCGCTTCATCAACTGCTTCGCCTGCTGCAGCCGCCCGCGGTGCGCGCCTGCACCCGCGCGCCCGTCCAGCGCCTTCAGCCGCAGCTCGAGGTCGCTGCCGGCGCCCCGCGGCATCGGGTCGCGATCCGACAGCAGCGCGGCCAGCGCCGCGGCCGTCCGGCCCAGGTTCCGCTCGCGGCCGCCGACCAGCAGCTGGGCCAGGCGCGGATCCAGGCCGGGCTCGAGCAGGGCGCGGCCGTGCGCGGTGATCCGTCCCCCGTCGTCCAGTGCGCCGAACGATTTCAGCAGGTCGACGGCCTGGTCCCAGTGCGCGCGCGGCGGCGGGTCCAGCCAGTCGAGTTCGCTCGGGTCGGTCGCTCCCCACTGGGCCAGCTGCAGCACCGTCGGTGCCAGGTCCGCGTCCAGAATTTCCGGCGCCGAGTGTGGTTTCAGTCGCGCCTGTTCGCCCTCGCTCCACAGCCGGATGCAGTGACCCGGCTCGATCCGGCCGGCCCGGCCACGGCGCTGCTCGGCAGACGATTTCGACACGCGCTCGGTCACCAGCCGGGTCATGCCTGATCCGGGGTCGAAGCGCGGGCGTCGCTCCAGCCCGGCGTCGATCACGATCCGTACGCCCTCGATGGTCAGGCTGGTCTCGGCGATGGCCGTGGCCAGCACGACCTTGCGCCGGCCCTCGGGCGCCCGGGAGATCGCTGCGTCCTGCTGAGCCGGGTTCAGCGCGCCGTAGAGCGGGCAGAGTTCGGTGTCGTCGGGCAGCGTGTTGCTCAGCCGTTCCTCGACGCGCTTGATCTCGCCGACGCCGGGCAGGAACACCAGCACCGAGCCGGGTTCGGCCTCCAGCGCGTCTCGAACCGCAGCAGCCGCAGCATCTTCGAGCCGGCTGTCCCGTCGCGGCGGCCGGTAGGTCGCTTCGACTGGAAAGCTGCGGCCTTCGCTGGTCAGCACCGGTGCGTTGTCGAGCAGCGTCGCCAGCGGCGCCGTGTCCAGCGTGGCCGACATCACCACTACGCGCAGATCGGGCCGCAGCGCGCCCTGGGTTTCGCGCACCAGCGCCAGCCCCAGGTCCGCGTTGAGCGACCGCTCGTGGAATTCGTCGAACAGCACGCAGGCGACGTCGGCCAGTTCGGGGTCGGCCTGGAGCCGGCGCAGCAGGATGCCCTCTGTGACCACCTCGATGACGGTGTCGCCGGAAACCTTTGACTCCAGCCGCGTCCGGAATCCGACCGTCTTGCCGACGGCTTCGTTCAACTGCCCGGCCATGAAACGCGCCGCGGCCCGAGCGGCCAGCCGCCGGGGTTCGAGCATCACGATCTTCCTGCCGTTCCGCCAGTCGGCGTCGAGCAGCGCCGGCGGCACCCGCGTGGTCTTGCCGGCCCCGGGCGGGGCCTGCAGCAGCACACAGGATACGTCGGCCAGCGTTTCGCGCAGGCGCGGAAGCAGCGGGTCGATCGGCAGTTCGTTCACGTCGGCCTCAGGCGAGCGCCCACACCAGCATGAACCCGATGTAGGTCCCGAGAAGGTTGCCCAGCGTGCCGAGCACGACGCCGGGCAGCAGCAGGTCGGGACGGCCGAACTTCTCGACCAGCGGCAGCACGACGGTGGAGCCCCCGACGGTGGTGGCCGAGACGACGGCGGTGGTCTCGGCGGACATCTTCAGCAGCCGGCCGCCCAGGACGACGACCGCGCCGTGGATGACGATCAGCAGCACGACGAAGGCCAGCAGCTTGATGCCCAGCCAGCCCAGCGCGCCGAGCGCGGCGACTTCGCAGTACGCGGCGAGTGCGGCCAGGAACAGGTAGGCGCCGTACATGCCGAGCACCTGGGTGCCACGGAGGTTCGCTACGGTCTCGAACTGGGCCAGGATCAGTGCCAGCGTGGTCAGGATCAGGATCGACGGGATCGCGATGCCGAGCGCCCCGGCGCTCCACGCCGCCAGCGCATCGGAGACGACGAACGCGCCGACGCCCAGTGCGCCGAGCATGGCCAGGTCGGTCAGGCCGGGTTTGCCGGGTGTGTGGCGCGGCGCGTCCGGATCATCGGCCTGTTGCGTCGCGTCGACCTTCGGCAGCAGGCCGCGGACCAGCCTCGGAAAGGCCAGCAGCAGCGCGATCCAGACTACGGTCATGACGTGGTCGGCTACGGCCGAGGCGGCGTACAGGTTGCCGGCCTCGTAGACCTCGTAGTGGATGGCCAGTGCGTTGAAGTTGGCGCCGCCGCCGATGTAGGTGGCCGCGAACATGCCCGACAGCGGGCCGTACCACTCGCCCATCCAGTCCGGCGCGCCGAGCAGCAGGCCGGCGACGACCACGCCGAGCACGGTGCCGACGGCGGCGATCGCGAACAGGCCCAGCATCGGCCCGCCGGCCTGTTTCAGCGAGCCGAGCTTCGCGTCGAGCAGCAGCCAGAAGATCGAGATCGGCGCCAGCGTGCCGAGCAGCTGGTTGTAGACCGGCACGTTCGCCGACGCCAGCGGGATCACGCCGACATTGGCCAGGATAGCGGCCAGCACGATGACCAGCAGCGCGCCGCCGAGGACGCGGCCGCCGGGCTTGCGGCCGAGCCAGTCGGCAGCGGCGACGACGGCGAGCAGGACGGCGAGGATGTGGATCGACGACATGGCGGATCGGGGTCGGGAGCGTGTCTGCATCCTAGCCGGTCGAAGCGGTGCAGCGGCGTGTGCCGGAACCGAGGCGCCTTTACAATCCGCGCTACGGGAGACCGTCTTTCAACCAGGGAGTCCGCATGAGCCAGTCTCGTGCCCGCCAGCTGAACCGCGCCGAGGTCGTCGATCGGCAATTCGTCGACCACCTCGATGCGCTGGAGCGTGACCCGCCGCGTCGCGAAACGCCGGGAACCGATGATTCGGATCTGCTCGAGCTGTTCGACAGCCAGCTGGCCTCGCGCCAGCTCGACCTGATGGCCCGGGTCAAGCGCCAGGAAAACAAGGTCTTCTACACCATCGGCTCGTCGGGCCACGAGGGCAACGCGATGGTCGGCCGGGCCACGCGTGCGACCGACCCGGCCTTCCTGCACTATCGCTCCGGGGCGTTCGTCGCCGAGCGCTACCGGAAGGACGCCGACGCCGATTTCATCCACGACACCTGCCTGTCGTTCGCGGCGGCCCGGGATGACGTGGCCTCCGGCGGTCGCCACAAGGTCTGGGGCCATCGCGGGCTTTGGATCCTGCCGCAGACCTCGACCATCGCCAGCCACCTGCCCAAGGCGGTCGGCACCGCGTTGGCGATCACGCACGGCAAGCGCATCGACCACGAGCTGCCCGTGCCCGACGATGCGATCGTGGTCTGCAGCTTCGGCGATGCCAGCACCAACCACGCCACGGCCCAGTCGGCCTTCAACACCGCCGCCTGGACCGCGCACCAGAGCCTTCCGCTGCCGATCCTGTTCGTCTGCGAGGACAACCGCGTCGGCATCTCGGTGCCGACGCCGTCGCAGTGGATTGCCCGATCGATGGCCGCGCGCTACGGACTGGAGTACCGCTACGCCGACGGGCTGGACCTGGCCACGGGTTGGGATCCGGTGCAGGACGCGGTGGCCTTCTGCCGCGGCCGTCGCCGGCCGGTGTTCCTGCACCTGAATACCACCCGCCTGATGGGCCACGCCGGCACCGACTTCGAGATCGAGTACCGGCCGGCCGACGAACTCGAACAGCAGGAGCGGCTGGATCCGCTGCTGGTCTCGGCCACCCGGCTGGTGGCCCGCGGCCTGACCACGCCGGGGCGCATCCGCGAGCGCTACGAGGCGCTGCGGAGGCAGTGCCTGGACGAGGCCGATCGAGCGGATGCGAAGCCGCGGCTGACCACTGTCGACGACGTGATCCGGCCGCTGGCGCCGTACTCGCCGGACGAGGTCGCCAACGAGGCCGGACGCACGATTCCGCAGTCGCTCCGGCAGGAGAGCTTCGGTCGGCTGCCGGAAGACGACGCACCGAAGCACATGGCAATCCAGATCAACCGCGCGCTGCACGACCTGCTGCTGAAGTACCCGGAGGCGCTGGCCTTCGGCGAGGACGTGGCGCGCAAGGGCGGGGTGTACACGATCACCAAGGGCCTGTGGAAGCGCTTCGGCCGGGCCCGCGTATTCAACACGCTGCTCGACGAGACCACCATCCTGGGCCTGGCCCAGGGCTACGGCGCGATGGGCTACCTGCCGATTCCCGAAATCCAGTACCTGGCCTACTTCCACAACGCCTGCGACCAGGTTCGCGGCGAGGCCTGCTCGCTGCAGTACTTTTCCAATGACCGGTTCCGCAACCCGATGGTCGCGCGGATCGCCGGGCTCGGCTACCAGAAGGGCTTCGGCGGCCACTTCCACAACGACAACTCGGTGACTGCGCTGCGCGACATCCCGGGCCTGGTCGTCGGCTGCCCGTCCCGGGGCGACGACGCGGCCCGGATGCTGCGCACGCTGGCCGCGCTCGCCACCGTCGACGGCCGCGTGACCGCGATCATCGAGCCGATCGCGCTGTACATGACCAAGGACCTGTACGAAAAGGACGACGGGCAGTGGAGCTTTGCCTACCCGTCGCCCAGCGAGTTCCTCGAGCCCTTCGCACCCCGCATCTACGAGGAGGACGCGACCGACCTGCTGATCGCCACCTACGGCAACGGCGTGCCGATGGCGCTGCGCGTGGCGAAGGACCTGGCCGAATCGCGCGGCATCGCGACTCGCGTGCTCGACCTGCGCTGGTTGAAGCCGCTGAACATTGCGGCCGTCGCCGAGCACGCGAAGGCCTGCTCGGCGGTGCTGGTGCTCGACGAGGGCCGCCCGGACGGCGGCATCGGCGAAGGGCTGGTCACCGGCCTGGTCGAACACGGCGCGGCCGACCGGCCGATCCGCCGCGTGACCGGCGTCGACTGCTACATCCCGCTCGGTGACGCCGCCGGGTTGATGCTGCCGGACGAGAAGCGCGTCAAGGCCGCGGCCGAGGCATTGCTGGGTTGACCGCGTGAGCGACGCGGTCCGTTTGCCGCTGCGCCTGCTCGGGCTGGCTGCGGGCGAGTTGCCGCCGTTCGATCTCGAGGTCGCGCCGGGCGAAGTGGTCGTGATCTCCGGGGCGTCGGGCAGCGGCAAGTCTCGAATGCTGCGCGCGGTCGCAGACGTGGATCCGCACGAGGGCCGGGTGTCGCTCGGCAACGAGCCGGCCGATTCGATGCCGGCGCACGCGTGGCGCCGGCGGGTGATGCTGGTGCCGGCCGAGAGCCAGTGGTGGCACGATGCGGTCGGGGCGCATTTCGAGAACGACGTTTCCGGCGACCTCGACGCGCTGGGGCTGCCCTCGGACGCGCTCGATTGGGCGGTGTCCCGGCTGTCGTCCGGCGAGAAGCAGCGCCTGGCGCTGATCCGCGCGCTGGCCCGAGTCCCCGATGCACTGCTGCTTGACGAGCCGACCGCAAACCTCGACGAGGCCTCGGTCGAGCGGGTCGAAGCCTGGCTGCGCGCCCGAATCCGTCAACACGGCCTGCCGACGCTGTGGGTCGCCCACGACCGGGCGCAGATCGAGCGGGTGGCCGACCGGCACCTCCGGATCGGCCTCGAGGGCGCGGAGCTCGTTCGATGAGCGTGATCGAGCTGTCCTATGGGGACCTGGCGCTGGCCGCGCTGCTGGTGCTGGCCCTCGGTGCGGTCACGGCCCTGGCCCGGCTCGGCATGACGCGTTCGCTGCTGGTCGCGGCGCTGCGCACGGTGGTCCAGCTGGCCCTGATCGGGCTGGTCCTGGAGACCCTGTTCGCGCTCGAGGGGCCGCTGTGGGTCGCGCTGATGGGAGTGGTCATGCTGCTGGCCGCCGGGCGCGAGGTGATGGCCCGGCAGAAGCATCGGCTGGTCGGCGGCTGGGCCTTCGGTATCGGCACGGTATCGATGTTCGTTTCGGCGTTCAGCGTGACCGTGCTGGCGCTGACGGTGGTGATCGGTCCCGAGCCCTGGTACCGGCCGCAGTACGCGATCCCGCTGCTCGGCATGCTGCTCGGCAACACCATGACCGGCGTGGCCTTGGGACTGGACCGACTGACCGAAGGGGTCTGGCGCCAGCGCGCGCTGATCGAGAACCGCCTGATGCTCGGTCAGCCGTGGCAGGAGGCGATCGGCGAAATCCGCCGCGACGCCACCCGATCGGGCCTGATCCCGATCGTCAACGCGATGGCCGCGGCCGGAATCGTCAGCCTTCCGGGCATGATGACCGGTCAGATCCTGGCCGGTACCTCGCCGGCGCTGGCCGTCAAGTACCAGATCCTGATCATGTTCACCGTCGCTGCCGGCACCGGTTTCGGCACGCTGGCGGCGGTGTCGGCCGCCTCGCGTCGGTTGTTCGACGAGCGCGAGCGGCTGAGAGTGGACCGGCTGGCTTCGGGGGCCGGTTGATCAACGCCGCAGGGTGAAGTCGATCTGCTGAAAGCCGGTCCCGGGCAGCTCGTCCATTGCATCGACATTGAAGCGCCATTTCCGGATGGCCCGCACGGCCGCGCGTGCGAAGCGATCGTGGGACGCGCCGATGGCCACGGTCTCGCCGACCCGGCCGTTCGCCAGGATCTCGAACTGGACGTACGACCAGCCCGGCACACCGTTCTCCGCCAGCGAACGGGGGTAGTTGGGCCGGGTTCGCTGGACGACGTCGAGATCGAGGGGCGGGTCCTCGCTTTGCGAACCCACGTCGTCGGGCGAGATCATGGCGGCCAGGTGCTGCTCCACGCGTTCTGCCGCGAGCGCATCCGCCGCGCGGTGCTGATCTTCGTCGAGACCTTCGGCTGCGTGGACGGCCGTGTACAGCGCCCAGCCACCGCGCAGGTCGTCCAGATCGCCGTCGGTCAACGCGGCCTCGACCTCCATGACCAAACGCGCCCAGGCGTAGGCTTCCATCCAGTTCCGCCGTTCGTAATGATGCGCGGCCAGGGCGCTTGCCGCCAGCCGCAAGCCGAGTTCTGCCGAACGTTCCCAGGCCGCGAACGCCTCATCGAATCGGCCGGCCGCCTGGAGTGCGTAGCCGCGCACCAGCAGGCCCCAGCGACTGGCTGCATCGTCGGTTTCGAGCCGGTCGAGCGCTTCGAGATCGCCCGACAGTGCCTGTCGGGTGAGGACGATCCGCTCGCTCGCGGTCAATTCGACCTCGGTGGCCGGGATCGGCCGTGTCGCAGTGATCGAGATCAGGATCGCCAGATAAAGAAGAACGAGGCGCACGATCAGTTCTCAAGACTGAATTCGACCGTCTGCATGAACATCCGATCGAAGTCGTCCGCTTCCAGTGACGAGGGGTCGATGACCCAGTCTTCGAGCGCAGCGGCTGCCCGTTGACCGAAATCTCGATGGGTCTGGACGATCGGCATGACGCGTGAAACCGTGCCATCGCGCTCGAACTGCAGCATCAGAAGCGACCAACCGGTCTCGCGCGCGTAGGCTTCGTCGCGCGGATAGATTGGAGCGCGTCGCTCGAGAAAGACCGGGGCATCGGCGGGGTCGAAATCCCTCTCTGCCGTGAGCGGTCCGTACCATTGACCGACAATCGCCTCGGTTTGCCGATCGGCCTCCGGAAACTCCGACTCGCGAAGATTCCGCGCGGCGCGCTGCGTGAATTGCCAGGTCCATTCCAATGGCCAGGCCTCCTCGTCGATTTCCGAATCGTGGTCGTGTTTTTCGATCAACATCGCCAGCCGGCCCCAAGCGTAGCCTTCGATCCACTCCCGCTGTTCGATATGGTGTACGACCCGCGCCCACAGCGCAGTGCGGGACCCGTTACGCATCGCGTCCTCGAGCAGGGCGAGTGCGCGCCCGTGCGCTCCGGAGGTCTGCAGGGCGGAGGCCGCAATGATTCGGACGGAGTTGTTGTCACGGTGCTGGTCGAGTAATTGCTCGGCCGCGTCGAGGTCGCCTTGCAGCGCACGCTCGGCCAGCTCGAAACTCACCTTCGCCGCTGCCAAGCCGCTCCAGCTCAGCAGCAGGAACAGCAGGAACAGCAGGACAATTCGCATGGTTCCCATCTCCCGGTTCGTTCGACATCGTGCCGCTGGGCTGGAGCGTCAGCCCGTGGTTCGAGCCGCGCGTTCCCTCTCCACCAGCACCCGGGTGGAGGGTACCCAATCGGGCACCACGACCTCAATACGGAATTTTCCTACGCGTGGAGCGAGGGGCTTACCCGAGCACGCCGCCGATCCTGACGTGGAACCAGTCGCCGACCGTGCTGATCAGCACCAGCCAGAGCAGGGTCACGCCGATGGCGCTGCTTAGCGCGCCGAGGGTTTGACGTCCGGGGCTCTGGCTTCGCAGTGCCCAGTACTGCACGAAGAGTGTACCGATCGAGAGGGTCCAGAACATGTAGACGTTGGCGCGGACCATCGCGTCGACGGGCCAGAGTTCCTTGACATAGCGCCAGTCGATCCAGGCCCACGCGAGGCAGGCCAGGACCAGGGTCACTGCGCTGGTCGCCAGCCAGGCGGTCCACGGGAAACGGGGTGCGCTCGAATCATCCATGTGTGAATGATCGCAGATCGTCGTCGCGTCCGTGCATCGACTATGCTCGAACCAACACCCCCCCCCCGATCCCGCTGCCGTGCCGACCGAGAGTTCCGACGCCGATGCCGCCTGGCTGGACCGTCTCCAGACGGCGCTGGTGCATGTCGATGCCGCGGGCACGATCCGTCGGATGAACGCCGCGGCCGAGGACCTGCTGGCGGTCTCGGCGGCGCGAGCGGCGGTGGATTCCGCGCTGGCCGAGGCGATCGATGGGTCGGGCCTGCAGGCGTTGTGCGACCGGGCCGTGGCCGAAGGCCGGGGCGTGGCCTCCCAGGATCTGCGCTGGACGCTGCCCGGCGGGGCCGAGTGGCTGGACGCGCGCGCCGCCCGCCTTCCCGACGGGGGTGTGCTGCTCGAACTGCAGGACGCCGCGCCCCGCCGCCGGGCGATGCTCGATCGATCGCGCGAGGCGCGCCGCGCGCTGTCGAAGCGCGTCGTCCAGCAGCTGGCGCACGAAATCCGCAATCCGCTGGCCGGCCTGCGCGGCGCAGCGCAGCTGCTGACGCGCCGCGAGCTCGACGACACCGGCCGTGAACTGGTCGGGATCATCGGTGACGAGGTCGACCGGCTGGAGGCGCTGGTCGAGCAGCTGCTCGGCGGCGCGCGACCGGTCACGGCGATCGAAGCGAACCTGCATGCACCCCTCGACCGGGTGGTTCGGCTGCTGCAGGCCGAAGCCGCACCGGTGGCGCTGGAGCGCGACTACGATCCGAGCCTTCCGCGGGTGCGGATCGACGAGGCGCGGTTGCAGCAGGTGTTCCTGAACCTGGCCCGCAATGCGATCGAGGCCGGCGCCGGCAGGCTGGTCTTCCGCACGCGGGCGGCCCCCGGCGTCACGCTGGGCGTGCATCGCTGTCGCCTGGCCGTGGCGATCGAGATCGAGGACGACGGTCCCGGCGTGCCCGACGAGCTCGCCGACTCGCTGTTCTTTCCGTTGGTCAGCGGTCGGCCGGACGGCACGGGCCTGGGCCTGGCCGTGGCGCAGGATCTGGTCGACCGTCACGGCGGCGACATCGACCACGAGCGCCGCGGCGAGCGGACCGTGTTCCGGGTCCTGCTGCCGGTTGAGCGCCGGCCCGAAGCGAACGAGGCGAACCGCCCGGACTCGCTAGAATGACTCGATGAGCGCCGATCGCCCCATCGTCTGGATCGTCGACGACGACGCGTCGATCCGCCGCGTGCTGAGTCACGCCGTGGCCGCTGAGGAGCGGACCTGCCGGACCTTCGAATCGGCCGAGGCCGCGCTCGAGGCGCTGGACGAGCAAGCGCCGGACGCGGTCCTGACCGATCTCCGGATGCCGGGCGCGTCGGGCGACGTGCTGATCGAACGGATCGATGCGCCGGTGATCGTGATGAGTGCCTACGCCGATCTCGACAGCACCGTCGATGCACTGAAGCGCGGTGCGTTCGACTTCCTGCCCAAGCCCTTCGATCTGGATGAAGTCGTGGACCGGATCGACCGTGCGCTGGCCACGCGCCGCGGCGAGCCGGTGTCCGCGCCGGCCGAGACGCCGGCCGACCTGGTCGGGGAGAGCCCGATCATGCGTGCGCTGTTCCGCGCGATCGGCCGGCTGGCCGGCAGCTCGTTGAGCGTGCTGCTGCGCGGCGAGTCGGGAAGCGGCAAGGAACGGATCGCCCGGGCGCTGCACGCCTCGTCGCCGCGGGCCGACGAGGCGTTCGTTGCGCTCAACGTGGCGGCGCTGCCGGCCGACCTGCTCGAGTCCGAACTGTTCGGTCACGAGAAGGGGGCGTTCAGCGGCGCGGACGCGGCGCGCGCCGGCTATTTCGAACAGGCCGATGGCGGCACGCTGTTCCTCGACGAAATCGGCGAGATGCCGACCGCGCTTCAGTCGCGGTTGCTGCGGGTGCTCGACGACGGCGCGTTCTACCGCCTCGGTGGTCGAGCGCCGGTCCGGGTCGACGTCCGCATCGTCGCCGCCACTCACCGCGACCTGGAGCAGGCGGTCGCGTCCGGCGAATTTCGCGAGGACCTGTACCACCGCCTGAACGTCGTGCCGTTGACGGTGCCGCCGTTGCGCGAGCGACCCGAGGACATCGGTCCGCTGCTTGATCATTTCCTGGCGCATGCGGCCGCAGAGGTCGGCGACCTGCCGCGTCAGCTCACCGACGCCGCGCGCCGACGCCTGCTCGCGCATCCCTGGCCCGGCAACGTGCGGGAGCTGGTCAACCGCTGCCGCCGCTGGACCGCGCTGGTGCCCGGGCCGCGGCTGGACGTGGCCGACCTGGACCTCGATCGGCCGGCCGAGGACGTCGACTGGACCCGGGCCCTGCGCGCCTGGGCGCGCGTCCGTCTGGCCGCCGGCGATCGTGACTTGATGCGCGACGCCGTCGAACGCGCCGAACAGGTCCTGATCGACGAAGCCCTGAAGGCGACCGGCGGCCGGCGCGCCGAGGCCGCCGAGCGGCTCGGTATCGGGCGCAACACGCTGACACGGAAGCTCGACGACGCCTGAGCGCGCACCGCAACGGTG
>CAZJSH010000080.1:0-13495 GCA_964548715.1 uncultured Halomonas sp. | reverse complement strand
CGAGGCCCAGGACTGGGCCGAGATGCTGCTGCGAATGTACCTGCGCTGGGCCGAGTCGCGCGGCTGGGGCGCCGAACTGCTGGAGGTCTCGGCTGGTGAAGTGGCCGGGGTCAAGAGCGCGACGGTGCGCATCGAGGGTGAATTCGCCTACGGCTGGTGCCGGACCGAGACCGGTGTGCACCGGCTGGTCCGCAAGTCGCCGTTCGACTCCGGGAATCGTCGCCATACCTCGTTCGCGTCGGTGTTCGTGTCGCCTGAAATCGACGAGTCGATCGAGATCGACATCGATCCCAGCGACCTTCGCATCGACGTCTATCGCGCCTCCGGCGCCGGCGGTCAGCACGTCAACCGGACCGAGTCGGCCGTGCGCATCACGCACGAGCCCACCGGGACCGTCGTCCAGTGCCAGACCGACCGCTCGCAGCACAAGAACAAGGACCGCGCGATGGGTCAGCTGCGTGCCAAGCTCTACGAACTCGAGCTCCAGAAACAGCGCGAGAAGGCCCAGGCCGCCGAGGAAGAGAAGGCCGACATCGGCTGGGGCAGCCAGATCCGCAACTATGTCCTCGACCAGTCGCGGATCAAGGATCTCCGCACCGGCGTCGAACGCGCCGACACCCAGAAAGTCCTCGACGGCGACCTCGACGAATTCGTCGCCGCATCGCTGAAGGCGGGGCTTGAGTAAAACGAATCGACCGCGGATGAACGCAGATAAGGACGAGAAAAAAGAAGAGAAAAGAGAACACTGGGGCGTCAATTGAAGTCAAAGGGCCTTTCCGCCAGTCACTGACGTTTCGTTTTTCATCTGCGTTCATTCGCGTCCATCTGCGGTAAGAAATGAATCAAGGCTCGAACTATGACTGACCAGAACACCACCGAAGAGCATGTCGACGAGAACCGCCTGATCGCCGAGCGTCGTGCGAAGCTGGACGACCTGCGTGAGCAGGGCCAGGCGTTCCCGAACACGTTCCGGCCCGAGCATCGTGCCGATGCGCTGCTGGCGGAGTACGGCGATGCCGAGGCCTATTCACAGGAAAAGCTCGAAGCCGACAGGATTCCGGCGTCGGTGGCCGGGCGCATGGTGTCGCGGCGGATCATGGGCAAGGCGGCCTTCGTGCACATCCAGGACGGGTCCGGGCAACGCATCCAGCTGTACCTGCGTCGCGACGACCTGCCCGAGGGCGTTTACCAGGCTTTCAAGCAGTGGGACATCGGCGACATCGTCGGCGCCTCCGGCGTACTGATGCGCACGAAGACCGGCGAGCTCAGCGTGCATGCCGACGACCTGCAGCTGCTGGTCAAGTCGTTGCGACCGCTGCCGGAGAAATGGCACGGATTGCAGGACCAGGAGACCCGCTATCGCCAGCGCTACGTCGACCTGATCGCCAACCCGGACGTTCGCCGCACCTTCGAGATCCGCGCGAAGCTGATCGCCGGCATCCGTGCGTTCTTCGAGGCGCGCGGTTTCCTCGAAGTCGAGACGCCGATGATGCACCACCTGCCGGGCGGCGCCACCGCGCGGCCGTTCAAGACCCACCACAACGCGCTGGACATGGAACTGTACCTGCGCGTCGCGCCCGAGCTGCATCTGAAACGACTCGTCGTCGGCGGCTTCGAGCGGGTCTACGAGATCAACCGCAATTTCCGCAACGAGGGCGTGTCGACCCGGCACAACCCCGAGTTCACCATGCTGGAGTTCTACTGGGCCTACGCCGACTACAACGACCTGATGGACCTGACCGAGATGCTGTTGCGTCAGCTGGCCGAGGACCTGGGGTACGACGGCGCCAAGGTCGATTACCAGGGCGAGGACATCGACTTCGGCCCCGACTTCCGCCGCCTGAGCGTGGCCGATGCTGTTCGCGAGTACTACCCGGAACTGAAGGACGCCGACCTGCGTGACCGCGCCGTGCTGGCCAAGGCCTGCGCCGACCTCGGCATCCACACCGAGCAGGACTGGGGCTGGGGCAAGCTGCTGTTGGAAATCTTCGAGAAGACCGCCGAGGAGAACCTGGTCCAGCCGACCTTCATCATCGAGTACCCGACCGAAGTCTCACCCCTGTCGCGCCGCAACGACCAGGATTCGGAGGTCACGGACCGTTTCGAGCTGTTCATCGCCGGCCGCGAAATCGCCAACGGCTTCTCCGAGCTCAACGACCCGGAAGACCAGGCCGAGCGCTTCCGCGCCCAGGTCGCGGCCAAGGACGCCGGCGACGCCGAGGCCATGCACTACGACGCCGACTACATCCGCGCGCTGGAGTACGGCATGCCGCCGACGGCGGGCGAGGGCATCGGAATCGACCGGCTGGTCATGCTGTTCACCGACTCCGCCTCCATCCGCGACGTGCTTCTGTTCCCGTATCTGCGGCCGGAGGTGTGACGGCGATCACCCAGATGGTGATTGTCGCCGTAGCCGACACCGGGGTATCTTGACGACTGGCCATCACGGAGATTCGCCATGTCGTTCCGCCTCAGCGCAGGCATCGTTGGGATGCTGCTTCTGCTGTCTTCGGGCCTCGCGGCCCAGACGCTCGTGTACGAGCGCGAATTCTCGATGATTGCGGAAGCCGACAACACGCTGCGGATCGAGCTCGCTCCCGACGGCCGGCTGGTGGTCGAACGTCCCGAGTTCATGACCTGGTCGGGGCGCCACGAATTCCAGGTGTCGCCGCGCCGCTACCTGGCGCTGCGCGAGGCGTTCGAGTCGGCGTATACGGATACCGACCAGCTCCATGACGACGTCCAGCGCCGGGCTTCGAACGAAGAGTGGACCGTCACCGATCCCGAATTCTCCCGGTTCGCGCTGGTCGACGAGGCGCGCGGGCCGATGCAGCAGGTCACCGCGGTGTCGCTGGAAGCCTGGGCGGCCCGGTTCGGCGACGATCCTCGGCTCCAGCGGCTGCACGATCTCGAAGTGTCGCTGTTCGACCTGATGAATGCGCAGGCGCCGGAGGGTGAGCGATGAGCCGTCGACTGAAGATTGCGCCGGTCGGCCGCGCCCTGGTCGTCGCCGGCCTGGCCGGCACCAGCGGTATTGCACTGGCCGGAGCCTACATTTCTTCCAGCGGCAGCTTCCCCGACCGGATCACGCACCCCAGCGGATATACCGGCACCGGCGGCGTGCTCGAAGTCTCGGTCTGCATCGCCCCGACCAGCGAATCGATCACCGACATGGAGGTCTCGGTCGAGAATTCGATCTTCAACTGGAACCAGCTCACGCCGGTCAGCCCGAACCTGTTCCTCGGCGGCAGCAACGACATCCCGGCGGGGCAAATCGATTTCGAATCGACGATGGTCCACGAGATCGGCCACTGCATCGGCCTGGCCCACCCGAACGCGGCCACCGAGTCGGGGCTGCCCCCTTCGGATTTCAACTACACAAAGGCCGGCCAGGGCGCGAACGGTACGTTCGACCTCGACCCCGGTGCCGACGGCATCAGGGGCTCGGCCGACGACCTGCGCGGCGACGACATCAACCTGCACTGGTTCAATCCGTCGAACAACCCGTTCGTGCTCACCGAGCCGGTCGACGTCTCGAACTACGCCATCGACCTTGCCGACCTGCCGCCCGGCGATACCTTCGCCGCGAACCCGGACCGGACCGTCGGCGCGGCGCTCGGCTTTCCGGACAGCGAAGCGGTGATGCAGCAGGGCGCGTTCTTCGACGAGGACCAGCGCCAGCTCGGCGTCGACGACGTCGCGATGATCCGGCTGGCGGCCTCCGGACTCGACGAGACCGAGGGCACCGCCGACGACTACCAGCTGCAGCTGGTCTACGGCGGCGTGCAGAGCGGCTGCGACATCACCGTCCAGGTCACCGGCACCGCCTTCGCGTTCTGCTCGGTGGGTACCACGACCATTACCGGACGGCATCGAAGAGTGAGCTCGGCGACCGTCCAGATGGGCTCGGCGAGCAATTTCGATTGGTACTTCAACCAGACCGGAGTCGCTCCGGAGCTGATCTTCGCTGACGGTTTCGAGCCGTAGATCGGACCGCGCCCCGACCCGCAATGAAAACGCCCCGCAGCGAACTGCGGGGCGTTTTCGTGTTTGGCTCCCCGGGTCGGATTCGAACCAACGACCTAGTGATTAACAGTCACCCGCTCTAACCAGCTGAGCTACCGGGGAATGGAAGCCCACTATTTTCCTATGCGAAACCGGTTTCGTCAAGCCAGAACCGGGTTTTTCCTCAGCCGGCGCCCGGGCAGCGGAGGTGACCGGGCAGGTCGTCGACGCGCGGGCGGCCGGGGTTGGAGACGATGACGGCCCGGGCCCGCTCGGGATCGGCGCGATCGCAGATCTTCAGGGTCAGGTTGCTGCCGCCAGCGGTGCCGTCGGGCTGGTAGCGGACATGGAAGCGGCCGGCCGAGTCGATCTCGACGCCCTGCGCCGGGTTGCCGACGCGCAGCAGATCGCTTTGGTTGTCGATCCGGCGGTTGCGGTCGGGGTCGCGGAATACGATCCAGCCCGATTCCCAACGATTCCGGTCGTTGCACCGGATGCCGTCGTCCGATGGGCACATCAGCGTGAGTTCGCGCCGGGTGACTGCGTGCAGCCGGGCCAGGTTCAGGTGGGCGACCAGGTCATTGGCGGTGGCGTCGATGCGCTGTTTCTGGGCCAGCTCGGTGAAGGCCGGCACGGCCAGCCCGGTGAGAATCGCGAACAGCGCGAGTGCGGCCAGCAGCTCGATGAGGGTGAAGGCGTGGGTAGTCTTCGGCATGCAGGTGCTCCGTGGGTTCCGGAGCTGCATGATCGAAGTTCAGGTCGGGCCGGCGCGTCGGCAATCCGGCGCGACCGGGTGTAGGAAATCCGCTCGTCGTTCGGTCGGAAAGCGGCTCGGTCAGTCGTCGGACGGCAGCACCCGCCGCAGGCGCTCGACCGCGTCCTTCAGGGTGTCGAGACCGCAGGCGAAAGAGATCCGGGCGTGGCCCGGGGCGCCGAATGCGGTGCCGGGGACCAGCGCAACGCCGGTTTCCTCGAGCAGGAACTCGCACAGCGCCGCGTCGCCGTCCAGGCCCAGCGCCTCGATTGCCCCGGTGGCGTCGATGAAGACGTAGAACGCGCCTTCGCCCGGTGTGCAGGACAGGCCGGGCAGGGCGTTCAGCGCCGGTACGAGCCAGTCGTGACGCTTCCTGAACTCGGTGCACATGTGTTCGACGCAGAGCTGGCTGTCGGTCAGCGCGGCCACGGCGGCGGCCTGGCTGATCGAGCAGGGGTTGGAGGTGCTCTGGCCCTGGATTTTGCGCATCTGCTTGATCAGCTCCGGATCGCCCGCGGCGTAGCCGATCCGCCAGCCGGTCATCGCGTAGGCCTTGCTGACGCCGTTGACCACGACGGTGCGTTCCTTCAGCGACGGGCAGACCTGCGGCAGGGTGTGGAAGGGCTCGTCGGCCCACCAGATGTGCTCGTAGATGTCGTCGGTGCAGATCACGACCCGCGGGAACTCCTCGAGCACTTCGCCCAGCGCTGCCAGTTCGGCGCGCGAGTAGGCGCGGCCGGTCGGGTTGCCGGGCGAGTTCAGGATCAGCAGGCGGGTCTGTTCGGTGACGGCCGAGCGTAGCTGGGCCGGCGTGATCCGGAAGCCGCTGTCCATGGTGGTGTGCAGGGTGACCGGCGCGCCGCCGGCCAGCCGGACCATGTCCGGGTAGGACACCCAGTACGGGGCCGGGATCAGCACCTCGTCGCCCGGGTCGATCAGCGCCTGCAACAGGTTGTAGATCGACTGCTTGGCGCCGGTCGAGACCAGGATCTGGTCGCGCTGGTAGGCCAGGTCGTTGTCGCGCTGGAATTTCTCGATGATCGCGTCCTTCAGCGCCGGGGTGCCGTCGACCGCGGTGTAGCGGGTCTGCCCCTCCCGGATCGCCTCGATGGCGGCCTGCTGGATGTGGTCCGGCGTTTCGAAATCCGGCTCACCCATGCTCAGCGAGAGAATGTCGCGGCCCTGGGCCTTGAGTTCGGCCGCCTTCATCGACATCGCGATGGTGGCGGACGGTTTGACCTGGGCGACGCGCTGGGCGGTGCGGATGGACATGGCTGGACTTCCCCGTACTGGAATGGCGAACGCTCGAAGCCGGACGACGTTGCATTGCCCGGCGCTCGCCCACAATTATAGGAGGTTGAACCAGCGGCAAGGGAAAACGATGGCCAAGCGCGCGAAGGACCGACGCTTCCGGATGGCGTCCAGCTACCGTCCGGCCGGCGATCAGCCGGCTGCAATCGATGCGCTGACGGCCTCGGTGGAGCGGGGCGACCGGCACCAGACGCTGCTCGGTGTGACCGGTTCCGGCAAGACCTTCACGATGGCGAATGTCGTCGAGCGCCTGCAGCGGCCGACGCTGGTGATGGCGCCGAACAAGACCCTGGCCGCGCAGCTGTACGGCGAGTTCAAGGCCTTCTTCCCCGACAACGCGGTCGAGTACTTCGTCAGTTACTACGATTACTACCAGCCCGAGGCCTACGTGCCGGCCTCCGACACCTTCATCGAGAAGGACGCCTCGATCAACGAGCACATCGAGCAGATGCGCCTGTCGGCGACCAAGGCGCTGCTGGAGCGGCGTGATGCGTTGATCGTGGGTACCGTCTCGGCGATCTACGGCCTCGGCGATCCGTCGAGCTTCCTGAAGATGACGCTGGCGCTGGAGAAGGGCGCCGAGATCGACCAGCGAACGATCCTGCGCCGGCTGGCCGAAATGCAGTATTCCCGAAACGACTTCGAGCTCCGCCGCGGCACCTACCGGGTCCGCGGCGAGCTGATCGACGTCTTCCCGGGCGACTCGGATGAAGAGGCCGTCCGGATCGAGCTGTTCGACGACGAGATCGAGCGGATCAGCCGCTTCGATCCGCTGACCGGCGAGGTGCGCGAGACGCTGGATGAGCTGACGATCTTCCCCAAGACCCACTACGTGACCCCCCGCCAGGTGGTGCTGGACGCCACCGAGGCGATCAAGGCCGAGCTGGCCGAACGGCTGGAGCAGCTCAAGGGCGCCGGCAAGCTGCTGGAGGCGCAGCGGCTGGAACAGCGCACGCGATTCGACCTCGAAATGATGATGGAGCTGGGCTACTGCCAGGGCATCGAGAACTACTCGCGGCACCTCACGGGGCGCCAGCCCGGCGATCCGCCGCCGACGCTGTTTGACTACCTGGCCGACGACGCGCTGCTGATTCTCGATGAATCGCACGTGACCGTGCCGCAGATCGGCGGGATGTACCGCGGCGACCGGGCGCGCAAGGAAACCCTGGTCGAATACGGGTTCCGCCTGCCGTCGGCACTGGACAACCGGCCGCTGAAGTTCGAGGAGTGGGAGGAGCGCGCCCCGCAGGCCATCCACGTGTCGGCGACGCCGCGTCAGTGGGAACTCGAGCGCTCCGAGACGGTGGCCGAGCAGGTCGTGCGCCCGACCGGGCTGGTCGATCCCGAGACCGAGATCCGGCCGGTGGGCAGCCAGGTCGATGACCTGCTCGGCGAAATCCGGGACCGGGTCGGCGCCGGCGACCGGGTCCTCGTCACCACGTTGACCAAGCGGATGGCCGAGAACCTGACCGAATATCTCGCCGAGCACGACGTGCGTGTGCGCTACCTTCACTCCGACATCGACACCGTGGAACGGGTCGAGATCATCCGCGACCTCCGGCTCGGCGCGTTCGATGTGCTGGTCGGTATCAACCTGCTGCGCGAAGGTCTCGACCTGCCCGAAGTCTCGCTGGTCGCGATCCTCGATGCGGACAAGGAGGGCTTCCTGCGCTCGGAGGGCTCGCTGATCCAGACCATCGGCCGCGCGGCGCGCAACGTGCGCGGCAAGGCGATCCTCTACGCCGACAGGATCACCGACTCGATGAAGCGCGCACTCGACGAAACCGAGCGTCGCCGCGAAAAGCAGCTGGAGTTCAACGTCGAGCACGGCATCACGCCGAAGACCATCGAGAAGAAAATCGCCGACATCATGGCCGACGCGCACAACGCGCCCGGGGCCAAGGGCAAGGGCCGGGGCAGGAAGGATGCCCGGACGTCCCGCGCCCGCACCGCCGAGGACGCGGCCGCCTACGATCAGGAACCGCTTTCGGCCGCTGACGCCGCGAAGCGCATCGCCGAGCTGGAAAAAGCCATGTTCAAGGCCGCCGAAAACCTCGAATTCGAAGAGGCCGCCAGCATCCGCGACCGGATCCACCGGATCAAGGCGCAGGGGTTTGCGGCTTGACGGCAAGCGCGGGTCAGCAGAAAAGCAATAAGAAACCGCAGATGAATGCAGATGGACGCAGATTGAAAAATCAGTGCGATACGGCGTTCACTTCTGGCTCTGGAACTGCTGCCCGGCATAGCGCGTCGCTTCTGGTCCCGAAGCCCGGCCTTGTTCATTGATTGACTAGCGAAAAACTCCTCGCCTTTTATCTGCGTTCATCCGCGCTCATCTGCGGTAAACAGGTTTTCTCAGCACCTTTACCTGAGCCCGGTCAGGTGACTTCCGGCAGCCGGGACGAGAGCCAGGCGCCGGCGAGGCCCATGGTGGCCAGGACGACGATGACGCCGGAAACGGAAATCAGGTTGGCCAGGGCGCCGACGCTGCCGGCGATCAGCAGGACGACGCCGATGACCGTGTTGCTGACGGCGACGTAGTCGGTTCGTTTGTTGCCGCCGGCCAGGTCGACGACGTAGGTCTTGCGGCCCATCCGGACGCCGGCGTGGGCGATGGCCAGCAAGAAGAAGAACAGCGGATACAGCCAGCTGGCGCCGGCAATCGTTCCACCGAATTGCACGATCGCGACCAGGGCCAGTCCGACCAGCGCCGCGGCCGCGCCGGCGATGACCATGACCCAGCGGCTGGAGCGGTCGGCGAAGCGGCCCCAGAACGGGGCGGAGATCAGCGAGGCCACGCCGTCGGCGATCACGAAAAGGCCGAGCACCAGCAGTGCGCCCTCGGTATTCTCGTGGGCCAGCAGAATGAAGAATGGAGCGCTGAGCGCCGAGCAAAGCAGCAGCGAGCGGGCGATCACGAAGCGCCGGAACGGCGCGTCCTCGCGCAACAGGACCAGCCGCTTCAGCGCTTCGCTCAAGGCGTTGCCGCCGCCTTCGGTGGCGCCCGGTTGCTCGCGGATCGCGGCGTAGGTCGAGGCGCCGACCAGCCACAGGCCGCCGGCGATGGTCAGCAGCAGGACCCAGGTGCCGATCGCGGTGTCCGATCCATCACCGTCAAACAGCAGGAAGGTGCCGATCCCGATCGTGACCAGTCCGGCCAGGGTTTCCGACCAGCCGCTGACCCGGCCGCGCCGGGTCTTCGGCACCGTCTTGCCGAGGACGTCCTTCGAGGCCACCGAACACAGCCCGCGCGACAGGCTGAATACCACCAGCGTCCCGAGCAATCCGAACCCCGCGGCTGCCCCGGTGAGGGTCGCGGCCACGATTGCCATCGAGAACACCGCCAGCGCCTGCAGCACCGAGCCAACCACGAATACCCACTTGCGTACCGGCATGCGGCGGACGTAACTGGCGATCACGAGCTGAGGGATCAACGACCCCGATTCCCGGATCGGCACCAGGAACGCCGTGAAGACCGCCGGGGCGGACAGGGCCGCCAGCAGCCAGGCCAGGACCGTCTTCGGGTTGGCGATGGCGTCACCGAGCTTGGTGAAGAACTGCGTGGCGATCTGGAGCAGGAAGTTTCCCGGCACGACCCGGCAAGCGGAGTCCGAAATGTCGCGGCACACGCGCGCGTCCTCCTCATTGACCAGCTGCTGGTACAGGCGGTCGAAACGGGCGTCGGCGAACAGGTTGCTGATGAAGGACATGGCGTGAATTGTCTTCGGGAACCCGCGAGATTATCCACGGCAGGGCGGAAAATTGAAGTATTCAGCAAATATGCATCGATGCATATTGACAAAAATGGTAAACAATTGTAAAAACTACGGCGTCCCGTCGGAGTCGATGAAGTGAACCCGGCGGGCAGGACAAGTTTGACAGTCGGTGGGCCTGGATCCATCGCGAATTCCGGACGACCGACAGCGACCTGGAGACGAGGGGCGATGAACCGATGACCGCAGCGCGACCCGCCGAACCTTCGTCCGGCTCGACGAGTACGGCCTCGCCGAGTGTCGACTCGCCCTCCGAACGCGCCGCCCGCGCGGTCGAGCGCATGCTTCGGCCGCTGGTTCGCCTTCTCGTTGGCCGGGTCGCCTGCATCTATGTCATCCATCGGCTCAAGCGGCTGTACGTCGAGGAAGCGCGTCGCTGGCTGGAACGCAAGCACCCGGGGCAGCGCGTGACCCGATCCAAGCTGGCCATGCTGACCGGGCTCGACACGCGAACCATCGCGTCGATGGAGCACGAGCCCGAAGACGAGGTCGTCCGTGCCATCGAAGTCTGTGCCGGCAGCGTGGTCCTCGATCGATGGGTGAACCGCGACGAATTCAAGGATGGGAAGGGCGACCCGGCACCGCTCCCGATCATGGGGCCCGGCAAGACGTTCCAGGCCCTGACCGCGAGGGCGGTGGGCCGCAACATCACCGCGCACACGCTGCTGGACGCGCTGGTCGAATCCGGCAACGTGCGTGTCGATGCCGACGAGCTCGTCCACCTCGTCGACCCGGTCTATCAGCCCCTTCGGCCTTCCGAGCAGACGGCGCTGGAAATCGGCTCGCACGCGGTCGCCCGGTTGACCTCCACGATCGTCCACAACCTGGATGTCGAGCCCGGTGCGAGGCGTCTGCAGCAGGAGGGATTCAGCGCGCTCGTTCCGGCTGATCGACATTCCGAGCTCGAAACCCGGGCCAGGGTGATCCTCGAACAGCATGTCGAAACGCTGAACGCGCTGCTCGAGGAGTACGAATGCCACGAGCTGGACGACGCGGCAGAGCCGGCCGTCGTCAAGCGGATGGGGGTGGGTTGGTATGTCTTTGAATGACGGTTACGCCAGCAGCGGCGGAATGCTGCACGTTTTGTTGGGCCCGGCGGCCATGGGAGCATCGATGCCGGGTTAGTGGCGGCCATCGACGCGCATCGGTCCTTGCCCCTTTGGGCCGGTGCATGCGTCCTGGCGGTCGGGGACGGCGCTGCCTTCGGGCAGCGCCTTTTTTTTTGGTCCGGCCTCAGGCCGGTGCTCGGCCGCCGATCAGAACGGAGCGCTGCCGGGCGTGCGGGGGTAGGGAATCACGTCCCGGATGTTGCTCATGCCGGTGATGTAGGCCAGCAGGCGCTCGAAGCCGAGGCCGAAGCCGGCATGCGGCACGGTGCCATACCGACGAAGATCGAGGAACCAGTCGTAGGCGCCGGACTCCAGCTGTTCCGGCGCCATCCGGCGTTGCAGGACGTCGAGCCGCTCCTCGCGCTGGCTGCCGCCGATGATCTCACCGATGCCCGGAGCCAGCACGTCCATGGCGGCGACGGTCCTGCCGTCGTCGTTCAGGCGCATGTAGAACGCCTTGATCTCGGTCGGGTAGTTGACGACGATCACCGGGGCCTGGCAATGCTTCTCGGTCAGGTAACGCTCGTGCTCGGTCTGCAGGTCCAGGCCCCACTGGGGCGCATAGTCGAAGGTCTGGCCACTGGCCTGCAGGACGCGGATCGCCTCGGCGTAGTCCATGCGAACGAACGGGCTCTCGACCAGGCGCTCGAGGCGCTCGATCGCGGTCGGTTCGATCCGTTCGGCGAAGAAGGTCATGTCTTCGCCGCAGCGATCGAGAACCTGGCGGAAGACGGTCTTCAGGAAGTCTTCGGCAAGCAGCGCCAGTTCGTCGAGACCGGCGAACGCAATCTCCGGCTCGATCATCCAGAATTCCGCAAGGTGGCGCGCGGTGTTGGAGTTCTCGGCCCGGAAGGTCGGGCCGAAGGTGTAGACTTTGCTCAGCGCCAGGCAGTAGGCCTCGACGTTGAGCTGGCCGGAGACGGTCAGAAAGGTCTCGCGGCCGAAGAAATCCTTGCGGAAATCGACGTCGCCGTGTTCGTCGCGGGGCAGGTTGGCCAGGTCCAGGGTGCTGACGCGGAACAACTCGCCGGCACCCTCGGCGTCGGAGGCAGTGATGATCGGCGTGTTGATCCACTGGTATCCCTGGGCGTCGAAATAGTCGTGGATCGCCTTCGCCGCGGCATGCCGGACACGGGTGATCGCGCCGAAGGTATTGGTGCGCGGCCGCAGATGAGCGACCGAGCGCAGGAATTCGTAACTGTGCTGCTTCGGCTGGATCGGGTAGGTGTCCGGATCCTCGACGCCGCCGACCAGTTCGATTTCCGCGGCCTGCAGCTCGACGCTCTGGCCGCGCCCCCTGGATTCGACCAGTGTCCCGTGGCAGCGCACCGCGCAGCCCGAGGTGAGATGCAGCACCACGTCGTCGTAATTGGGCAGGTCCTTCGGCGCGACGATCTGCAGATTGCCGAAACAGGACCCGTCGTTGACGTGAAGGAACGAGAATCCGGCCTTCGAATCGCGTCGGGTGCGCACCCAGCCTTCGATGGTCAGCGGGGTGTCGACGGGGTATTCGCCGGCCATTACGGCCTTGATGCTCGCGTTGGGCATATCGATCCAGAGTGTCCGGGGAATTGAAAAATGATCTCGGGGCGCAAGATAATAGTGCAAGCGTTGACGGAAATCCTGCCCACGGTGCCAAATCCATGATGAATTCGACCGCCATCACCCTGACCGAAGCCGCCGCGGACCGCGTCGCGCACTTTCTCGCCGACCAGGGCGGGGTGGGGCTGCGCGTGGGTGTACGCCGAACCGGGTGCTCCGGCTGGGCCTACGACGTGGGGCTGGCCGAGTCGGTCGACGAGGGCGATACCGTGTTCGAGGATCGCGGCATCCGGATCGTCGTCGATCAAGACGCGCTGCCGCTGGTGGCCGGAACCTGCATCGATTTCGCCCAGCAGGGGCTCAATCGGCAGTTCGAGTTCGAAAACCCCAACGTCACCGACGAGTGTGGATGCGGCGAGAGTTTCACCGTCTCGGACTCATCGGCCTGATTCCTTCCGGTTTTTCTCCGATTGGTCTTGACTTGGCTTGAGAGATGCCCGAAAATTGCGGGCTTCGTCCGATGAAGATGGATTTTCCGGAGCGCATCGAGCGGAGGGGTACTCAAGCGGTCAACGAGGGCAGACTGTAAATCTGCTGGCTATGCCTTCGCAGGTTCGAATCCTGCCCCCTCCACCACTTCGGAATCCGACGGGTTGCGGCACGGTCAGGCGGGTGTAGTTCAACGGTAGAACCTCAGCCTTCCAAGCTGATGATGTCGGTTCGATTCCGATCACCCGCTCCAGTGTCGCCCGGATGATGACAGCGCCCGCGTAGCTCAGGCGGTAGAGCACTCCCTTGGTAAGGGAGAGGTCACTGGTTCGATTCCAGTCGTGGGCACCAGATTCGACGTCGGCCTGCAGGAACGCCCCTGCGGGTCGTCAGTGCCGGCAAAGCGCCGGCATCGATATTGACCGGCAATTGTTAACGAAAACGGAGTTTTCAGGGCATGTCCAAGGCTAAATTCGAACGTACGAAGCCGCACGTGAACGTGGGCACGATTG
>CAZJSH010000079.1:0-13568 GCA_964548715.1 uncultured Halomonas sp. | reverse complement strand
CACCCTACCCCTTCAACCGAAACACCCCATACAACTCCGAAATCCCCAGCGCCACCATGTCGTGCCCCTGCAGCTCTGGCGTGTACTCGACGACCGGGTCGGTGCGTAGCGCAAAGCGCCAGGGTTCGAAGCACATGTCGCGCAGTTCCTGTTCGAAGTCCGGCAACTTGATCGGGTTGAGTTCCGTGTACCACTGCCAGTACTGCTCGGGCGGGGATTTTTCGCCGGCGCGGTCCATGTAGCGCGGGGTGCCGGCCAGGACGCGTTGTTTCAGTTCTTCGCGGTCGAGCTTGAGGTGGATCCAGGGGTCGTCGAAGAATTCGCCGAGGTGGTTGGCTAAAGAACCACACAGCCGTAAAGGGCAGGAAAAACGATTTCCTGAAGCGCGAGGCGCCCGCCTGGCGTCGGCAACTTACTGCTGTTCGTATTAACCACGCTCTTTGCTTTATTCTCTTCTTGAGATTAGGAAAGGCGCAAAAATTGAAATATATTCATGTAGGAAATTTCCTCCATGGATTGAAGATATTTCCCTATTCAAACACTTCCTCTCGATGCCTATGATGGTCATGTCCGATATGGACATTCCATTCAATCAGTAGGGAGAATCCAGTGAAACTCAAAAATCAGTTCATCTCTTATTGCATTCGCGCTAAGTACGGGCGCATCAGCGGGCGAAATCACTCTTACTGCATTCAACACTCACATCGATTACGCCGATCATGAGATATATACCGATTGGGTTCTGACTCGACCAGACAGGACTAGTGAGACTCTTTCCGGAGCTGTGGGTGAGAATCTGTTCTGGTTTTCAGGGTCCAGCAACGTTCCGCCGACCGACCACCTTGACCTGGAAGTCAATTCACTCCCCTAGGCGGTGGCGGCGGTGGCGGGGTGACGATCCCGTACCATGCAGGCGGTTCGTATGCCGCAGAAGCCAGCACTTCTACCGACGAACAAGCTCAAATACTGCCTGCGTTATTGATCTGGCTGGGGACAAATGCGATTTCAGCAACGACTTGCGGAGCGGGCTGGATGATAGCCCGACGTGTAATGATATCGGACTGCGAACGTCAAGGTCACGGATTCTCCAGCATTTCTGTGGGAGCCTGCGGAGTCGGGCCGGCCAGCACGATCGAATGCGATATTGAAAAAGACACCGGCGAAAACGGAGCTCTTATTTCCTGGAACAATTTCGCTCAGCACAATCTCCCATGGTCATTTCAGATCCAGAATCACGTTCTAAATCTCAGCATTCCTTCGGCGTATTGATCAGGAAGCGCCCGGCAAATTATCATCACGTCGGGCGCTGTTCACTCATGCTTGCCAAGAATCGGAAGTAAAGCGATAAATGACCATTCAAAACAAAAGAAGGGCATTGGACCTGTTTGCGATTGCCGCGTTTACTATCGCAATCTTCCCAGCAATTTACGTGTTTATCGGCTTTGTTCTTCCGGCCAATCAAACGATCGAGCTTCCCAGCGACTTCACTCACGGAGCACAAGAGCAGAGCTTTGATGGAAACTCAGTTGTCGTATCTACCGCCGATGGTTTGACTTTCACTGAATCACTTTCCTTACCGAAAGCTAAAGACGAAAAAGACTTGATTGCAGGTGCATATCGTCTGACACGAAACCCCAATCCCCTGCTCACGGAATTCTCTATTGCGTTGTCCCTTTTGGTGGCGGGTGCTGGCTGGTTTTTCCGCCCAAGAACAAACTCAAAGAATCATTGAAGGAATTCCCTAAATCACGCCCAAGCCGGCTTAAGTCGGAGTAGCACACCGCTTAACGACGCGCTTTTCTGAATCAGGTAGACCAAAGGGGCACCTTCTCATCCAATTGCATGAAATGGCTGCCAACCTGTTTGCAAAATTATCGAAGACGAAACACCCCATACAACTCCGAAATCCCCAGCGCCACCATGTCGTGCCCCTGCAGCTCTGGCGTGTACTCGACGACCGGGTCGGTGCGTAGCGCAAAGCGCCAGGGTTCGAAGCACATGTCGCGCAGTTCCTGTTCGAAGTCCGGCAACTTGATCGGGTTGAGTTCCGTGTACCACTGCCAGTACTGCTCGGGCGGGGATTTTTCGCCGGCGCGGTCCATGTAGCGCGGGGTGCCGGCCAGGACGCGTTGTTTCAGTTCTTCGCGGTCGAGCTTGAGGTGGATCCAGGGGTCGTCGAAGAATTCGCCGAGGTGGTTGCCGGCCGAGCCGTAGAACAGGCCCGGATGGGCGAAGAACAGGCCGCCGGGGCGCAGCACGCGCTTGATCTCGGCCAGGGTCTGCGCGTAGCCGCCGGCGATGTGCTCCAGCGAACCCCAGGAGAGCACGACGTCGAAGCTGTCGTCGTCGAGCTCCAGCGCGTTGCCGTCGTCGGGGTGGAACTCGATGCCGGACTGTTCGATGACTTCGGGCGGCAAGTGGTGTTCGCGGCAGATTTCGGGCAGGCGTTCGTAGCCCTTGAACGGATCGACGGCGACGAAGCGCTTCGGCTTCTTGCGCAGCGCGATGCCGAGGTCGGTGATGCCGTCGCCGCAGCCGACGTCGAGGACATCGCCGCGAAGTTTCGGGTGGTCGGCGAACATCAGGTCGATGACCACGCGCGCGGCGTGGTCGAAGTGGCGATAGAACCAGTTCGACGGGCCCTGCGACCAGCTCAGCGATTCGATCGGCGGGCTGTCGCCATAGCTGCCGATGCGCCAGCCGGAGGCGTGGTCGGCGCGCGACTCGACGACGAACGCGACCCGGTGCATGTCCTGCCGTCCGTCCGGCGTGCCGACCGAGACGCCGACGTTCAGCCGCGTGCCGGCCGGCCAGTCGGGGTCGCTGGGCAGTTCCAGCCGGTAACGGCCGCGCGGCAGCCAGGCCGGGTCGATGCCCGCCGCGCCGAGGTGGCGGTCCTCGGTGCGCCCGTCGGGACGGGTGACCAGCAGGTGGGCGTCGACGTCGAACACGGCGTGTTCGCGCACGTCCAGCGACAGCACGCCGAACGCGCCGTCGTCGCGGGTCACGTGGATCGGCCGGCCGTTCATACGCCGTAGGTCTGCTCGAGCCAGGCCAGCATCGCGCGCAGGGTCTGGGCCTCGCCGCCGGCCGGGCGGCCCGGGCGGTCACCGAGGTTCCAGGCGTAGATGTCCAGGTGCATCCAGTCGATGCCCTCGGGCACGAAGTGGTCGAGGAACAGCGCCGCGGTCAGGCTGCCGCCCTGGCTGGTGGTGCCGGTGTTCGACAGGTCGGCGATGGCCGGCTGGATCTGCGGTTTGTACGGCTTGTACAGCGGCATGTGCCACAGCGGGTCTTCGAGCTCGAAGCTCAGGTCCTGGATCGCGCGCGCCTGGGCGTCGTCGCGGGCATACAGCGGCGGGATGTCCTCACCCAGCGCGACACGCGCCGCGCCGGTCAGCGTGGCGTAGTCGATGATGCGCTTCGCGCCCTCCTCGCCGGCCAGCGTCAGCGCGTCGGACAGCACCACGCGGCCCTCGGCGTCGGTGTTGCCGATCTCGATCGTCGTGCCGTTGCGGGTCGTCACCACGTCCGACGGCCGGTAGGCATTCCCGGCGATCGCGTTCTCGACGGCCGGAATGTAGACCCGAAGGTGGACCTTGATGCCCAGCCGTATGATCATCTCGGCCAGGCCGATGACGTGCGCCGCCCCGCCCATATCCTTCTTCATGAGCACCATGCCGGCGCCGGGCTTGATGTCCAGCCCGCCGGAGTCGAACACCACGCCCTTTCCGACCAGCGCCAGCGGCGGGTGCGACGGATCGCCCCAGGCCAGCTTGATCAGCCGCGGTCCACGGGTCGCCGCGCGGCCCACGGTGTGGATGGCCGGGAAGTCACGCTCCAGGTCCTCGCCGTGGACGACCCGACACTCGCCGCCGTGTTGGGCAGCCAGCGCCTCGACCACCTCGGCCAGTTCGCGCGGCCCCATGTCCTCGGCCGGGGTGTTGACGAGATCGCGGACCCGGAACAGCGCGTCACGGATCGTCTCGAGCCGAGCGAGCCGATCGTGGCCGACGACCAGGCGCGCGGTCGGTCGATCGCCCGTCTTGTAGCGGTCGAAGCGGTAGTGCCCCAGCGCCCAGCCCAGCGCCAGCGATTCCAGCTCGGCGTCATCGGCGCCGTCGACCGCGTAGTCGCCTTCCGGCAGCGCCGCCGGCAGGCCGGCCAGCGACCAGAACCGGCCGTACTCCGGCTGCCCGACGATCACCCGCGCCAGGGCACCGTCGGCATCGGGCACCTGGCGCACGCTCGCCGGCTTGCCGCGGTAGCCGGTCGCCTCGATCCAGCGGCGCGTCCGGTCGTCGCCGGCCGCGGCGTCCAGCGTATCGGGCGTGACGATGGAAATCGGAATGATACGTTCGGCGTCGGAAGCGCTGAGGAACATGGCGGTGGTGGTGGCTTGGGGAAGCCTGTGAGGATAGCGCAGTCGCGTCTTTTCCGGGCAGATGCTCGAGGACCGGGCGCTGCTTGTCCTCGCTCGTAGCGGATCAACGGCAACGGCGATTTCTTGGTGCGGATGACCGCGGATGGACGCACAGAAATGCCCAGGGTCCTCGTGCTCTTAAATCTGCTTCGGAGGTCGCTGCTGCTCCGAAGCCGAAATCATCGAACCCGCGACTTTCGCCCTTCAACCACGTTCATCTATGGAAAACGCTTTTCACCCTAAAAAAAATCGGCCCGCCAGCGGCGAGCCGTTGTTCGAAGCGCGATGAAGACGCGGTTCAGCCGTTACCGTTCAGGACCCTGGTCCGGGTGAATCCGCGCTCCTGTGCGGTCGCAGATCACCCGATCTCGTGCCGCATGCGGTGCAGCTCGTCAATCAGCGCCTGCGGTGTTCGCGGGGCGTACTTGGCGAGGTGCTTCTCGACCTCCTCGAGCTCACGCTTCCAGCCTCGCAGATCGATGTCCAGCAGCGTGTCCATGTCCGGCGTGGCGTTCAGGCCGTCGGTGGCAATGGCGTCGGTCTCGGGCAGGTGGCCGACCGGGGTGTCGACGGTCTCGGCGTCGCCGGCGCAGCGTTTGAGAATCCACTCCAGCACGCGCAGGTTCTCACCGAAACCCGGCCAGATGAACTTGCCGTCGTTATCGCGCCGGAACCAGTTGACCTGGAAGATCTTCGGCGGGTGTTCGAGCTTTTCGCCGACCCCGAGCCAGTGCGCCCAGTAATCGCCGAAGTTGTAGCCGCAGAACGGCTTCATGGCCATCGGGTCGCGGCGCACGACACCGACCTTGCCGGTGGCCGCGGCGGTGGTTTCCGAGGCCATGGCCGCACCGATGAAGGTGCCATGGGTCCAGTCGCGCGCTTCCATCACCAGCGGCGCCAGCGTGGCGCGACGGCCGCCGAAGATGATCGCGTCGATCGGCACGCCCTTCGGGTTCTCGGCTTCTTCGGTGTAGCTCGGGCACTGGGTCATCGAGACCGTGAAGCGCGAGTTCGGATGCGCGGCCCTGGCGCCGGTGGTCGGGTCGAACTTGTTGCCCTTCCAGTCCAGCGCGGGGATTCGGTCGTCGAGGTCTTCCCACCACGGCTCGTTGGTACTGGTCGTGGCCACGTTGGTGAAGATCGCATCGTGGTCGAGCATCGCCAGCGCGTTCGGGTTGGTCCTTGTCGACGTGCCCGGCGCCACGCCGAAATAGCCGGCCTCGGGGTTGATCGCGTAGAGGCGGCCGTCCTCGCCGGGGTGCAGCCAGCAGATGTCGTCGCCGACGGTGTGCACCTTCCAGCCAGCCGACTTGTAGGGCTCCGGCGGAATCAGCATGGCCAGGTTGGTCTTGCCGCAGGCCGACGGGAAGGCTGCGGCCACATAGCGGGTCTCGCCTTCCGGATTCTCGATGCCGACGATCAGCATGTGTTCTGCCAGCCAGCCTTCGCTGCGGGCCTGGTGGCTGGCGATGCGCAGCGCGTGGCACTTCTTGCCGAGCAGTGCGTTGCCTCCGTAGCCCGAGCCGTAGCTCTGGATCTGCAGCTCCTCGGGGAAATGCATGATGAAGCGGCGGTCCGGATCGAGTTCGCCGGTGGAGTGCAGGCCGCGCACGAAGGTGCCTTCCTGCTCGATGCGGGCCAGCGCCTCGGACCCCATGCGGGTCATCTTGCGCATGTTCGCCACGACGTAGGCGCTGTCGGTGATCTCCACGCCGAGGCGCGAGAACGGCGAATCGATCGGCCCCATGCAGTAGGGGATGACATACATCGTTCGCCCTTCCATGCAGCCGCTGAACAGTGCATCCATTTTCCGGTGCGCATCGGCCGGGCTCATCCAGTGGTTGTTCGGACCGGCATCGTCTTCGTCCGTCGTGCAGACGAAGGTCAGGTGCTCGACCCGCGCGACGTCGTGCGGATCGGACCGGTGCAGGAAGCACTCGGGATGCGTGGCCTGGTTCAACTCGATCAGATCGCCGGTGTCGAGCATGCCGTTGACCATCTCGGCATTCTCCTCGGCGCTGCCGCTGCACCAGTGGATCCGTTCCGGGCGGGTCAGGGCTTCGACGGAATCGACCCATTCGGCCAGGGCGGTGAGGCTTGTCGTCATTCGATCATCCAGAGGGTGTGGGTTTCGGTTCGGGTCCGCGCATGCGGATTCGGTGTGGCGCGCCCGAGGGCACTCATCAGGCGGGCTCGAACGGTGCCAGCTTCTGCGGCACCGTCTGCAGCGTGGGACGCAAGTACTTCGGCAGCCCGTGCTCGTCGTAGGGTGGATAGTCCTCGCCGCGGATCAGCGGCTCGAGGTAGCGCCGGGCCCTGTCGGTGATGCCGAAGCCGTCTTCGGTGATGTACTCGGCCGGCAGCGTCTTCTCGTGGTTGGCGATGTCGCCCAGCGGCGCGCTGACGATGGTCCATTCGTACGGGTCGTCGGACAGGCGCTTGATGACCGGCATCACGCCGCTCTGGCCAGCACGGGCGAACTCCACCGCGGCCCGACCCACGGCCCGCGCCTGTTCGACGTCGGTGGCCGAGGCGATGTGCCGCGCGGAGCGCTGCAGGTAGTCGCTGACCGCCCAGTGGACCTTGTGGCCGAGATCGGACTGGACCAGGTCGGCCACGACCGGCGCGACGCCGCCGAGCTGCTTGTGGCCGAACGCGTCGGTGCCGCCGGAATCGGCGAGGAAGGTGCCCTCGGCATCGCGCGCGCCTTCCGAGACGACGACCGAGCAGTAACCGTTCTCCTCGACGGACCGGTCCACCGCGGCGCAGAACCGCTCGCGGTCGAATGGCACCTCGGGAAACAGGATCACCTGCGGCGGGTCGCCTTCGACGCGCCGGGCCAGCCCGGCCGCTGCGGCGATCCAGCCGGCATGCCGGCCCATGACTTCCAGGATGAACACCTTCGTGGAGCTCGAGGCCATCGACATCACGTCGAGGCTGGCCTCGAGAATGGAAACGCTCACGTATTTGGCCACCGAGCCGAAGCCGGGGCAGTTGTCGGTCACCGCAAGATCGTTGTCGATGGTCTTTGGCACGCCCAGGGCGCGCAGCGGATAGCCCAGTTCGTCGGCCATCTGCGCGACCTTGTGCGCGGTGTCGGCCGAGTCGTTGCCGCCGTTGTAGAGGAAGGTGCCGATGCCGTGGGCGTCCAGCACGTCGATCAGGCGCTGATATTCGCGCCGGTTTTCGTCCATGGACTTCAGCTTGTAGCGGCACGACCCGAACACCCCGCCCGGCGTGTGGGCCAGCGCGGCCAGGTCGTCGGTGGAAAACCCGGCGGTGTCGATCAACCGCTCTTCCAGCGCGCCGATGATGCCGTCGGCGGCCGCGAACACCGTGCCGAAGTCGTCGGGATAGTCACGCGCGGTCTCGATCACGGCCGCGGCCGTGACGTTGATGACCGGCGTGACGCCACCGGACTGGGCGTAGAGGATGTTGTTCCCGGGCATGGATCGCACTGCTGGAATTGCAGCTGGAATGGCTTGACCGGCAAGCATAATCGAAATCGGTTCGCGATTCCGACCGCGCCTCGCGCCGGACGCCGTTCGGACGCGGACCGGACGCCGAGAGTCCGCTGATCGCGCGACGACCGGTATTTGACACACCGGCGGGCTGGGGATACCTTTGACCGCTTGTCCAGCACACCGAACGCTCAGACCGATGCGCATCGTACTTCTCGGCCCTCCGGGCTCCGGAAAGGGCACCCAGGCGGGCCTGCTCCGTGAACGGCTCGACCTGGCCCACATCTCCACCGGCGCGCTGCTGCGCGACGCGGTCGATCAGCAGACCGAACTCGGCCAGCGCGCCCAGCGCTACATGGACGCAGGCAACCTCGTGCCCGACGACCTGATGCTGGGGCTGATCGAGGAGCGGCTCGGCCAGCCCGACGTCACCAACGGCTTCATCCTCGACGGCTATCCGCGCAACCTCGCCCAGGCCGAAGCCCTGGATGCAGTGCTCGAGCGGATCGGGCAGCCGGTCGACGTGGCCGTTTCGGTCACTGTCAACGAGCAGGAAATCGTCGATCGCCTCAGCAAGCGGGCCGTCGAGGAGGGCCGCTCCGACGACACCGAAGAAGTCATCCGCAACCGCCTGCGGGTCTACGCCGAGCAGACCGCGCCGGTGGCCGGCCACTACGCGGCCCGCGGCCAGCTCCGGGAGATCGACGGTATGGGCGCGATCGACGATGTCCAGCAGCGCCTGCTGGATGCCCTGCAGGCCGGCTGATCGATCAGTCCGGCGCCGGGTGTGGCGCCGCGCGCCTGCGAATTTTCGTGACCCGGACACCCTCGCGTTCCCGGCTCGACTCCAGCACATGACCGGTACGGTCGCAGAACACCCGGAAATCGAGTTCGGCCATCGGATCGTCGGTATGGATCTCCAGAACGTCGCCCTCGGTCATCTCGGCCAGCCGGGTCCGGGCGCGCAGCACCGGTTCGGGACAGATCAGGCCGCGCGCATCGAGCTGCGCGTGAGCGGAAGGGAGCGTGTGCGCGGAATCGTCCATGCCGGTATTCTGCCCTGCCGAGCGCCGCGGGACGACCGGGCGCTCATGACCTCGCCGCCATGATGGACCCCTGATGAATGCCTGGCTCGAACGGATCGTCCAGATCGCCCTGCTCCGCGCAGGGCCGCAGGACCTGCCCCGCGGGACCGCACCGCTGATCGCGGCACTGATGCTGTGGTGGTTGCTGGTCGTGCCGATGATGCTGCTGGCGCCAGAGCCGCTGCCGCCGACCGATGCGGTGCTGACCTTCGCGATCCAGCTGGCGCTGGTCCACCTGGTACTGCTGGTCCATCGGCGTCCGCGCCGCTTCGCGCAGGTAGCCCAGGCCCTGTTCGGCACCAGCGCGCTGATCGGGCTGCTGAACCTGCCGCTGTGGCTGGCCCCGGGTCCGCCGATCCCGGCACCGTTCGTGTTGCTGGCCCTGACCGGGCTGTGCTGGAGCCTGGCCGTGGACGGCCACGTCTGGCGGCACGCGCTGGAACTGCCGTATGCCGGCGGGCTGGCCATCGCTGTGCTAGTTTTCCTGCTCCAGATCGTTGCTCTCCAGGCCATCGGACTCGGTTCATGAAACTTCACATCCTCGGCATCTGCGGCACATTCATGGGCGGCATCGCGGCGCTGGCGCGCGCCGACGGCCACGACGTGTCCGGTCAGGACGCCAACGTCTACCCGCCGATGAGCGACCAGCTCGAGGCGCTGGGCATCGAACTGCACGAGGGGTACTCGGGCGACGCGGTGCCCGACGACGCCGACCTGGTGATCATCGGCAACGCGCTGAGCCGCGGCAATCCGGCCGTCGAGCACGTGCTGAACCGCCGGATGAACTACACCTCGGGCCCGCGCTGGCTCGGCGACAACTACCTGATCCACCGTCGCGTGCTGGCCGTGGCCGGCACCCACGGCAAGACCACGACATCGAGCATGCTGGCCTGGATTCTCGACCACGCGGGGCTGGAGCCGGGCTTCCTGATCGGCGGCGTGCCGAACAACTTCGGCATCTCGGCCCGCTCCGGCGGCGAATGGTTCATCGTCGAGGCCGACGAATACGACACCGCATTCTTCGACAAGCGGGCCAAGTTCGTGCACTACCGGCCGTCGGTGGCGATCCTGAACAACCTCGAGTTCGACCACGCCGATATCTATCCCGACCTGGCCGCGATCGAGACCCAGTTCCACTACCTGTTGCGCACCGTGCCGGGCAACGGCTCGGTGGTCGTCAACCGCCACGACCCGGACCTCAAGCGCGTGCTCGAACGCGGGTGCTGGAGCGACCGCGCCGGATTCGGGTTGCACGGCGAGTGCGATGCCGAATGGCAGGTCCGGATGGACGACCCGGCCGGCCGCGCACTGACCTTCTTCCATCGCGGCGAGACCTTCGGTTGCGTCGAGTGGACGCAGACCGGACGCCACAACGCGCTGAACGCCGTCGCGGCCACCGCCGCGGCCGCGGCCGCCGGCGTCGATCCGGCCGCCTCATTGGCCGCGCTGTCGGATTTCGAGGGCGTGAAGCGGCGCATGGAATTCCTCGGCGAGGTCGGCGGCGTGCGCATATACGACGATTTCGCGCACCACCCGACCGCGATCCGGCTGACGCTGGAGGGCCTGCGCCGCTCGATCGGCTCGGCGCGCCTGCTGGTGGCGCTGGAGCCGGCCAGCAACACGATGCGCGAAGGCCATCATCTCGACCAGCTGGCCCCGGCCCTGGCGGCCGCCGACTACGTGGCGCTGTATTCCTCCGACACCCTCGACTGGGATCCGGGCCAGGTCTTCGACAAGCTGCAGGCCGACGGCCGGTTCCGCAGCCAGATCGACAACCTCATCGGCGATCTGCGCGAGTACGCCCGTCCGGGCGACCACCTCGTGTTCATGAGCAATCGCGGTTTCGGCGACATCCAGCGCCGATTCCTCGGAGGCGGCAATGACTGACGGCGTCGAAGGACTTCCGCTGTTTCCTCTGCAGACGGTGCTGTTTCCGCGCGCGCCGCTGCCGCTGCGCATCTTCGAGACGCGCTATCTCGAAATGGTCCGCGAATGCAGCCGCACCGGAACCGGGTTCGGCGTGATCCTGCTCGAGCCGGGCGCCGACGGACGCCCGGCGCGTCACGCCAGCATCGGCACCGAGGCACGGATCGAGGACTTCTCGACGATGGACGACGGACTGCTCGGCATTCAGGCGCGCGGCGCGCGGCGCTTCCGCATCCACGCCACCGCCGCGCGCGACAACGGGCTGCTGGTCGGCCAGGTCGAATGGCTGGCCGCCGAGCCGGCGCGCTCGGTCGGAGCGCAGTACGCGGCGCTCGATTCGCTTTATCGCGAGATCGTCATGCAGGTCGCCCACGCCGAACTGCCCGAGGTCGACGGCGACGACGCCAGCCAGCTCGGCATGGCGCTGGCCAGCATCCTGCCGCTGGATCCGGCCCAGGCGCAGGAGTTGCTGGCCACGACCGATCCGATCGACCGGCTGCGAGCGCTGTGCTGGCTGCTGGCGCCCGAATCGGATGACGACGATTCCGACGACGAGGAAATCGACGAACCGGACGGCTTCGGTACCGCCTGAGCCGCCACCGCGCGCGCCCAGCGACGGTATATTAAACTTCGCTCAATCATCGTTTCGCGGCGCACGGAGGCATCCGGGGCCAGGCACGCGAAACGCGTCTGCAACCCACGCCGTCTCGAGGGGGTCGCGTGTCCGAATTCACCGTCGATCCGCGCATCGACCTCGTGCTGGAGCGCCTGCCGCGCCGCCACTTCGTCGCGTCCGACGACCTGCGCGGCATGCTGTCCGGGCACGGCATTCCCAGTGAACAGACCGTTCGCCAGATTCTCGAGCGCATTCCACGCGTCAAGTCGAACTACTACGTACTGCTGATCGGCTGCGGCTCGGGCTACGTGGCCGGCGTGCTGTCGCGCCTGGCCAAGCGCGTGGTCGCGATCGAACGACAGGAACCGGTGGCCCGGATCGCCCGGCGCAGCCTCGAAGCCGCTGCGATCGACAACGTCGAGGTGCGCGTCGGCGAGGGCGAGGACGGGGCCGCCGACGCCGGTCCCTTCGATCTGATCCTGTCGATGTGCAACCTGGACGGGACCGCCCGGCTGATCGAACAGCTGACCCTCAGCGGCAGCCTGCTGGCGCTGGAGCGGCTCGACCAGGGCGTGCCCGAGCTGGTCCAGTACCGCAAGCACCACGGCGAAGTGCTGCGCCATGGGCTCGGCCCGATCAGCTTCGAGCGCCGCACCGGCGATATCCTGATCGACCTCGGCTACATCGATGAAGACGCGCTGGACCAGGCCCGCGAAGAAGCCCAGCGTCGGCATGTTTCGGTGCTGGACGTGGTCCGGCGCAACCTCCGGGTCGAGGATGTCGGCCTGTACCGCTCGCTGGCCAGGCAGCACGGCATCGAGTTCGCGCGCGCCGACGACCTGCTGAAACAGCTCGACAGCCGACTGTTCCAGCGCTTCTCGACGGTGTTCCTGGAGAACCAGCGCCTGATCCCGATCCGGCTCGACGAGCGGACGCTGGTGGTGGCCACCGACGATCCGGAATCGCAGACCGAGGACCTGCGCTCGATCCAGCCGGCCACCGACGTGGTCAAGGTGCTGCTCACGCCGACCGACTTCCGGCGCCTGTGGTCGAACATCGACCTGAGCCGGCGCGGCAGCGACCTGCTGCAGTGGGGCGGCCGCGACGGCGAGGACGGCGGCGTCAAGGACCTGCTGGAGTCCGACGACGGCCAGAAGGAACTGAGCCACCACCTGGTCTCGATCTACGAGGCGATCCTGCTGGATGCGGTCAGCGCCGGCGCCAGCGACATCCACATCGAGCGTTACGGGTCCCGCATCCGCATCCGGCTGCGCATCGACGGCGAGCTGCACGACCTCGACTACTACCAGCTCACACCGCGCGATCACGCCGGCCTGATCAACGTCATCAAGGTTCAGGCCGAGATCAACATCGCCGAGCGCCGCCTGCCGCAGGGCGGCCGGTCGCAGATGCGAGTCGGCAAGTCGGCCTTCGACCTGCGTGTCCAGATCCAGCCATCGTTGCACGGCGAACACGCGGTGATCCGGCTGCTGTCGCAGACCGGCCGCGCGCTCGGGCTGCGCGAACTCGGCATGTCGGCGCAGATCGCAGATGCCTACGAGCGGCTGCTCGACAACCCGTCGGGCCTGGTGCTGGTGGTCGGCCCGACCGGCTCCGGCAAGTCGACCACGCTGTATGCCGGCCTGCAGCAGCTGGCCGACGACGGGCGGCGCAAGGTCATCACCGTCGAGGATCCGATCGAGTACTCGATCGACAACATCCAGCAGACCCGGGTGCGCTCGGAGATCGGATTCAATTTCGCCGATGCCATGCGCGCCTTCGTGCGTGAAGATCCCGACGTGATCCTGGTCGGCGAGATCCGCGACATGGAAACCGCGCTGGAAGCCATCCGTGCCTCCCAGACCGGCCACATCGTGCTCTCGACGCTGCACTGCAACGACGCCGTCGACGCGCTGCAGCGCATGTACGACCTGGGCGTGCATCCGAACTCGATCGCCGGCGAGCTGCTGGCGGTGATCGCCCAGCGGCTGGCCAAGCGGATCTGCCCATCGTGCCGCGAGGAAGTCGAGCCGGACCCGGCGGTGATCCGGGAACTG
>CAZJSH010000078.1:194-13934 GCA_964548715.1 uncultured Halomonas sp. | reverse complement strand
GCGCTCACGTTCTGGGCCTGGTGCGGCACGCGCATTGCTGACGGTCGCGACTGGATGGCCGGGCGTCGCGCCCGCGCCGAGCGCGAGGAGGTGCGAAAGCGCGATACGGTCAAGCGCAAGAAGCGTCCGCAGGTCCGCATCGAGCCGCGCGTTGAAACCACGAATGCCGAAGGCAAGGGCAGGAAGGGCGCGCAGCGTTCGCTGTTCAAGAACCTGCCCGCCGGAAGCCAGCCGCCGCTGGAGCTGCTCGACGAGGCGCCGGAGCAGGCCGCCGGCTATTCCGAAGACACGCTCAAGGCCATGAGCCGGCAGGTCGAGCTCAAGCTTTCGGACTTCGGCATCGAGGTCGAGGTGGTCGCGGTGCACCCGGGGCCGGTGATTACGCGGTTCGAGCTGCAGCCGGCGCCGGGCGTGAAGGGCAGCCAGATCGCCAACCTGGCCAAGGACCTGGCGCGCGGACTGAGCATCATTTCGGTGCGCGTGGTCGACGTCATCCCCGGCAAGAGCGTGATCGGGCTGGAGATCCCGAACAAGAACCGCGAGATCGTCTACCTGCGCGAGATTCTCGCCTCCGACGCCTACGTCAAGGCCTCGGGTGCGCTGACGCTGGGGCTGGGCAAGGACATTTCCGGTCGCCCGGTGGTGGCCGACGTCGCCCGGATGCCGCACCTGCTGGTCGCCGGTACCACCGGCTCCGGCAAGTCGGTGGCCGTCAATTCCATGATCCTGAGCCTGATCTACAAGACCACGCCCGATCAGGTCCGGATGATCATGGTCGATCCGAAGATGCTCGAGCTGTCGGTCTACGAGGGCATCCCGCACCTGCTGGCCCCGGTCGTCACCGATATGAAGGAAGCGGCCAACGCGCTGCGCTGGTGCGTGGCCGAGATGGAGCGCCGCTACCGGTTGATGTCCCAACTCGGCGTGCGGAACCTGGCCGGGTACAACAAGAAGATCACCGAGGCCGAGGACAAGGGCGAGCCGATTCCGGATCCGCTGGTCGACCCGAGCACGCTGGCCGAGGGCGAAGACAAGCCGACGCTGGAGAAGCTCCCGTTCATCGTCGTCATCGTCGACGAGTTCGCCGACATGATGATGATCGTCGGCAAGAAGGTCGAGGAACTGATCGCGCGGCTGGCACAGAAGGCCCGTGCGTCCGGCATCCACCTGATTCTCGCGACGCAGCGGCCATCGGTGGACGTGATCACCGGCCTGATCAAGGCCAACATCCCGACCCGGATGGCGTTCCAGGTGTCCTCCCGGGTCGATTCCCGGACCATTCTCGACCAGCAGGGCGCCGAGAACCTGCTCGGCCACGGCGACATGCTGTACCTGCCGCCGGGCAGCGGCCTGCCGGAGCGCATTCACGGCGCCTTCGTCGACGACCACGAAGTCCACCAGGTCGTCGAGTGGCTGCAGGCCCAGGGGGCGCCCGACTACCTCGAGGAAGTGCTGTCCGACACCCAGACCACCGCCGATGGCCAGACCATCGGCGAGACCGGCCTGCCCGAGGCGGCGTCCGGGGACGAGACCGACGAGCTGTACGACAAGGCCGTGGCCTACGTGCTGGAAAGCCGGCGCGCATCGATTTCCGGCGTCCAGCGCCAGCTGCGGATCGGCTACAACCGCGCCGCGCGGTTGATCGAGGAGATGGAAGCCACCGGCATCGTCAGCCCGCCGGAGCACAATGGGCAGCGGGAGGTCCTGGCGCCCGCTCCTCCACCGCGGGATTGACGCTGGGGCTGCTGTGCGGCCCGTGACCGGCGCCCGGCGGTGCTCGGAATCCGATTCGCGCGCAAGCGCCCTCCAACAGGCGGATTGCCCGTTGCCGCCGGATCGAAGGTCTGTTGGAGACCGCTTGCGGGCGAAGGGAGGCCCGGCCGGTTCGCGAGCAAGCTCCCTCCAACAAGCGAACGGATCGCCGGGGCCGGACCGAAGGCCTGTGGGAGGCTGGCTGTGCCGGGCGAAGGGTGGCCCGGCCGGTTCGCGCGCGGATGCGCCCTCCCACAGTCGAACCCACTACCGGTTTCAGCCACCGTTCAGGGCAGGGCGGTCATAATCGGGGCCACTTCGAACCGGTTGATTCCCGCTGTGAAACTCCATTTCCTGATCCCGGTGCTCGCTACCCTCTTCGCCGCGCTGCCCGCGCCGGCGCAGCAGGCCGACGCCCGGGCGCTGCTCGATGCCTTTGCCGATGACCTGACCAGCCTGACCGCCGAGTTCACCCAGGTCACCGTCGACGGGCGCGACGAGGTCGTCGAACAGAGCGCCGGCCGGATGGCGTTCGAGGCGCCGGAAAAGATCCGTTGGGACTACCTCGAGCCGTTTCCACAGGTCCTGATCGCCGACGGCGAACGGCTGTGGCACTACGACGAAGCGCTGGAACAGGTCACGGTGCGGCCGCAGCCCGCGCCGGAGGATTCGCCGATGCTGGTGCTGACCCGGCCCGATCTGCTCGAGACCTTCTACCGCGTGCTGCCATCCGACCAGGCGAACGTCCTGCGCTTCGAACCGCTGTCCGACGAGGCCGGCATCGATATGGCGCGGCTGACCTTCGTCGACGGTGTGCCTTACGCGCTGGACCTGTTCGATCCCTTCGGCCAGTCGACCCGCCTGACGCTGGACAACATCGAGCGCAACCCGGCGATCCCGGCCGGGGAGTTCGTCTTCGACGTGCCCGATGGCGTCGACGTGCTCGAAGGGCTGTGAGCCGCCGACGCTGATCGACCGTCATGGCGGCCTACGGCACCATCCTGCTGCTGATCGCGCTGGGCCGCTTGTTCGCGGCCGGCCGGGTGCTGCCCGAACAGGCCGCCGATACGCTGAACCGTGTGGTCATCGTGGTCTGCCTGCCGGCGCTGATCTTCATCCATGTACCGACGCTGGAGGCCTCGTGGGCGCTGCTGCCGCTGGCGATCGTCCCCTGGCTGCTGCTGGCGCTGACGATCGGGCTTGTGCTTGCGGCATCGAAGTGGCTGGGTTTGTCGCGGCCGGTCACGGCCGTGCTGCTGGTGCTGATTCCGCTCGGCAATACCTCGTTCCTCGGCTTTCCGCTGATCGGTGCGCTGCTCGGTGAAGAGAACGTCCGCTACGCGGTGGTCTACGATCAGTTCGGCTCGTTCCTCATCGTCTGCACACACGTGCTGTTCGTGCTGGCCTGGTACGGCGACGGCCCGGCGCCGAAGCCGGCCGCCATCGTGCGCCGGGTCGTCAGCTTCCCGCCGTTCGTCGCACTGGTTGCCGCCTTGCTGTTCGGCAACGCGTGGTTCCCCGACTGGCTGATGGCTCTGGCCGAACGGCTGGCCGACATGCTGCTGCCGCTGGTCACGCTGGCCGTCGGGCTGCAGTTGAAACTGAAGCTGGTGCCGGAATACCGGTTGCCGCTGGTGCTGGGGCTGGTCGGCAAGCTGGTGGTGCTGCCGGCCGCGGCGCTGGGCCTGGCGCTGCTGCTCGGCACCGAGTCGCCGATCCGCGACGTGATCGTGCTGGAATCCGCGATGCCGCCGATGATCACCGCCGCGGCGCTGGCGTCCAGTGCCCGGCTGGCCCCGCCGCTGGCCTCGGCGATGGTGGCCTGGGGTGTGCTGTTCTCGGTCGCGACCGTGCCGCTGTGGCACGGCCTGGTCGGGTTCCTCTGATCCAGCTCAGAGCAGCAGCCAGGCCGTGTAGGCGACGAAGATCGCAACTAGCACGCCGCCTTCTATCCGGTCGATCCGGCGGGCTCCGCGCACACTCATCGCCATGATCAGCAGCAGTACGGTCAGGCCCGCCATGACCGGCAGGTCACGCTGCAGCAGCGATTCGGTCACCGGCAGCGGCCGGGCCAGCCCGGCCAGACCGATGACGACCAGCGTGTTGAATAGATTGGATCCGACGATGTTGCCGACCGCCAGGTCGTGTTCGCCGCGTTTTGCTGCGACCAGCGACGAGGCCAGTTCGGGCAGCGACGTGCCGATCGCGACGATGGTCAGGCCGATGACCAGGTCGCTCAGGCCCATGGCCTGCGCGATCTCCACGGCCCCCCAGACCAGCAGACGCGAGCTGGCGATCAGGACCGCCAGGCCGATCAGCAGCCAGAGAATCTCGCGACGCGCCGAACTCGGCGGCTGCTGCGCGAGTTCCTGCTCCACGTCCGCACCGAGGCTGTCGGTGGGGCGGCGGCGGGCATCGAGCAGGCTCCAGCCCAGCAGACCGGCGAAGACCACGAGCAGGACCCCGGCATCGAGCCGGCTGATCGAACCGTCGAGCAGCTGCCAGCCGGCAATGGCGGTCACGGCCAGCAGCGCCGGCAGCTCGCGCCGGACGACCGTCGACTGGACCGCGATCGGGCCGATCAGCGCGGTCAGGCCGAGAATCAGCGCGATGTTGGTGATGTTGGACCCGTAGGCATTGCCGAGCGCGATGCCGGGATTGCCGCCCAGTGACGCCAGCACCGAAACGGTCATTTCGGGTGCGGAGGTTCCGAAGCCGACGACGATCATTCCGATCAGCAGCGGCGACATCCCGAGTCGGGCAGCCAGGTTCGAGGCCGAAACCACGAATCGTTCGGCACTCCAGAGCAGAAGCACCAGTCCACAGAGAATGGCCAGAACGGAAGTCAGCATGGCTCTGATGCTACCGGCATGCCCCGGCGTCTGCCCGGTAGAATGATCGCGACCTTCCCGGAGTGAAAGCCGTCTCATGTCCAGCGAACGACTCATCCTGACCCGGCCCGACGACTGGCACCTGCACGTGCGCGATGGTGATGCCCTGCGCGACGTGCTCGGCGCCACCGGCCGCTGCTTCGCCCGCGCGATCGTGATGCCGAACCTGAAGCCGCCGGTGACCACAGTGGCGCGGGCGGCCGAATACCGAGAGCGCATCCTCGCTGCGATGCCGGCCGAGGCGGCCTTCGAGCCGCTGATGACGCTGTACCTGACCGACAACACGTCGCCGGACGAGATTCGCCGGGCAGCCGACAGCAAGTTCGTCCACGCCGTCAAATACTACCCGGCCGGCGCGACGACAAACTCCGACAGTGGCGTGACCGACCTGGACAAGGCGATGCCGGCGCTGGAAGCGATGCAGGAGGTCGATCTGCCGCTGTTGCTGCACGGTGAGGTCACCGACGGCGAGATCGACGTGTTTGATCGCGAGGCGGTGTTCATCGAGCGCCACCTGGCGCGGTTGGTCCGCGACCTGCCGGAGCTGCGGACCGTGCTCGAGCACGTCACGACCTCGGATGCGGTCGATTTCGTGCGCGACGCGCACGACCGCGTCGCCGCCACGTTCACCGTCCACCACCTGCTGCTCAATCGCAACGCGATGTTCGATGGCGGGCTGCAGCCGCACCACTACTGCCTGCCGCTGATCAAACGCGAGCAGCATCGCCGGGCGCTGGTCGCCGCGGCCACTTCGGGAAATCCCAAGTTTTTTCTCGGCACCGATTCGGCGCCGCATGCGAAGGGCGACAAGGAAAGCGACTGCGGTTGCGCCGGGGTGTTCAGCGCGCCGGCGGCGATCGAACTCTACGCCGAGGTGTTCGAGGCCGCCGGCGCACTGGACCGGTTCGAAGCCTTCGCCAGCTTCCACGGGCCGGATTTCTATCGTTTGCCGCGCAATACCGACACCATCACGCTGGAGAAATCGACCTGGACGATGGCTGAGGAGCTGCCGTTCGTCGACAGCACGATCGTGCCGCTGCGTGCCGGGGGCGAGGTCAGCTGGCGGCTCGTAGGCTGAGTCCGGATGGACCCGATCCTGCTTTTCTTCCTGTTCGGTCTCGCGGCCGGGCTGCTGCGTGCCGAGCTCCGGCTGCCGTCGGCGATCTACGATTTCGTCTCGATGTTGCTGCTGCTGTCGATCGGCCTGAAGGGCGGCGTCGAATTGGCCAACCAGCCGTTCCTGTCCGTGCTGCCGGACGTCCTGGTCGCGATCCTGATGGGGATTGCGCTGCCCCTGATGATCTACCCGGTTCTGCGCCACGTCGGACGATTCAAGCGGCCCGACGCTGCATCGATCGCCGCGCACTACGGGTCGGTCAGCGTTGGAACCTTTGCGGTCGCGGTGGCCTGGCTGGCGACTCGGGAGATCGACTACGAGGCGCATCTTCCGCTGCTGCTGGTCGTGCTCGAGATGCCGGCGATCCTGGTCGGCATCGTGCTGGCGCGCGGGCTGCGCGCGAAGATGGACTGGCGCAGCATCGGGCACGAAGTCTTCCTCGGCAAGGGCGTCGTACTGTTGATCGGCGGCCTGCTGATCGGCTGGATCGCCGGGCCGGAAGGCGTGGCGCCCATCGGGCCGCTGTTCTTCGACCTGTTCAAGGGCATCCTGGCGGTGTTCCTGCTCGAGATGGGCCTGATCGCCGCTGCACAGGCGTCCAGCCTCAAGCGATACGGCGTGTTCCTGCTGCCCTTCGGCACGCTCGTGCCGGTCGTCTTCGCCGGCATCGGCACGGGTCTCGGCCTGCTGATGGGCATGAGTCCCGGCGGTACGATGCTGTTCGCGGTGCTGGCCGCCAGCGCGTCGTACATCGCAGTGCCTGCCGCCATGCGGATTTCCGTGCCGCAGGCCAATCCGACGCTGTCATTGACCGCCTCGCTCGGGATCACCTTCCCATTCAACGTGCTGGTCGGGATTCCGCTGTACTGGAAGTTTGCCGAATGGGCCCACGGGGCCGGGTGAGAAGCGATGGAAAGGAATGCAGGCACGATCCGCCGGCTGCTGACGATCATCACCGAAAGCGTGCTCGAAACGGCGCTGACGCGCGATCTCGAGAAGCTCGGCGCACAGGGCTTCACCATCGTCGATGCCCGCGGCAAGGGGCGCCGCGGCGTGCGCGAGGGGGGCTGGGAGGCCAGCGGCAACATCCGGGTCGACGTGGTCTGCGCCGAGGAGACCGCCCGGAAGATCGCCGCGCACGTCCAGCAGCACTACTACGACGACTACGCCATGATCGTGCTACTCGGCGACGTCGAAGTGCTGCGGCCCGAGAAATTCTGATGATCCGGTTGGGCGTAGATGCAGCCGACCTCGAGCGCGCGGCGGGCTGGTTGCGCGCCGGCCGGCTGGTCGCGCTGCCGACCGAGACCGTCTACGGGCTCGCCGCCGACGCCGCCAACCCGGACGCGGTCCGCCGGATCTTCATTGCCAAGGGCCGTCCCGCCGATCACCCGGTGATCGTGCACCTGCCGGATGCCGCGTCACTGGATGGCTGGGCCCGCGACGTTCCCGAGTCGGCCCGGCGACTGGCCGCGGCGTTCTGGCCGGGCCCGTTGACGCTGGTGCTGAAGCGCGGCCCGCGCGTCGACGACGCGATCACCGGCGGCCAGGATACGGTCGGGCTCCGGGTGCCGGCCCATCCGGTTGCCGGTGCGCTGCTGCAGCAGTTCGGCGGCGCGCTGGCGGCGCCGTCGGCCAACCGTTTCGGCCAGGTAAGCCCGACCACGGCCGACCACGTGCTCAGCGAGTTCGGCGACGAGGTGCAGGCGGTCATCGACGGCGGACCGTGTACGGTCGGTGTGGAATCGACGATCGTGGACCTGAGCGGCGACACCCCGCGGCTGCTGCGTCCCGGCATGATTCCGCTGGCCGATCTCGAAGCCGTGCTCGGCTGCAGGCTCGCCGAGGCCGGCGAGGGCGAGGGACCGAAGGCGTCCGGACGGCTGCCGTCGCACTACGCGCCGCGCGCGGAGCTTTCGATCGTGGCGTCCGACGCGCTGGCCGAGGCGGTCGCGCGGGTGCTCGAGTCCGGCGCGGTCGCCGTGCTGTCCCGGCGCGACGCGCGGGGACGCGACGATCGAGTGGCCTGGCAGCGGCTACCGGACGCACCGGACGACTACGCCCGGGAACTGTATGCCGCCCTGCGGCGCGCCGATGCCGTTTCGCCGGCCCGCATCCTGGTCGAGGCGGTCCCGGATGATCCAGCCTGGCGCGCCATCCGCGATCGTCTGGCGCGCGCCGCGGCCTGATCCGGTCGGGAAGCTCGTCAGACCGGCTGGCCGCCCTTGACCATGCCCATTACCTGGCCCATGTCGAGGGTCTGCGCCTTCTGTTCGATCTGCGGAATGTATTCGCCCTGCATCTGCTTGGCCGAGCCGAGCACCTCGTCGAAGGTGCGCTTCAGCAGCTCGGTACTCATCTGTCGGCCGCCGGCGTAGTAGCGCTTCGCGACCTGGCCCAGCGCGTAGGTGGTCGCGAACGAGAACGCCATGCCAGTCGCCGTGCGGCCCAGCCGGCCGACGCCCTTGCCGGCCGCCTTCCGGAACAGCCCGCCGATCAGCTTGCGGCCGAACTGTTCGACGTACTGCGAGGTCATGCCGACGCCCAGCGTGGCCAGGAATTCCTTGATATGGCCGCGGTCGAGCTCGACGCCGTACTGCTTGCCGATGCCGTAGACCATGCGGATCTGCAGCGGGATGATCGCCATCGAGGCCCAGGACTGCGGCAGGATTTCGAGCGCGCCGTTGAGGATGGAGTAGTTCAGGATCGACTTGTCCAGCGTGGCCTCGTCGACAGCGGGCCGCGACTCGGCCGGCGGCGGCTCGGCGGCCGCGCCGGGCGCCGTGGCCGGGACCGAGGCCTCGGTGGCCTCGACGAACTGTTCGGCCTCCTCCTCGATCTCGTCGGTTTCGGTGCCGGCCAGGCCCAGTAACCCCTTGAGCTCGTCGAGGAAGCCCCGTTCGTCGTCAGTCATCCGGCCATCGGCGTCGCAGACGCCCACTGCCACCTCGTAGGCCAGGTGCTTCTCGCCGGGGTCGTCGAGCTTCGCCACCGCATCGGCCAGCGAAGCGCGTTTCAGCAGCACGTCCTGGTAGAGAGCGCGCAGGTCGGGGGCCTCCGGCCCGGCCAGGGACTCGGCGATCGAGCGGATTTCCTCGCGCTCGTGTTCGTGCTTCGCGCCGTCGGCGAAAGCAGCGAACAGGGCGATGGTCAGCAGGGCAGTGTCGCGGTCGCGGCTGTCGGTCATGATTCAGGGCCTAGTCGATGGTCTCGTCCTTTGATCGGGGCGAACCGCTCGAGGTTCAATCGTTCCACCGATGCCAATCGATGCTCGGAACCCGATCGCCTGGCACGTCCGTCACACGAGGAGTTCGAGGTCCCGGTCCCGTCCGGCCAGAATCCGTTGTGCAGGAGGGCTTGACATTGTTCGATTACATATGTAAACCTGTAAGTGCTTACAAACGTAATCGATGAGGCGAAGCCCATGAAACCGATCAGTGACGCCGAGAGCATCCTCATGCAATCCCTTTGGCAGAGGGGCGAGGCCACGGCCGATGAACTGCGCGATGCCGTGGCCGAGCGGACCGACTGGCAGGCCGGTACGGTCAAGGCGCTGCTCAACCGGCTGCTGACGAAGGGCGCGATCCGGGCCGAACGAGAAGGGCGCCGATTCCGCTACCGGCCGGTGCTCGAGCGCGAGGAGTACGTGGCCGAGCAGAGTCGCTCGTTGATCGACCGACTGTTCGACGGCCGCGTCGCGCCGCTGGTGGCGCATTTCAGCCAGCAGGAGGCGCTGTCGAAGTCGGATATCGATGAACTGCGTCGTTTGATCGAGAAGATCGACGATGACCAGTGACCTGCTGAACGCCCTGTTCGAATCGACCCTGGTCCTGTCGCTGGGCCTGCTCGCCGTGCTGGCGCTTCGCGTTGTGTGGCGGCACTTGTTTGGGCCGAGGAATGCGCTGCTGCTCTGGATGATCGTGCCGACGGTGCTCGTCGCGGTGCTGTGGCCGGCGCCGGTGCAGCGCATCGACACGGCCGCAGAAGCGATGGCTGCGCATCCCCCGACGATCATTCCGGCAGCGCGCGATGCCGTCGTCCGGACGCTGCCCAGCCTGGTGGCAGGCCCGGCCGCATTGGCGGTCGAGGCCGCCAAACCCATCGGTGTCGCGCGGCTTGTGATCTGGGGCTGGCTGTTCGGCGCCGCGCTGATGGTGATGTTCCTGATGTTCAGTCAGTGGCGGTGGGTGCGCGCCCTCGGATCGTTGACGCGGATGCCCGACGGCACCTACCGCAGTGCGCAGCCCGCGACGGGCCCGGTCCTGGTCGGCGCATTGCGTCCGAAAATCGTGCTGCCCGAGGCATTCGAGCACCGCTACAGCCTGGAGCAGCGGGTCTTGATCCTGGCGCATGAGCGTTGCCATCTTCGCCGGGGCGACGCCCAGTTCACCCTGCTGGCCTGCATCCTGCGTTGCGTGTTCTGGTTCAATCCCCTCGTCCATATCGCCTGGCCGCACTTCCGCACCGATCTAGAACTCGCCTGCGACGCAGCAGTGCTGCGTAAGCATCCGGAGCGCCGCCGACTCTACGCCGAGACCCTGCTGGCCAGCCAGCTGGATTCGCCGCGGTTGCCGGTGGGCTGCGCCTGGCGCGGTGGAAACCCGCTCAAGAAGCGTGTCCGGATGATCGGGGCGGGCCCGGTCGACGGCCTGCGCATGGTGGTCGGGACGGCATTGATCGTCGCGGCCGGCTCCGTGGCCGCGATTGGTGCCTGGCACCAGCAGGATCCGCAGCGATTCTTCGTCGGCACGCCGATGCCGAGTCTGCAGCTGGACGTCGTACCGACGGAACCGGCCGTGGTGTCCCCTGGCCTGGCCCGAATGAATCCGCCGAGTGCACTGCCGATCCCGCAGTACGCCGTGTCGATCCGTCCGCCGGCGCAGCCCGAGTCGGCCGTCGAGGCCCCTGACCACGCCGACGCCGATGCGTCGACTGCTTCGGTCTCGGCAGCGCTGGATCCGGTTGGCGAGTCGGAAGAGGCGTCCTCTGCAGGGCCGGCCGTTGCCGAGGACTCGGCGTCGACAACACCCGAGCCCCCGTCTGAACAACTGGTCAAGGTGCAGCACGCCCAGCTGATCGAAGCGCAGCGTCCGGGATTTCCCGAATCGCGCTACCAACCTCGCCTGATCAGTTATCCGGGCATGCCGGACTCGGAGCGGCCCGCGGCCGACTGGCAACCCGAAGGAAATCTCTGGGTGCTGCTGATGCGCGTCCGGCTCGACGAGAACGGTCAGCCGCTGGACGTCGAGGTCGAGGACACCAACCTGGTCGATGGCCGCTCGGTCGATCGCTACGAGCGGTTGACCAGGGACGCGGTGCGCCGCTGGACCTTCGCCCCGGCGCGAATCGACGACCGGCCCGTCGCCTCGGAAGTGTTGCTGCCGTTCTACTTCGATACCCGGATGAATGCGCGGCCGATCGAGTTCGACCGCGGCAGCTACCAGCCGATGAGTCGCAGCATGATCGGCCAGTACGTGGACCGCTGATCGCTCGGTGGCGAGTCAGCGTTTGGGGTGGCAGTTGACCGGGTCGTGCATCATCGATCGCAAGGCAGTCGCTGGAACGCTCGCCTGCGCTTGCGTTGGCGCCGGTTCGCCGGCAAACATTCGAACGAGGAGCGAAACCATGGATATCATCCCTACGAACAAGCACATTCTTGCAGCCGCGTCGCTGCTGGCGGCGCTTTCCGCACCGTCTGCCTTCGCGCAGGACTCCGCGCCGGCCGCCGGAGAGCGATCCGCCACGGTGGATTTCGTCCCGGCATCGTTGGTCGATCCGGCGCCGCCGTCATTCCCCGGGTCGCTCGCGAAGCCGCGCCTGGTCCAGTATCCCGGCATGCCGAAGTCGGAGCAACCCGCTCCGGACTGGACGCCCGAACACGGGCTGTGGCGCTTGCCGGTCCGCGTTTCGCTCGACGCCAGCGGTGCACCAGTGGATGTCGAGATCGGTGAGCATCCGCTCAATTCGCAGGGCATGGTCCGACGCTACGAGCGCCTGGCCCTGAAGGCGGCCCGGAACTGGACCTATACGCCGGCCCGCATCGACGGATCGGCCGTCGCGTCCGAAGTCATCCTGCCGTTCTACTTCGATACCGCCCTTGCGCGACCGCTCGATCGCGATCGGGTCGGCCAGCGGACGATGCTCCCGGCGCTGTCGTGGAGCTCGATGACCGTTCGCTACGCGACGAATCGCTGAAGGATGGGAGGACGGTCGGGCCTGCAGTCCCGACCGTCCATTGCGCGCTTGCATTGAAGCGCGAGCGTTCGCAGGGGACGCGAGAAGTAAAGAGGTTTCCGGAGCGCGTGTTGGCCCAGGGGGAGCGCCGGCCGGTTTGCTGTCGCCCAGGAAGGGTTGGGTCTTTTCGCTGAGGTGAGCCGTCTCATCAGCTCGATTCATACGGCGCCGCAGAGACCCTTTCGCAAGGTCAAGCCAACCGAGCACTGGAATCGAAAAAGTTTTCATAGGACATGAGTGAATCGCAAGCCACAGCGATCCGCTCCGGGCGAGGCTTGCCTGAACTTCCTGGCGATCATCCAGCCGGGACGGCTCCGGGAGCTGCGCTGCAGTGTTCGTTTCTTGGCTAGGGGTATCAAAGGAGAAGGACGATGATGAAGCATTTCCTACAGTTCGCAGTATTTGCACTCTTTACCCAAACGGCGATGGCACAGGGACTTCTAGCGCCCAACAACTACACTACACAGAGCTCGATCCCGATGGGATGCCTCCACCTCTCGCCGTTTTTCTTTCCGGTACCGGATGAGGTCGTGTACGACGACAGCGTGAGCTTTGTTTCGAACCAACCCGGGGATACGGCGACCTATCGAGTTCGGGTATGGAGGATCGGCTGCCATGAGCCGGGACGATCGGCGATCGCGATTCACTTCCAGGAAACCGAAAGCAGTCAGGGACTGGTGTTCTATCCGTTGATGTCCCTTACTCCACCCGGTGGAGCCGAGGCCGATGCCTACGCGTTTCTCTACCCGACGTCCGAGCCGAATTTTCTTTCCCTGGGCGACGGGATCCTGAACTTCACGTCTTCGTTTTTCTCGGACGGCGTGACCTACGTAGTCGACTCGCCGAGGCGATTCCTGAGTCCCGAACAATACAATCAGGAAATCGTGCTTTCACTGTTCAATGGTGGGCCCCGGATCGATATTACTATTCCGGTCTATGACCCCTCGACGGATGCGCCACAGCTCGAAAAGCCCGGATTTCACGGTCGATACAGCGGGCAGTGGGTCATCGATGAACTCCCGAATTCGGGACTGCTGCTGCAAGTCGGTGAAGTCCCGGATACCGACCGTAACTTCGTTTTCGCGATCTGGTTCACCTACTTTGGAGGAGTCCCTACCTGGGTCGTGGGGAATCGTGACTTCGACGTTGGTGCCAACGAGATCAGCCTCGACATGCTGGCCGTCTCCGGGGGCGAGTTCCTGACACGTCCAGGATCGTTCACCAAGGATGACATCGACTTCGAGACCGCAGGCACGATGACGCTGCGGGCGAATCACTGCAACGAACTTGAAGCAGATGTCGATTTCACGCCGATCGGAGAGGGCGCAACCAGCCTGACGCTATCGCGGCTGATTCGAATTGCCGGATACGACTGCGACCAGACCCAGTGAATCCGGCCACGATGCGGCCCGATGTTTGGGGCCGCATCGTGGGCAGGAGCGAAGCAAGCGGTTCCTTGCTTGCGGGTGTGCGTGCAATCGATCGTCGCGCAGCGACGCCAGGGTCGCCGCGCCGAATGGCGCAAGACTGCGGGCCGCAGGCCCGGCATCCAATGAGAGCGGGTTCGACTCCCGCAAGTTCATTCGGCCCAAAATGAAAGGGCCGGCACGGAGGCCGACCCTTTCCCGGGGATGAGGTGGTGGAGGCGGCGGGGCCTTGCGTGTGGGTGTACACGCAATCGATCGTCGCGGAGCGACGCCAGGGTCGCCGCGCCGAATGGCGCAAGACTGCGGGCCGCAGGCCCGG
>CAZJSH010000078.1:0-94 GCA_964548715.1 uncultured Halomonas sp. | reverse complement strand
AGGGCCGGCACGGAGGCCGACCCTTTCCCGGGGATGAGGTGGTGGAGGCGGCGGGAGTCGAACCCGCGTCCGCAAACCATCTGATCCTGGTTCT
>CAZJSH010000077.1:12259-14193 GCA_964548715.1 uncultured Halomonas sp. | reverse complement strand
TTGTTGACCAGGTCGGCAATGCGCTTGCAGGCCACGGCGATGTCGTTGAGCAAGCCGGTGAAGGTGCCGCTGGCGCCCTGGAAGCCCTTCTGCTTGTTGATCGTGTAGTTGGTCAGCGTCGTGCCGATGCGCATGGCCGTCCCCGGGAGGTGATGGAGGTGGAGGTCGCTCGGACCGCGCGTAGTATAGCCTCGGCCGGAAATCGACCGGGGACGGGCCGGGCCCGGACTGCAGACGCGCTGCACGGCCCGCCCGATATACTCGATGTGCATTCGAGCGGAACCTTCCCTTGATCGTCCTCGACCGAGTCGCCAAGAGCTTCGCGCGCCGCCACGATGCGCTGGCGCCGCTGTCGCTGGAGATCGACGCCGGCGAGCGCGTCGTCCTGCTCGGGTCCTCGGGGTCGGGCAAGAGCACCCTGCTGAAGCTGATCAATCGCCTGCTGGAGCCCGACGAAGGCGAAGTCCGGCTGCGCGGCCGCCGGGTGCAGGACTACGACCCGGTGGCGCTGCGCCGGGGCATCGGCTACGTGTTCCAGGGCATCGGCCTGCTGCCCCACCTCGACGTGCTCGATAACGTGATGACCGTGCCGCACCTGCGCGGCGACGACGAGCAGCAGGCTCGGCGGCAGGCTCTGGACTGGCTCGAGCGCGTCCAGCTCGAGCCCGGGGAGTACGGCGATCGCTTTCCCGACGAGCTGTCCGGCGGCCAGCAGCAGCGCGTCGGCGTGGCGCGCGCGCTGGCCACTGGCGCCGACCTGCTGCTGATGGACGAACCGTTCGGCGCGCTGGACGCCATCACCCGTGACGAACTGCAGGCCATGCTGCTGGCGCTCCAGCAGGAACTCGGCACGACGCTGGTGTTCGTGACCCATGACCTGTTCGAGGCCGTGCGCCTGGCCGATCGCATCGTGGTCCTGCACGAGGGCCGGATCGAACAGGTCGGGACCGCCTCGGACCTGATCGACCGGCCGGCCACGCCCTTCGTCGAGCACCTGTTCGACACGCCGCTGCAGGCGCTCGAGCAACTGCGGGCCCGATGAGTACCGCCTTCGATCTGCTCGTCGAGCGGTGGCCGGAACTGCTGGAGAAACTGGGCCAGCACCTGCTGCTGACCGGCACGTCGACGACCGCCGCGGTCGTGCTCGGGCTGGCCATCGGCCTGTCGCTCCGCCGACGGCCGGCCGCCCAGGGCCCGGTAATGGCCGTGATCAACGCACTGCAGACCGTGCCCAGCCTGGCCCTGCTGGCGATCCTGCTGCCGCTGTTCGGCATCGGCACCCTGCCCGCGCTGATCGCGCTGACGCTCTATGCGCTGCTCCCGATCGTGCGGAACACGTTGACCGGCATCGAGGAACTGCCGGCCGAGCTGATCGAGGCCTGCAACGCACTGGGCTTCACCGACCGGCAGCGGCTGCTTCAGGTCGAACTGCCGCTGGCGCTGCCGACGATCATGGCCGGCATCCGGACCGCAGCGGTGATCAGCGTCGGCGTCGCGACCCTGGCCGCGTTCATCGGCGCCGGCGGTCTCGGTGATTTCATCGTCCGCGGGCTGGCCGTGAACAACAACGGTCTCGTGCTGCTCGGCGCCGTCCCCGCGGCGCTGCTGGCGCTGGCGCTGGATCGAATGCTGCTGGCCGTCGAGGCCCGGCTGCGGACACGCCGGCGCCGCTCGGAGCGCACGACCCGCCGCCGGCGGCTCCCGCTCGGCCTGGCCGGGCTGGCCGCGCTGCTGACCGTCGGCGCGCTGACCTGGCCGTCGATCGACGACGACCGCCCCGTCGTCCGCGTCGCCAGCAAGAACTTCACCGAGCAGTACATCCTGGCCGAGATCATGGCGCAGATGCTCGAACGGCACACCGAGCTGGCGGTCGAGCGGAAGCTGAGCCTGGGCAGCGTGCACGTGGTCCACAATGCGCTGTTGGCGGGCGAAGT
>CAZJSH010000077.1:0-12159 GCA_964548715.1 uncultured Halomonas sp. | reverse complement strand
CTTCGCCGACACCGCGGAAATGGACCTGGGGCTGCTCTACCGGGCACTGCGCGAGGGCCGGATCGACGTGGCGGCCGGAAACTCCACGGACGGACGGATCCCGGCCTTCGACCTGGTCATGCTGCGCGACGACCGGGGCTTCTTCCCGCCGTACGACGCCGCCCCGGTCGTCCGGCAGGCCGTGCTGGAGCGGCACCCGGAGGTCGGCACGACACTGCGCCGCCTGGCCGGGCGCCTCGACGCGGAGACCATGCGCGAGCTGAACCGCGGCGTCGATCAGGAGGGCCGCTCGGCCTCCGCCGTGGCCGCGGAGTTCCTGCGCAGCCGGGGCCTGCTCGACCGGCCCTGAACAGCGCCGGACCGGAGTGCGGCGCCAGCTCAATCCAGGTTAATGCCCGGGCACGCCGAAGCGCTCATCCTTGAACGCTCATCCGAATCGATGGAGCGTTTCATGGAACACCATCAGGCCGAAGCCAAGAAGGACCTGTTCAATGCGAAGATCAAGCAGCAGTGGGGCGATCTCACCGATGACGAAGTCAAGAAAGCCGAAGGCAATCGCGACGAACTGATCGCCAGAATCCAGGAGAAATACGGCGAAAGCCGCGAAGCGATTTCCGAAAAACTGAACCAGATCATGGACTGACGGATTGCCCGAACCGATCGACCGGCAGAATGGCCGGCCCTCGCCGCAGCAGGGCCGGCTTTTTTCATGGCGTCGGCAGCGACTCCGCAAGGACGATGGCTACGGCGTTCGCCGCCGCCTCTTGCTCTAGGTTAAGGGCAGTACGGGCGCATGCGCCTATCGTCATGGCCATGAACGGACCGGCAACAAGGCGGGCGTCGAACGGCTGGTCCCGCGACCGAGACACACCTGCCGCGCGCCCGACCGCATCGAGCCGGCGATCGCGCGCGGACCGACCCGAGGCGACGACCTGCGATGGACAAGATCATCGACCCGCTGTTCGAGCTGTCGCCGCTGACGATCTATCTGCTGCTCGCGGCGTTCTGCTGGACCGAGGCGGCGTTCTTCCTGGGCTTCATCACGCCGGGCGAACTCGCCGTGATCACCGGCGGAATCCTGGCATCGCGCGCCGACGTCGAGTTCGGGATTCTCCTGATCGTCGTCAGTTGCGCGACGATTGCGGGCAACGCCACCGGCTTCTTCCTCGGGCGGCGCTACGGCGATGGCGTGCTGGAATCGAACATGATGCAGCGGTTCCTGAGCCATCCGATTCGAAAAGCACGCGCGTTCATGCGCGAACGCGGCGAATGGGCCATTGTTCTCGGCCGAGTCTCGACACCAACGCGCGTGATGACACCGTTCCTGGCTGGCGCCTCCGGCCTGGCGTACCGGCGCTTCGTGATCTTCGACGTATTCGCCAGCGTGCTCTGGGCGACCTGCTTCCTGACGCTGGGCTATCTGCTGGGCGCGTCCTGGGACCTGATCGAGGACATCAGCGGGGCGGCCAGCGCCCTGGTTGTGCTACTGGTCTTCGTGGCGCTGCTGATCCGCTGGATCGCCACCTGGGTTGCGGCGCACAAGACGCGCGTTCAGGCGTTGTTCCGGCTCGCGCTGCGGGCCACCGGAACGCGCGGCCTGGCGCGCATGCTGGCGCCCGGCTTCCGCTGGACGCGCCGGCGATTCGATCCGCGGCTGGCCCAGGGTCTGAACCTGACGGTGTGCTTCGCCGCGCTTCTGGCCGCGATTGCCGGCATCGGCGTGGTGTTCAGTCAGAGTCAAGCCGTCTGGGGTCTGGCACGAATCGATTTTCCGGTCCTGGACTGGATGACCGACGCACGGACCGAGGACGCCGTTGCCGCCGCCCGGCACGTGCTGCGCGCATTCCACTGGCCCGGCGTTGTCGGCATCGTGGTGCCGGTCGTTGCCGTGGTCCTCTGGTCGACGGACTGGGCAGCGGCCATGCGCTTCGCGGCCGGAATCCTCGGCGCGACGGGCGGCGCCTTCGCGCTCGATCGCTTCGTGCTCGAAGGTCACGTGCCCAGCGCCGAGTTCCCGGCCGTCTCGGTCAGCGCGGCAGCGGCGCTGGTGGTTCATGCCACCGCCCTGGTCGCCCGCGTCCGCAGCTGGGGAGCCGGCGTTGTCTGCGGCGCCTTCGGAGCCTTCGGGCTCGTGCTCGTTGCATTGGCAGGCATCGTTGCCGGATGGGCCGCGCCGTCGGGCATCACGCTCGGTCTGGCGATGGGCCTGGGCTGGGCGGCGTTGCTGGAACTGCCGTGGGCGGCTCGCCCTGCTGCCGGCGCGCCCGAAGCGAGCGACGAGGACGGCGTCGATGCCGGGTCATCGACCGGAGGCGCGACTTGAGGCCCCGATTTAGGGTCGGAATTCTTCGAGGAAAGGACCTTCGATGCACGAAGGCCGTTTCCGTGACTCACCCTTGTGACCAAGGAGCTTGATATGGCAACCGCCACTGAAAAGGAACTGCAGGAACTGAAAGCCGAATTCGCGACGCTGAAGGAAGAGCTTGCGAGCATCGGCGACACCGTCGGACGGATCGCGCACAGCGCGAAGGACGAAGGACAGGAGCGCGTCCGCTCGGCCACGAAGCGCTCGCGCGAGCAGGCCCGGGAGACCCTGGGCGCGTTCGAGAAGGAAGTCGAGGAACGGCCGATGACGTCGATTGCCGCAGCCATGGGCATCGGCTTCATCCTCGGCAAGCTGCTGGACCGGTAACCCGCCCACTTTCGCGATCTGGAGCATCCGATGATCCGGAAAATCAAACAACGCGCCGAGACCGGCGTTCTCGCCGTCGCGCTGATCGTTCCCCTGGCGCTGTGCGTGTTCGCCTTTCTCGGCCTGGCCGGCTACTTCACATTCCGTGAAACTCTTCCGGCCAATCTGGCCGCGCTGGTGACGGCGGCCTGCGGCATCGTGCTGATCGCACTGGTGCTGGTGATCGCTAAGCTTGCGAACCTCAGGATCGGCGCATCGTCGTCGTCCGGCCCCGCCGGCGACGACGAGTCCGAACTCGGTGAAGAACTGGAATCGATGCTGCGGGAACACGCCGATCCGGTGCTGACCGACTGGATCCGCGACAACCCGGACAAGGCCGCGTTGACTACTCTGGCGCTCGGAGTCGCCGCCGGCTACAGCAGCCGGTTCCGGCGAGTGATGATGGACATGTACGCTCGCTACAGCGAAAGCGAGCGGAGCCGGAGACGCGGGTCGTCACCGTCACGCTAGTGGGGCATGCGGAGACGGCGCGATCGGCCATATCCGGATGGCCTCATCGCGATACGGAAGGTGTCACCAGAAAAGCGTCTCGAACACCGATCGAGGCAAACCGACCGCACGGCGACTGCAGTCGGCCGCCCCAGCCCGAAGCCCGCGGGACTCCGGCGTACGCTACCTCAACCGTGCCCAGGCAAGCCAGAGCATGGCCGCCAGGGCGATCAGCAGCAACGGGAACGCAGGCGCCACCGGAACGGGTGCGGCATCGGGCAGACCTTCGATCGCCGCATAACGGGTCTGAGGCTGCGAGAAGTTGTAGAAGCCGATCGCGCCATCCGGAAAGGTGCCGGACTCGTCCAGTTCCAGTATGCCGTCGACATAGAGCTGGACCCGGTCCGGGCCGTAGAAGAGGTCCAAGCGGTATTCATTGCTTTCCTGCCAGCCGGTGCTGCCTAGATTGATGCCGCGCGCCAGCTCCTCGACCACACCGATATGTCCGTAGGCATCCGGCCCCCCGAGATCGTTCACGCCCTCGGCGAAGATCGGCCCGGTCACGCGCGACAGCGCCAGACCGATTTCGCCGACGACGTTGTTCGCGGCGGTCTGCGTCTCCTGTTTCCAGTCGATCAGGTAGTAGTCCGGTGTCGCCGCGGAAATATCACCATCCTGGTAACCGAAGACCAGGCCGACGAAATCGTTGTCGTCGACGGTCTCCACTTCGATCGTGGCCCGGAACCACTGTCCCTGGCTGGGACGATTGTTGTGAAGGACGCTCGGACCGACGTTCAGCGTCTGCCGGGCAACGGTATCGGCCGAATCGAGTTGCCAGACGCCGGATCCGTCGCTCTGCCAGCCCGACAGATCGGCCGGTTGCGCCGTTGCGTACCCAGAGACCGCGACCAGGAGCAGTCCGATCATCAATGACGCAGCCCGGCGACCCTTCGGACGGGGTCGAGCGATCGACTGCCCGGGACATGAATGTTCAACATTCGACGTACAAACCATGAATCTACTCCTCAGCAAGACGATGTCGGCAGATCGCGAGCCCCCGGCCCGCGATCCTGTGGAATTGGTAAAGGGGTTCAGTACCGCCGCGGCTCGCTACGAACGGCGGATACCGACCAACGCGACCAGGAGAAACAACCCGATCAACAGAACGAGCGACCACGTCGACAGGGTCGGAACCGGCAATGCATTGAAGCCGCCCGGTGAGCCGCTGGCGGTCAGGAACCAGTCGCTGCCGATCAGCGACAGTTCATAGGTCACGCCGTTGATCTCCTGCATCGTCGAACCGTCCGGGAGCGTGAAGTCGCCCACCGACGTCGTCCCGGTCACTTCGACGACCAGCACGTCATTGCCGGTCGCCAACTGCAAATCGACCGAGTTCGGGCTGATCGCGATGCTCGAGCCACTGGTATCGCCCACGATCGACAGGACGTCGGCGCGGTCCGAACCGACGTTCACCCCGAGTTCCAACGCACCTGTACCGGCAACGTCGCCGATAATGGTCGCGGTGCCGGTAGCGTCAGGGCTCACCATATCAATCGCGCCATCATTCATGACATCGCCCGTCACAGCCAGTGTGTCGGTGAAAATGGCCGTACCGGTGGCATCAGTGCTGAAGGTTTCAGTGGTGAAATCAGTGGCGAACGACACCGCGGCGGAGTTGATCACGTTGACCGACTCCCAATTCACGAATTCCGGCGCATCGCCTGTGAATGTATCGAAATTCAGCGCATCGATCATGCCATCGGCAGAGTCGGCATCATCACCGCCATCAAGCAACCCGCTCACCAGTCCGTCGATCAGGTCGAACGTATCCGATCCGTCTCCGAAGACGAAGAACTCGCCAGTAATCTGGCCCGACAACATCTCGAAAATATCATTGCCCGACGAGGTAAAAACGCTACCGATCATCTGGCCGGTGTTGAAGATTGATGTGTCTGCGATAGCAGCTCCATCGATGAAGATTGCGCTCGAAAAATCCGCACCGTTGCCGATGATGCTGCCGCTGTTATCGATATTGACTGTGATATCAGGAAACGCGTTGCCACCGTCATCGAACAAGACACCAGCAACAGTACCGCCCGAAGCCTCGATCGTACCTGTGTTATCCAGGGTATGCACGCCGGGCTGATTGCCAATGGTCGGGAGTCGCTGACGCATATACACACCAACACCAACCACCGCGTTCGAATTGCTGGTTGCTGCGTTGATCTGCCCGGAATTGTCGATGACAGCCGATACGGGTATCGTCGAGTCATCGAGAATTTCTGCAAGGATGCCTACAGAGAAGTTGGCATTCGGAACACCGCGTTCAACAGTGATCGAGCCCGAGCTGGCATTTTCTACCATCACGGTACTGTCGGCGCGTACGATCATGCCATAGATGCCGACATCATCACCGGCAGATGATGCTACGTTGATTTGTCCTTGATTGCTTGCAACCATTGCACCGTTCGGTCCGCGACTCTGTACCACCAAACCGCCGATAGCACTCGCGTTAGCCGACGCTTGTGCAGGGTCGAGACTGACATCGAGAATGCCGCCCGGCCTGTTGTAAGCTTCCGCGAAGGTTGCCTGATTCGTGTTGAAGAATTTGCTCATGGCGCCACGAGATGCATTGGTTGGATTGAACGCATCCGTCCAGTTCATGACTCCTTCGTTGATCAGTACTGAATCGGTCAGATCCGCACCACGGAAATCCATCAGAAACGTATCGCCGGCACCGTTCCAGGTGCCGGTGTTGGTGACCTGTACGCCGGGAATGTTGTCAACCTGGAACGGCGTTGTCGTCACGCCGGAGCAGGTCACGACAGAATTGGCCGGTGGGTTGCTCGGAAAGTCGCAGGCAGCTTGCGCCTTCGATCCAAGCATGATCATGATCGCGGCCGCACAGGCAATCCGGATACACCAGGCGTTACTACGCCGCACGAATCGTGAATTGTTCATTGCTTTCCCCTTTTTTTTTGCAACTTCGTTCCAGCACGAAGGGAGCATGACAACCCGATCCTCTGAAGATCGTATCCGCCGCGGACGCGCTGCCCCGGCGACTCGGCGGTCGCTCGCCTTCTTCCGGTTTTGCGCGACACTGTACCGGATCGCTTGCTCGAAAAGCGAGGACGGTCGCAAAATTTTTTTTAGAGTTTTCGCGTCCCGGGTTTGATTGTCAACCGCCGAGCCCGCTCACGCCGCCTTCGACAACTCGGCCGGCCTCGAGACCGCTCGGCCGGACACGGGATGCGCACTGGGCGGAAACTGCGTCGTCAGGCCTCAGCGTCGCCTTGCCCGACGAAGGCCAGTCGTCGGGCCTTCGGGAAGCTGACCCTGAACGACGTGCCGGCGCCGACTTCGCTTTCGACTTCGAGCGGCCAGCCGAAGCGGCGGGCCAGCCGGGCAACGATGGCCAGGCCGAGGCCGTAGCCCTCGTTGGACCGGTCATGGGCGCGATAGAACGGCTCGAAGACTCGCTCCAGGTCTTCCTCGGTCATGCCGCAGCCGGTATCCCGGATCGTCACGGAATGGCGATCGATATGGACGCTGACCGTGCCGTCTTCGGTGAACGTCATGGCGTTGCGAAGCAGGTTGTGAAAGATGATTCCGAGCACCCGTTCCGGCGCTTCGGTCTCGAGCAGGCAATCGGCATGGAACTCGGTCTTCACGCTCGGGCGATCGATGGCCTTCTCGACCTGTTCGAGCTGGTCGGCGACCAGGTCGTTGAGCACCACCGACGACCAGGACAGCTTGGATTCCGATTCGCGGGCAAGCAGCAGCAACGTTTCGACCAGCGACTCCATGTCACGGACCGTGCGGCTCATGCGTTCGATGGTGGCAGGTAGCCGAGGCGACTCCGGATTCTTGCGCACGAGGTCGAGGTTGGCCTTCAGCACGGCCAGCGGCGTGCGCAGCTCATGGGATGCGTTGCGGGTGAAGTTGCGCTCGCGCGCCACGAAGCGTTCCAGGCGCGTCGTGAACTGCTCGAAGGCATTGACCAGCGCCAGCACTTCCGGATCGGTGATGTCGGCCAGTTCTTCGAACTGCATCTGTTCGAAGCGGCCCTCCTGGAAATCGAAGCTGCGCACGATCTCGGCGAGCTGAACGACGGCCGACACCGCACGCCGGCTCATGATGTAGCCCATCCAGGCCAGCACGTAGATCACCAGCAGCACGCCGGTCAGCGGCGCGATGCCGAAATAGAACGCCAGGTTCGAGACCTGGTTCTCGTCGAACACCAGGTACAGGCGCTGGCCGTTGCGTTCGGTCACGTGGAGAACCGGGGTATTGTGCTCGCTCTTGTGCACGCGCCCGTAGCCCGGCGAGTGCCCGGTCAGCCACTCGGGCAGCGGTGTATCGACCCCCGGCCCGGAGAGGTAGCCGACCAGGTGTTCGGTATTGGGCAGCGGGAACTCGGGGTTCTCCGCCCGGTTCTCCCAGAAATGCTGGGCCTCGCCGTTCAGCGCCTGCTGCATGAGCCCCCGCTCGACGACGACGGCCGCGGCGTAGACCCCGAGCACCGTGGCCGCCGAAATGGCCGCGACCTGCATGACGAACACCTTGACCAGCTTGGCCTTGATGCTGCCTTTGAAGAAGCGGTTCAGGGCGTTCATTGCAGCTCAGCGCTTCTGGAATCGGTAGTGTGCGACCAGCCACTCCGAGCCGCCGTTGAACGCGAACAGCTCCTCGCAGGCCATGAAGAACATCCGCCATCGCTGGACGCGGACCTTCGCCGGAACGTCGGTGCCGTCGTCTTCGAACAGCGCCAGTGCACGCTCGCGGTTGCGGTCCAGCCGGTCCAGCCAGGCCCTCGACGTCTTCGCGTAGTGGCGGCCATCGACCAGCCAGCGATCGGTGACGCGCAGGTGGTCCTGGAACCGGAAGAAGGTGTCGGCCGAGGGCATCAGCCCGCCGGTGAAGAAATGCCGCCCCATCCAGTTGTTGTCGCCTTCGGTTTCGAACGGATACATCAGGAAGCGATGGCAGAACACGTGGACGAACAGCAGGCCGTCGTCCTCGAGCCAGCCGGCGACGCGCTCGAGCAGCCGCCGGTAGTTGCGGACGTGTTCGAACATCTCCACCGACACCACCCGATCGAAGCGCTCGTCGAGTTCCAGCCGGTTGACGTCGCGGGTCAGAATCTCGACGTTGTCGAGTCCGCGTTCCCGGGCACGGCCGAGGATGTGTTCGCGCTGGGAGGCGGAATTCGATACGCCGGTGATCCGCGACTTCGGGTACTGCTCGGCCATCCAGAGCGTCAGCGACCCCCAGCCGCAGCCGAGTTCGAGCACGCGCTGGCCGTCGGCCAGCGCGGCGCGTTCGCAGGTCAGCGCGAGCATCGCGGCCTCGGCTTCGGACAGCGCGGTGACACCGTCGGGAAAGTACGCCGAGGAATACTTCAGGTGCTTTCCGAGCGCCAGCTCGTAGAACGCGGCCGGGACTTCGTAGTGCTGCTCGTTGGCGGCGTCGGTCTCGACAGCGATCTCCGACTCGCGGAGCTCATGGATGCGGCGCTCGAAGATTTCGCCATGGCGCTCGACGTCGTCGGCGAACTCGTCGACCAGCCGCTGGCGCAGCAGCCGGCGAATGCCTTGCCGGATCAACGCGTCCGGCAGCCAGCCCTTTTCGGCCCAGTCGATCGCACTCATCGGCAGACGTCTGCCGCGTGGGGTCGGGTTTCCATCATCCGTTCACAGTCTCTCGGTTGAAAGTTCAGGGGCCGGTTCGCCCGCGCCGCGGGATTCCGTAGCCGCCGACGTCCGGCTCGAGGCCGCCCGGTCCGCGCGCCGGGCCCGCAGGAACAGCAGGCCGGTCGCCAGGGCCCAGAACGGGCCGAGGGCCAGCATCACCAGCCAGGGAGCGGCGGTCCATTCGACGGCGCCGAGACGCGCGGCCATCGTATAGGAGAACGGCGAGGCGATGCTGGCGAGCAGCACCCACAGCCACCAGCGCTCCCGGAACAACGCCAGCGAGTGATGGACGGTCAGGGCCAGCGCGATCCACAGGCCGGTCAGCCACCCCGGCTGAGTGCCCTCGAACGGCACCGACGAGTGGTAGACCACCAAGCCGGACTGGACCCACAGCGTATCGAGTACCACGCCGACGACGACGAACGCGAGCAGCGTGCGCAGGTCGTCCGGGTGGCGGCGAACCGGGTGCAGCTGCCATGCCAGGAAGCCGCCGATCAGCAGCGCGGCCGGCCAGAGGACGCCGAACGCCGCCCCGACCACGCACGCCGGCCAGGCCAACTGGAAGAACGCCTGGTTGATCCAGAATTCGCGCCGCACGGGATCAGGCGCCGTGCTTACGATAGCCGGGCCGGGCCAGCAGAAGGTGCACATCGCTGATCGCGCGTTCCATGAACCCGCCCTCGCAGTAGGCCAGGTAGAACCGCCAGCGGCGCCGGAACGTCTCGTCGAAACCCATCGGTGCGATCCGGGCCCAGGCGGCCTCGAACCGCTCGCGCCAGGCCCGCAGCGTGCGCGCGTAGGAATCGCCGAAGTCGAACAGCTCGATCAGGCCGAGGTCGGTGGCCCGCGCCATCGACGCGGTGATCGCAGAGACCGACGGGATGAAGCTGCCCGGGAAGACGTAGCGCTTGATGAAATCCACGCTCTTTAGCGCATCGGCGTAGCGGAAATCCTCGATGGTGATGGCCTGGACCAGGGCCAGGCCGTCGGGCTTCAGGCGCGCCTGGATGGTGTCGAGATAGGTATCGAGATAGTCCGCGCCGACCGCCTCGATCATTTCCACCGAGACCAGCTTGTCGTAGCTGCCGTCGAGGTCGCGGTAGTCCTTGCGCAGCACCTCGACCCGGTCCTGCAACCCCGCGTCGGCAACCGCCTGAACGGCGTGGGCGTGCTGTTCCTTCGAGATCGTGGTCGTGGTCACGCGGCAGCCGGTGGTCCGGGCCATGTAGATCGCCAGCCCACCCCAGCCGGTGCCGATTTCCAGCAGGTGGTCATCCGGCGCCAGCGCCAGTCGCTCGGCGATCCGCGCCAGCTTGGCCTCCTGGGCCTGCTCGAGCGTGTCGTCGGGCGAGGCGAAGATGCCCGACGAGTACTGCATCCGCGCATCCAGCCACTCGGCGAAGAAATCGTTGCCCAGGTCGTAATGCGCGGCGATGTTGCGCCGGCTGCCGGCCAGGCTGTTCCGGTTCATCCGGTGAGCCACTTTCAGCAGGCCGGCATACAGTCTGGCCGCGCCCTTCTCCATGTCGGCCAGCGCGTCACGGCTGGCCGCCAGCACCCGGATCGCGACAACCAGGTCCGGCGTATCCCAGAGCTCGGCCATGTAGGCTTCGCCGGCACCCACGCTGCCGCCGGTCGCCATCATGCGCCAGAAGTGCAGGTCGTGGACATCGATCTCGGCGACCAGGCCGGTCCGGCGCCCGACCCGGTGCTCGCCATCGGCGTCGCGGATCACCAGTTCGCCGCCGTCCAGCGCGGCCAGCCGGCCGAGTACCCGGCGCCGGCACCAGCGCGAGACGCTCACGCCCCGGCCGCTCCGGACCGGCACGGATCCGGCGGACCCGGAGCCGGAGTCAGCGCCCGCCATCGAGCGGGTCAGGTTCGCGCGGGTGTTCGTGGAAGGGGATTCGCTTGACATACAACTTGAACGCTTGCCAGTAGATGCCGCCGGCTACTTTCAGCGCCAGCAGCGGAAAAGTCAACGGGAGGCGGCGCATCGAAGGTGCGTCGAGATCGGCCAGGCCCAGGCGCATCCCGACCTGCAGGCAGTCTCTTCCGGACCGGGTGACCCGCATGTGAACGGCCAGCCGGTCCGGCTCGAGCCGGAAGCGCCAGCCGTAGTCCATGTCCATCGGCAGGAAAGGGGAGACGTGGAAGTCCTTGGCGAAACCGAAATGATAGTCCGGGCCGGCCTGGCCGCGCGCGTCCAGCACGTAGGCGTGCCGTTCGGCCCAGGGCGTGTTGTGGACTTCGGCCAGGATCGCCATCAGCGTGCCGTCGGCGCGATGGGCGAAATAGAAGGTCACCGGGTTGAAGCACAGACCCCACTGGCGCAGGTGGGTCAGCATGCGGACCGGGCCGTCCGGACGTTCGCCGAGATTCGATTCGATCCGGTCGCGCAGCGCGTCGCCGAGCGATTCGGTCTCGGGTTCGAAATAGTCTGCGCGCCGGAACCGGACCAGCCCGAAGCGCCCCAGGGACCACAGCCGCGACCTCCGGAACCGTTCCTCGATCCGATCGACGTCCAGCAGGCTGAACCATAGCCGGTAGCGGAAGGCATGGTCCTTCGGCACCCGGCGGCGATGCCAGATCGTTCCCGTTCCGTACTGGTCCTCAGGCGGCCGCATGATCACGCGTCGTCTCCAGGTTGCCGATCGCGCGAACCGCCGAACGGACTGCGTCCTCGTGGAAGCCCCAGCCCCAGCAGGCGCCGACGAAGGACACCCGGTCGATCCCGTCGATCTCGTGGATTCGGGTCTGCGCCCGGCGCATCTCGGGGGTGTAGACCGGGTGGCGGTAGGCGCGGCGCTTCAGGATGCGTTCCGGATCGATGCGGTCGGTCTGGTTCAGAGAGACGATCAGCGGCACGTCCCCGGGCAGTCGCTGCAGACGATTCATCCAGTAGGAAATCGACGCCCGCTCTGCCCTCGCCTCGCCATCCGCGGCCGGGTCGGCGTCGCGGCGCACCGTCCAGGCCGACCACGCCGCCGGATGGTTCGGCATGCGCGACGCGTCGGTGTGCAGCACGGTGTCGTTGTTCTCGTAGTCGAAATGGCCCAGCACGTCGCGCTCCGCGGCCGAGGCGGACGGGCCGAGCAGCGCCAGCGCCTGGTCGGCGTGGCAGGCCAGCACCACGTGATCGGCGTCCATCTCGCCGTCGTCGAGCCGAAGCCGGACGCCCTGCCCGGCCCGGCGCTCGACCGAACGCACGGCGCTGTGCACGCGCAACCGACCGGCGAAGGTCCGGACCGCGGCTTCGACATAGCGCTGGCTGCCGCCGGTCAC
>CAZJSH010000076.1:0-14198 GCA_964548715.1 uncultured Halomonas sp. | reverse complement strand
CTGCCCGGTCTGCCAGCGCCCCTTTGCCTGGCGGAAAAAGTGGCGGGACTGCTGGGACGAGGTGCGCTACTGCTCCGAGCGCTGCCGGCGGAACCGCAGCAAGACCGCCGACGAGGTGCTGCGGTGAGCGGACCTGTCCAGCTGGTCTGGTTCAAGCGCGATCTGCGCGTCGACGATCATCGGCCGTTGTCCGAGGCCGCCGCACGGGGGCCGGTGCTGCCGCTGTACATCGTCGAGCCCGGGCTCTGGCGTCAGCCGGATGCCGCGGCGCGCCACCAGGCGTTCATTGCCGAGTCCCTGATCGACCTCGACGCCGCGCTGCGAGCGCGTGGCCAGGGTCTGCTCGTGCGTGTCGGCGACGCGGTCGAAGTGTTGCAGTCGCTGGCCGATCGATTCGAGATCGCCGCCCTCCATGCCCACGAAGAAACCGGCAATGGCTGGACCTTTGACCGCGACCGGGCCGTGCGCGCCTGGGCCCGGGAGCGGGGGATCGCGGTGCGGGAAGTCGCCCAGTTCGGCGTCACGCGAGCCTTGCGCGATCGCAACGGCTGGGCAAAGCGCTGGGAGGCCATCATGGCCGAGGCGTCGACCTGTCCGCCCGAGCCGTTGCCGCCGGTGCTCGATACGCCCGTCGTCGACGATGCGCTGTTGCGCCAGTGCTTCGCTGAAGCCCAGCCCTTCGATGCGACCCCGTGCCCGGAACGGCAGACCGGCGGCTTCGAGGCGGGGCGCGCGGTGCTGGATGATTTCCTCCAGCGGCGCGGTGCGGCCTACCGCGGCGGCATTTCCAGCCCGAACACGTCCGAGACGGCCTGCTCGCGCCTGAGCGCCCACATCGCCTACGGCACCCTTTCGCTGCGAACGATCGTGCAGGCCACGCGGTTGCGGCGGGCCGAAGCGAGAGCGGCCGGGGAGAAGCGCTGGGCGGCCTCGCTGAACCAGTTCGACCAGCGGTTGCACTGGCACTGCCACTTCATCCAGAAGCTGGAGCAGCGCCCGGCGATCGAATTCGAGAACGTCCATCGCGGCTTTGACGGCATGCGCGAAGACGTCTTCGACGAGATGCTCTTCGAGGCCTGGAAAGCCGGCCGCACCGGCTACCCGTTGATCGACGCCTGCATGCGCTGGGTCACCGCGACCGGCTGGCTGAACTTCCGGATGCGCGCATTGCTGATGAGCTTCGCCGGCTATCACCTGTGGTTGCATTGGAGAGAACCTGCGCTGCATCTCGCCCGAATGTTCACCGACTACGAGCCCGGCATCCATTTCAACCAGTGCCAGATGCAGAACGGCACCACCGGCATCAACACGCTGCGCATCTACAACCCGGTCAAGCAGGCACAGGACCAGGATCCGAAGGGGGACTTCGTGCGCCGCTGGGTGCCGGAGCTGGCGAAGCTGCCGGCGCCGGCAATCTTCGAGCCGTGGCGACTTTCAGACCGCGATCGGCAGGCGCTGGGCGCGGGCGATTACCCCGAGCCGATCGTCGATCACGAGGTTGCCGCACGCGAGGCGCGAGCCCGGATCGGTGCGTTTCGCAAACGCGCCGGGTTCAAGCAGGAGGCCGACCGCGTGCAGAATGAACTCGGCAGCCGCCGCGCCGGCCTGCGCCCGCAGCGGCGACCGAAGAAGCGCGCCGCAGATCGACGTCAGCAGTCCTTGTTCTGATGCTCGTTCCGGGGCTTGTTCCGGTCTCGCTGTCGCTCCCTAGTCCGCTCATCGTTTCATTCTTGGTTCCAACCGTCGCACGGAAACTGGTCGAAGCCGGCCGGCCCGGCTAGACTGCTCGCCTTGCCTTTTACGGGAACGCTCGATGACCGGAGACCGCGCCCTGGCCGCTGCATTGGCCATCCTGCTGTTCGGCTGTGCCGCGACCGCAGCCCGAGCGCAGCAAACGCCGGCCGACGACTCGCAACCGCCGAGCCGGACGGCGATCAGCGCGCAGTCGACGCAGGAGCAGCAAGACGCGTTCCTGGAGGCCCTGGCCGAACGCCTCGAGCGAGACGGATTCGCGGCCACGCGTGGCGAGGTCGAGGCGCTGATCGATCGCTCCGACCTGCCGCCGGCGTTCCGGTCCCGCGTGCTGCGGGCGGCCGTCGAGGCCACCCGTCGCGCGCGCAATCCCGATTTCCAGGAGACCGCCGAGCGGGCCTATGTCGCCCTGGTCGATCAGCTGGCGGATTCGGATGAACGTTCGATCCTGATCCAGGTCATGGGCAACATCGAGGTTGATCGCGGTCGCTTTGCCGAAGCCGAAGCGCTGTACCTGGCGTCTGATGAGCTTGCCTCCGGCCGGGCGCTCGACGAGCGCGCCAACCTGATGACCGCACTCGGCGTTGCGCGGGCGCAGCAGGGCAAGCTCGACGTGGCATTGGAGGCCATGCTCGAAGCCTATGCGCGCTACGAGCAGACCGAGGACGGGCCGTCGCCGGGCCTGTTGCGCAACATCGGCGCGCTGTCGATCTATCTCGAAGACTACGCACAGGCCGTCGATTTTTCCCGGCAGGCGATCGATGCGTTCGGACCGGAGCACCGAGACACGCCGGGCACCTACTCCAACCTGGCCGCGGCGCTGGTCGAGCTGGATCGGTCGACCGAAGCGATGACCGCGCTGGAGACCGGAATCGCGATTGCCGAGCAGCAGGGGCGGCCGAGTGCGTCCTTGACCAATAACCTGGGCTACATGCAGCACGAGCAGGGCGAGCTCGAAGCAGCCCTGGCGACCTTCGAAAAGACCGCCGAGCTCAACCGCGCGAACGGCGACACGGCCTCGCTGGCGATCTCCCGGAAGAACGTCGGCGATGTGCTGGTGGACCTCGAGCGCCGGATCGAGGCGGCCGAGGCCTTCGAGCGCTCCCTGGCGCTGTTCCGCGAGGCCGACATCAAGCCGAAGCGACTGGAGCTGTACCGGTCGCTGGTCGACAACCTCGAAGCGCTGGGCCGGTATCCGGATGCCCTGGCGCGCATGCGCGAGTGGCGCGAGCTGGCCGAGGAGCTGGCGTCCGCCGATGCCCAGGCCCGGGTCGCCGAGTTGCAGACCGCCTTCGACCTCGAGCGGCGGGAACGCGAGCTGGCGGAGTCCGAGCGATTGCGCCTCGAGCGCGAAGCGGACGTGGTCCGGCTTCAGGCCGAACAGGGTCGTGAGAGCCTGATTCGCTGGGGATTGATCCTCGGTGTCGGCGTGTTGCTGCTGTTCCTGGCGCTGTTGCTGCGCACGCTCCGCCTGCGTACGCGCGCCCATCGGATGATGGCCGAGAAGAATGCCGAGATCGATGAGCAGCGCGAGGCGCTTGCCCGGGCCAATGCCCTGCTGCATCGCCACAGCAACGAGGACGAACTGACCGGGCTGAGCAATCGCCGATTCGTCCGGGGCCTGCTCGCCGCCGACCTGCCGTCGCCGTTCCGCAGTGCACCGGCGCTGTTGATCCTCATCGACCTCGATCACTTCAAGCAGGTCAACGATCGCCACGGCCATCCGGTCGGCGATCGGGTACTGGTCGAGTTCGTCGAGGTGTTGCGCGCGGCCGCAGGCCCCGACGACGTGCTGGCTCGCTGGGGCGGCGAGGAATTTCTCTGGCTGGCGGCCGGTCGGACGATGAACGAAATCGACGAATGCTGCCAGCGGTTGGCGGAACGGGTGCGCGACCGGGTCTTCGAGATCGATGGCGTCGGGATCGAGCTGACGGTGTCCATGGGCGTGGCCGGTCTCTCCTTCGGCGATGCGCCCCAGGCCGAATTCGACACTGCAGTGAAGATCGCCGACGCCGCCCTCTACGAAGCCAAACTGGCCGGGCGCAATTGCTGGGCCGGGTTCGATCGGCGGTCGGCGCCGAGCGATGCGTTCTCGGGCTCGCTGGATACCCGGACGCTGATCGATGACGGCGTGCTGATTCGCGTCGCCGGGTCCTAGCAGGCTCCGCGGCCCGTTGGGTGACGCTCAGCCGAGTGACCCACTAGCCCGCCGAGCCGGCGACGGCGAACACGGTCTGCCGGCCGTCGGACACGGCCCGGATCGGACAGCCGAACAGTTCGCTCAAGTGGTCTTCGGTCAGCAGTTCGGCCGTTTCGCCGGCCCGCCATCGACCGTTGCCGAACAGCAGCAGCACATGGCTGCAGTAACAGGTTGCCAGGTTGACGTCGTGCAGGGCCATGATCTGCACGCGCCCGGGGGCGTGGACGCGCCGCCACAGGTGGTCCAGGACCGCCACCTGAACGGCCGGATCGAGGTGGTTGGTCGGCTCGTCGAGCAGCAGCACGTCCGGATCCTGGGCCATCACCACGGCCAGCGCCAGCCGGCGTTGTTCGCCGCCCGACAATTGCATGCACGATTGGTCCGCCATGTCGCCGAGACCCACGGCGTCGAGCGCCGCGCGCGCCCGCTCGACGTCGTCGCGGCGCTCGCGGCCCCACGACGGTCGGTGAGGGTGCCGGCCGATCAGCGCGATTTCCAGGCAGGTTGCATCGAACGCGAACCGGGTGTTCTGAGTCAGCATCCCGAGTCTGCGCGCGATGCGACGCCGGCCCAGCCGGTCCAGCGCGGCGCCTTCGAGCAGGATCCGACCGGCGCTGGGCGGGTGCAGGCCGGCCAGCGTGCGGAGCAGCGTGGTCTTTCCGGCGCCGTTCGGGCCGAGCACGCCCCAGGACTGACCGGCCAGGAAATCCAGCGACAGTGCCTCGATCCGGCGCAGACCGCCGATCGTCACGTCCAGGGCCTCGACCGCCAGCCGAGCGCTCATCGCAGCCCCCCGGCGCGTCGGAGCAGCAGCAGGAACAGCGGCACGCCGAGCAGCGCGGTCAGCACGCCGACCGGCAGCTGGCGCGGCGCGATCACGGTCCGGGCCAGGGTGTCGGCGAGCAGCAGGAACACGCCGCCGGCCAGCGCGCTGACCGGCAGCAGTCGGCGGTGATCGCTGCCGACGGTCAAGCGCACCAGGTGCGGCACGATCAGGCCGACGAACCCGACCGTCCCGGCGATGGCCACGGCCAGTGCAGTCAGCAGCGAGGCGGCCACGTAGATTTCGGCGTGGCGCCGCTTCGGCGATTCACCGAGCAGCGCGGCCTGGGTTTCTCCGGCGGCCAGCACGTTGAGGCTGCGTGCGCGCATCATCAGCACACCGGTCAGCCCGGCCAGGGCGACCAGCCACCATGGCGACAGCGAGCTGTAGCCCAGGTCGCCCATCAGCCAGTACAGCATGCCCTTCAGGCTGGCGTCGTCGCCCAGCGCCAGCAGCAGCGAAATCACCGCGCCCCAGCCGGCGGCAACCACCACGCCGGTCAGCAGCAGCCGGGTCGTCGACCACGGGCCTTCGCCGCGGCCGAGCACGAACACCATCAGCATCGAGAACAGCGCCCCGGCGAAGGCCAGCAGCTCGGTCGGTAGCACCGCGACCAGTCCGAGGCTCATCCCGCCGAGCACGAACGCCGCCGCCCCGCCGGACAGGCCGAGGATGTACGGATCGGCCAGCGGGTTGCGCAGCAGGACCTGCATCAGCACTCCGGCCAGGGCCAGCAGCCCGCCGGTGACCAGCGCCGCGATCGCGCGCGGAAGGCGCAGTTCCAGCGCGATCCGCCAGCCGGTGTCGCTGTCCGGCCAGCCGGTGCCGCTGGAGCCGGTCAGCACGGCAAACAGCAGCGCGGCGGCCGCGAGCAGTCCGCCGAGCGTCACCAGGAGCAGGGTGCGGGTCATTCGGTGTCGATCGCTGACTGGCGCGTTCGCAGAGGATTGATTACCATGGCCGGCAGTGAAGAAATTTCGGGCGTACCGGGACGAAGACCGCACGGTAGCACAGCATGTCGCGGCGGCGACCCGGGACCGGACCCGACCAGGAATCGATGATCGACGCCGATGGCTTTCGCCCCAACGTGGGCATCGTGCTGGCGCGTCATGACGGCAGGGTCTTCTGGGCCCGTCGCGCCGGTCAGGACGGCTGGCAGTTCCCGCAGGGCGGGATGAATTCCGACGAAACGCCCGAAGAGGCGATGTACCGGGAGCTGGCCGAGGAAACCGGCCTTGCTGCCGATCAGGTTGAGATGCTGGGCGCCACGCCGGGCTGGCTGCGCTACCGTCTGCCGCGCAACATGCGCCGCCGCAACCAGCGGCCAGTGTGCATCGGCCAGAAGCAGGTCTGGTTCCTGCTGCATTTCCTGGCCGACGACACCGCGGTGGACCTGGCCGCAACCGGCCATCCCGAGTTCGATCATTTCCGCTGGGTGGATTTCTGGTATCCGGCGTTCAACGTGATCTCGTTCAAGCGCGGCGTGTACAAGCGCGCGCTGGAACATCTCGAGCCGCTGGTGCCGGCGTTTCGCGAGTCCGACGACGGCGCCCCGTCACTGCTCGACGCTTCCGCGGCCCGTAGGCGCAACGAATCGGACACCCCCTGAATGGATCTCATCGGCGCCTTCGTCCTGCTGTTCGTGGTCATGGACCCGCTCGGCAACGTCCCCATCTTTCTTTCCGTGCTCGAGCCGGTCGAGCCGAAGCGCCGGATGCGAGTGCTGCTGCGCGAGCTGCTGATCGCGCTGGTCATCCTGTTCGCGTTCCTGCTCGGCGGACAGTACCTGCTGGCCGCACTGCACCTCAGCCAGTACTCGATCAGCGTGGCCGGCGGCATCATCCTGTTCCTGATTGCGCTGAAGATGATCTTCCCGGTGCCGCGCAATCTCCGCGACGATGCCGAGGACGAGGACGAGGAACCGTTCATCGTGCCGCTGGCCGTACCGATGGTCGCCGGGCCCAGCGCGATGGCCATCCTGCTGCTGCTGGCCACGCGACACCCGGACCAGCTCGGCGTCTGGTCGCTGGCGCTGTTCCTGGCCTGGCTGGCGACCGCCATCATCCTGGCCGCCGCACCTCTGTTGAAACACGTTCTCGGCCGTCGCGGCATCATCGCCATGGAGCGCCTGATGGGCATGCTGCTGGTTGCCATTTCCGTCCAGATGTTCCTCGAGGGCGTTACCGAATTTCTTGGAGAGCACGTATGAACCGCATCCTGACCTTGTCTGCCGCATTGCTGCTGACGTCCACGGCCGCGGCCCAGGTGTTCGACGAAGCGACGCTGGAGGTGGCCGGTGAGCTTCGCGAGCAGGCGCTGGACGACGAGCTCGGCTACGAGATCACCGCCGACCTGACCACCCGTATCGGCAACCGGTTGGCCGGCAGCGAGAATGATGCGCGGGCCGTTGCGTGGGCCGTCGAAACTCTGGAGGGGCTGGGCTTCGACCGCGTCTGGACCGAGCCGGCCACGTTCCCGTACTGGGTCCGTGAGACCGAGCAGGTGGCGATCATCTCGCCGGTCGAGCAGGAACTGGTTGCCACCGCACTGGGCTTTTCGCCGGCCACTCCGGACGCCGGCGTCGAGGCCGAGGTCGTGATGTTCGACGACCTGGCCGCGCTGGACGCGGCACCGGACGAGACGGTCGCGGGGAAGATCGTGTTCATCCGCAACCGGATGGAGCGCGCCCGCGACGGCTCCGGCTACGGCCCGGCTGTGCAGGCGCGGACCGGCGGCTCGCTGGTCGCGGCCCGCAAGGGCGCCGCGGCGGTCGTGATCCGCTCGATCGGCACCTCGACCAATCGATTCGCCCACACCGGCGTCATGCGTTTCACCGCCGGATCCCGGTATGTCCCGGCAGCGGCGATCTCGAATCCCGACGCCGACCAGCTCGAGCGGCTGATCGCGCTCGGCGAGCCGGTCCGGATGAACGTCCGGATCGACGCATCGATCAATCGGACCTACACCAGCCAGAATGTCATTGCGCAGATCGACGGCGCGACCGATCCCGAGTCGATCGTCGCGATCGGCGCCCACCTGGATTCCTGGGACGTCGGCACCGGCGCGCTGGACGACGGTGCCGGCGTCGGTATCGTCAGCGCGGCGGCGAAACTGATCCTCGATCACGAGGCGCGGCCGGACCGGTCGATCCAGGTCATCCTGTTCGCCGCCGAGGAGATCGGGCTGTGGGGCGGCCGAGCCTGGGCCGAGGCGCACGGCAACGACGTGGCGCGCTACCTGGTGGCCTCGGAATCCGACTTCGGCGCCGGCCGGATCTACGAGATGACCGCGAAGGTCGCCGATCAGGCCATGCCGGTGATCGAGGCGATCCAGACCGAGCTGGCCCCGCTGGGCGTCGCGATGGGCGCGCGCGGTGGTGGTGCCGGTCCGGACTTCAGCCCGATGATGTCGAAAGGACTGGCCGCGGTGCGCCTGCGCCAGGACGGCACGCGCTACTTCGACTACCACCACACCGAGAACGACACCCTCGACAAGATCGATCCGGAGGCGCTGAAGCAGAACGTCGCCGCCTTCGCCGTGTTCACCTGGTTGGCTGCGCACTCGCCGGTCGAGTTCGGCTCGGGGCCGGGTTTGATCGACTGATTCCTGCGTTCCGGGCGGTTCCTTCTTGACCGCAGATGGACGCGGATGAACGCAGAAAAAGGGTTCAAGATGGAAAATGTGCTGAACAGCACGGCAGGAGGAGAGGAACAACGCCGAATCGCCGGATTGCGAATGCAGACGTCGTGACTCGGCGTTTCTCGCCAACCGCAACCGGGTTGCCAAAACCCTGACGAACAGCGGTTTCAGCTCTTCTGGTCTTTATCTGCGTCCATCCGCGTTCATCTGCGGTCAAAAAGCAGTCTCGCGGTCGATCGGTTATCAGGGATCGCCGACGACCCCGATCGCCGGCCGAGTCAGGCGGCCGACCTGCTGGGCGAGGACGCCGTCGACGGCCGGCGCCCAGTTCTGCAGCGCGCTGCCGGGCGGGCCGGCGACGACGTAGCGCAGGGTCACGGTGGTGCTGCCGGATTCCCCGGCGGCCAGTTCGAAACTCATTACGCCGGTCAGCGGCAGCGCCTGCAGCGGGCCGAGCCGGCCGTCGAGGCGCAGCAGGCGGCCGGGCGCGGCGTGGACCACCCGCAGGTGCTCGTTCGAGCCGCCGTCGGGCATGGCCTCGCAGAAGCAGCCGCCGGCGCGGGGGGCGAGGGTCAGGTTGCCGGCATCGCCCGACCAGGTGTGGTGGGAGTGCCACCAGTCTGCGGGCCGGACCAGGCGATTCCAGCTCGCGTCGGGCTCGGCGTCCAGGGTCCGGACGTGTTCGATCTCGAAGCCGGTATCGTCGGCGCCGAGCACCTCGCCGACGGCCGGAGCGCCGGGCAGGACGAGGGCTGCGAACGCACCGGCAAACGCGTTCGCGAATAGTTTGACAATCATTCGCATTTGCATTATCTTCGCTCCATGTTCGTCTGCATCTGCAATGCCGTCACCGACCGCGACATCCGCGAACATGCGTCGTCGGGCGTGTCGACGCTCGATGAGCTCCGCCTGCGGACCGGCTGCAGCGACTGCTGCGGGCAGTGTGCTGACGAGGCCGAATCCATCCTGCGCGCGGCCCATTCTCCCCAGGGCCCGAGCCTGCCGGTCCTCCGACCCCAGCTGGCCTGACCGCCATCGGCGGTCGTTCGAGCCCGCGCTCGCGGCTCGGCATCGTTCCATGCACCGACCCCGTCCGGACGTTCCGGGCCCCGGCGTCGTACCCGGCCGCCGCGCATCCGGCCGGGCGCGCGCATCGCGTCAGGGCAGCTGCGTGGCCAGCGCGCCGCGGTGGACTTCCGGGTTGTAGTAGCGCGTCCGGATGCCGCTGTCGGCAAAGCGTTCGGCGCTCGGCGGAGTCAGCATGCCGCCCTTGCGGGCCTGCGTGGCCGACCACCAGCCGGACGGGTAGCAGGGCTGCGGAAAGCCCAGCGTCCGGATCGTGTCGAAGCCGGCTCGCTCCATGTTCTGGCGAATGCCCTCGATCAGGTGCTGGTGGATCAGCGGCGACTCGCTCTGCTGGACCAGGATGCCGCCGTCGGCCAGCGCCTTGTAGCAATCGGCCACGAAGCCGGGGCCGAACAGCCCTTCGGCCGGGCCGATCGGATCGGTGGAATCGACCAGGATCAGGTCCAGCGAACCGGGTTCGGCGTTGCGGATCCAGGCCAGGCCGTCGTCGAAGACCAGCTCGGCGCGCGGGTCGGCGTTGCGTTCGCACAGTTCGGGGAAGTGCTGCTCGCTAAGCCGGGTCACCTGCTCGTCGATCTCGCACTGAACGGCCGACTCGACGCCGGCGTGCGCCAGCACTTCCCGCAGCGTGCCGCAGTCGCCGCCGCCGATGATCGCCACCCGCTTCGGCGCTGGATGCGAGAACAGCGCGGGGTGGGTCATCATCTCGTGGTACAGGAAGTTGTCCCGCGTGGTCAGCATCACGAAGCCGTCGATCGTCATCAACTTGCCCCATTGGCGGGTCTGGTAGATGTCGATGGTCTGGAACTCGGTCTCGACGTGATCGAGGTGGGCGTCGATCTGCCAGCCGATCACGCTCCCGGCTTCCTTGCAGACTTCGGTGAACCAGGTGGATGGATCGAAGGGGGTGGAGGCGTTCGCGTCGGTGGACATGATGTTCGAGATCGTCGAGACAGCCTCGTATTCTAGCGGTGCGACGGGACGTACAATGCGGTGCTCCCCCGCACGGAAGGTTCCGCATGACACAGGACTCGATCGACGCCGCGCGCCGCCGTTACGCGATTCCGGCCTGGTCCGAAGGGTTCTTCGATGTCGATGACGACGGCCGGCTGCTCGCGCGCCCTGCCGGGGGCGGCGAGGGCGAGACCGTCGCACTCGCCGAGATCGCCGAACAGGCCCGGGCCCAGGGCCTGCGCCTGCCGCTGCTGGTCCGCTTTCCCGACATCCTCCGCCGCCGTGCCCACGACCTGCGCGACGCATTCCACGGTGCGATCGAAGCCGCCGACTATTCGGGGGCCTACACCTCGGTCTATCCGGTCAAGGTCAACCAGCAGGCCTCGGTGGTCGGCACGCTGGCCTCGGTCGACGGCATGGGCCTTGAGGCCGGCAGCAAACCGGAGCTGATCACCGCGCTGGCGGTGGCCGCGCCCGGCCGGACGATCATCTGCAATGGCTACAAGGACGCGCCCTACATCCGGCTGGCACTGAGCGGCCGCAAGCTGGGCCTGAACGTCGTCATCGTCATCGAGAAGCCCGGCGAGTGGCCGCTGATCCGGCGCGAGGCGCGCGCCATGGGCATCGACCCGGTCGTCGGCGTGCGCCTGCGGCTGTCGGCGTTGGGAACCGGCAACTGGCAGAACACCGGCGGGGAGCGGGCCAAGTTCGGCCTCAACGCGATGCAGCTGGTCGAACTGGTCGAAACGCTGCGCGAGGACGAGGCGCTGGACGCGCTGGAGCTGCTTCACTTCCACATGGGCTCGCAGATCTCGAACCTGCGCGATATCCAGCACGGCGTGCGCGAGGCGGCCCGGTACTACGCTGAGCTGCGCGGCGCCGGCGTACCGATCCGCATCGTCGACATCGGCGGCGGGCTCGGCGTCGATTACGAGGGGGGACGATCGCGCACCTTCTGTTCGATGAACTACTCGGTCGAACAGTATGCCCAGGCGATCGTCGGCGGCCTGGCCGACCTGTGCCGCGAACGCGAACTGCCGATGCCCGACCTGGTCTCGGAGTCCGGCCGCGCGCTGACCGCCCACCACGCGGTACTGATCACGAACGTCACGGCCACCGAGCGGTTCCCGCGCGGGCTGGAGTTCGCGCTGGAATCCGACACCCACCCGGTCGTCGTCCACCTGGCCACGCTGCTGTCCGAGGTCGACAACCGCGAGCCGGAGGAGTGCTTCCTCGAGGCCGAGCACTGGCTGGAGGAAGGCCGCAACCTGTTCCTGTACGGCGACCTGCCGCTGCAGGACCGGGCCCGGCTGGAGCCGTTGTACTTCGCGATCCTCGAGCGGGTCGCCGAACGGCTGGATCCGGACCATCGTCGCCATCGCGAGCTGCGCGAGCGGATTCGTTTCCTGCTGTCGGACAAGTACTTCATCAACCTGTCGATCTTCCAGTCGCTGCCCGACGTCTGGGCAATCGATCAGGTGTTCCCGATCGTGCCGCTGCAGCGGCTGGACGAGTCGCCGACGCGGCGCGCGGTGCTTGAGGACCTGACCTGCGATTCCGACGGCCGGATCGACCAGTACGTCGAGCGCGGCCTGCTCGAGCCGACGCTGCCGGTGCACGAGATCGAGCGCGGCGAGACCTACCTGCTCGGCGTGTTCATGGCCGGGGCCTACCAGGAAACGCTCGGCGACATCCACAACCTGTTCGGCGATACCGACAGCGTCGATGTCGTCGCGCAGGAAGACGGCTTCGCGCTGCGCAACGCACGCCCTGGCGACACCGCCGACAGCCTGCTGGAGCTGGTCGGGTACCAGCCCCGGCAGCTGCTGGCCGCGTGCCGGGCCAAGGTCGCCTCGGCCGGGCTGGAACGCAGCGAGGCCGACGCGATCGAGCGGCTGCTGACCGAGGGCCTGTCGGCCTACACCTACCTCGAGACCGGTGCATGAGGGCCGGCTCGTGAAGGTCGGATGGATCGGTCTCGGCGCAATGGGCGGGCCGATGGCCGGCCACCTGCTGGCCGCCGGGCTGCTGGCCGGCGCGTGGAACCGAGGCGAGGCCCGCCGCGCGGCGTTCGCCGAGCAGTATCCCCACGCGCCGCGGGCCGCCTCGCCCGAGGCGCTGGCCGGGGCGGTCGATGTGCTGGCGTTGTGCGTGTCGGCCGACGCCGACCTGGCCGCGGTGCTCGACCGGGTCGAGTCTCACCTCGCGCCCGGTTCGATCGTCGCCGATCATTCCACCGTCTCGCCGGCGGCGGCGCGTGCGGCCGCCGAGCGGCTGGCTTCGCGCGACGTGGCCTTCGTCGACGCGCCGGTGACCGGTGGCGTCGAAGGCGCGAAGAACGGCCAGTTGGCGATCATGGCCGGCGGCGACGCGGCTGCCTTCGAGCGGCTGGCGCCGGTGTTCGCCGCCTATGGCAAGGTCTGGCGGCACCTCGGTCCGGCCGGCAGCGGCCAGTCGGCCAAGGCGGTCAACCAGCTGATCGTCGCCGGCATCGCCGAGGCGGTCTGCGAGGGGCTGGCGCTGGTCGAGAAACTCGACCTGCCGCAGGACGCCATGCTCGAACTGCTCGGCGGCGGCGCGGCCGGCAACTGGTTCCTCGACAAGCGGGGCCGGACCATGCTGGACGACGCCTTCGAGACCGGCTTCGATCCGGCGCTGCTGCTGAAGGACCTGAAGATCTGCAGCGCGCTGGCCGAAGAGACCGGCTTCACCTCGACCGTGCTGCCCGGCGCGCTGGCCGATTACCAGCGGCTCATCGACGCCGGCCAGACCGGTCGCGACATCTCGTCCTTGATCCGCATCAAGCGCTGACGGCGGCCGCTGCGTGAGGATTGGAGTTCGTACCCGTTTTCCAGGAGCGCCGCATGGAGTATCTCCGCACCCCCGATGAACGCTTCGCCTCGCTGCCGGACTGGCCGTTCGAGCCGAACTACCTGTTCGTCGACGACCACGACGGCGGCGAACTGCGCCTGCACTACGTCGACGAAGGGCCGCACGATGCGCCGCCGGTGCTGCTGCTGCACGGCGAGCCGAGCTGGAGCTACCTGTATCGCCACATGATCCCGCCGCTGGTCGCCGCCGGGCACCGGGTGATCGCGCCCGACCTGATCGGCTTCGGCCGCTCCGACAAGCCGGCCCGCCAGAGCGACTACGGCTATTCGCGGCACGCCAACTGGCTGGCCTCGGCGATCGCCCAACTGGAACTGACCGACATCACCCTGTTCTGCCAGGACTGGGGCGGACTGCTGGGGCTGCGGCTGGTCGGCGAGCGTCCCGACGGCCGCTTCGCCCGGGTGATCGCGGCCAACACCTTCCTGCCGACCGGCGAGGAGCCGATCGGCGAGGCCTTCGAGCAGTGGCGCGCGTTCTCGCAGTCGACCCCGGAGTTCGACGCCGGCAGCATCATCGACAAGGGCAGCGTTCGCGCGCTGGACCCGGCGGTGCGGGCCGCCTACGACGCGCCGTTCCCGCGCGAATCGTTCAAGGCCGGCGCCCGGGCGTTCCCGATGCTGGTGCCGACCGAGCGCGACGACTCGGAGGCCGCGGCCAACCGGGATGCCTGGAAGGGGCTGGCGATGTTCGAGCGGCCGTTCCTGACCGCGTTCGGCGACAGCGACCCGATCACCCGGGGCGCCGATCGCGTGCTGCAGCAGCGGATTCCCGGCGCGGCCGGGCAGCCTCACCTGACGCTGGACCGGGCCGGGCATTTCCTGCAGGAAGACCAGGCGGCGCGATTGGCTGAAA
>CAZJSH010000075.1:0-14400 GCA_964548715.1 uncultured Halomonas sp. | reverse complement strand
AGAATGTAGCGGCTGAGATCGTCGTCGGCCGCCAGGTCGCCCAGGTGGGCGTTGACGTACTCGCCGTCGACGATCAGCGTCTCGCCCGAGCGATCGGGTGCGGCGTAGGAAATCTCGTCGAGCAGCCGCTCCATGACCGTATGCAGCCGCCGGGCACCGATGTTCTCGGTGCTTTCGTTGACCGAGAAGCTGATCTCCGCGATGCGTCGGATCGCATCGTCCTTGAAGTCCAGCGTCACGCCCTCGGTCGCAATCAGCGCCTTGTACTGTTGAGTGAGCGAAGCATCCGGTTCGGTCAGGATGCGTTCGAAGTCCTCCGCTGACAGCGCACGCAGCTCGACCCGGATCGGCAGCCGGCCCTGGAGTTCGGGTACCAGGTCCGACGGCTTGGCGAGGTGGAAGGCGCCGGAGGCGATGAACAGGATGTGGTCGGTGTTGATCGGGCCGTACTTGGTGTTGACGGTGCAGCCTTCGACCAGCGGCAGCAGGTCGCGCTGGACGCCCTCGCGAGAGACTTCGCCGCCGCCGGCGCCCTCGGCCCGTCGGCAGACCTTGTCGATCTCGTCGATGAACACGATGCCGTTCTGCTGGGCGTTGTCCAGGCCCTGCTGCTTGACTTCCTCATCGTTGATCAGCGCGGCCGCTTCCTGTTCGATCAGCAACGGCAGCGCGTCCCGGACCTTCATCCGACGGGTCTTGCGACGATCGCCGGTCATGTTGGAGAAGACCTGCTGAAGTTGCTGGGTCATCTCCTCCATGCCGGGCGGCGCCATGATGTCGACGCCGAGGTTCATCTGCACCTCGACGTCGATTTCCTTGTCGTTCAGCTCACCGGCCAGCAGCTTCTGCATCAGCTTGCGGCGCGTCGCGCTGCGATCATCGTGACCTGCCTCGATCGGCTCGACCGGGGCGTTGGCGAAACCGCTGGCCGCCCGTTTCGGCAGCAGCAGGTCGACGACGCGCTCGCAGGCGGCGTCTTCGGCGCGCGAGCGAACCGCATTCATGGCCTGGTCTCGGGCCATTTTGATCGACCCTTCGACCAGGTCGCGGATGATCGATTCGACGTCCTTGCCGACGTAGCCGACCTCGGTGAACTTGGTTGCCTCGACCTTGACGAACGGCGCCCGGGCAAGGGCGGCCAGGCGGCGGGCGATCTCGGTCTTGCCAACGCCGGTCGGGCCGATCATCAGGATGTTCTTCGGCGTGATTTCCGGGCGCAGCTTCTCGTCGACTTCCATCCGCCGCCAGCGATTGCGCAGGGCGATGGCCACGGCGCGCTTGGCGGCGGCCTGGCCGATGATGAAGCGGTCCAGTTCCTGGACGATTTCGCGCGGGGTCATGTAGGACATCAGTCGGATTCCTTGCCGTCGATTTCGAGCGTCTCGATCACGTGGTTGCCGTTGGTGTAGATGCAGATTTCCGAGGCCACGCCCAGCGCTTCGCGGCAGATCGTCTCGGCGTCGGCGTCGGAATGCCGCAGCAGCGCGGTGGCTGCGGCCTGGGCATAGGGTCCGCCGGAGCCGATCGCGATCAGGCCCTGCTCGGGCTCGATCACGTCGCCGTTGCCGGAGATGATCAGCGAGGCCTCCTCGTTGGCCACGGCCAGCAGCGCCTCGAGCCGGCGCAGCAGGCGGTCGGTGCGCCAGTCCTTGGCCAGTTCGACGGCCGCCCGGGTCAGGTGGCCGGAATGCTGCTCCAGCTTGGCCTCGAAGCGCTCGAACAGGGTGAAGGCATCGGCGGTGGCACCGGCAAAACCGGCCAGCACCTTGCCCTTGTACAGCCGGCGGACCTTGCGCGCGTTGGACTTCATGATGGTGTCGCCGAGGGTGACCTGGCCATCCCCGCCGATGACGACCTGATGGCCTCGGCGCACCGAGACGATGGTCGTGCCGTGAAATTGCTGCATGCCGGATTCCGTGCTGGACGTGAACCGCTGAAGTGGGGCCGGCCGGGCCGCGGCTCAACCCGGCGGCAATGGAGGTAGCGGCTTCAGCCGCTGCGTTTGCCGAACAATCCGCCGAGCAGGCCGCGCGACAGCCCGCGGCTGATTTCCCGTCCCAGCGTCGAGCCGATCGAGCGCAGCGTGGATTTCAGCATCGCTTCGCCGGCCGACTGCCGGTTCGAGCGCCGCTTCGGTTCCGGTGCGCTGCGCTTCGCCTCGGCGGTATCGCGGTCCTCTGCTTCTGCCGCTGCCTCGGCCGCGGCGGCGGCCTGCTCGGCGAGCATCTCGTGGGCCGATTCGCGGTCGACGGCCTGGTCGTATTTCGATCCGACCGGCGAGCGAGAGCGCACCGCAGCGCGTTCCTCGGCCGACAGCACGCCCATCCGGCAGCGCGGCGGCGCGATCAGCGCCCGGTCGACCGGTTGCGGCACGCCCTTGCCGGCCAGCATCGAGACCAGCGCTTCGCCTACGCCGAGCGTGGTGATGGCCTGTTGGACGTCGATCGCCGGATTCGGCACGAAGGTCTCTGCCGCGGCGCGTACGGCCTTCTGATCGCGCGGCGTGAATGCGCGCAGCGCGTGCTGGACGCGGTTGCCGAGCTGGCCGAGCACCTCGTCGGGCACGTCGTCGGGGTTCTGGCTGCAGAAGTAAACGCCGACGCCCTTGGACCGGATCAACCGTACGACCTGCTCGACCCGGTCCTGCAGCGCCGGCGGGCAGTCGTCGAACAGCAGGTGGGCCTCGTCGAAGAAGAACACCAGCTTCGGCCGGTCGGTATCGCCGACCTCCGGCAGCTGCTCGAACAGCTCCGAAAGCAGCCAGAGCAGGAAGGTCGAATACAGCTTGGGCTTGAGGATCAGCTGCTCGGCGGCCAGCACGTTGATCACGCCTCGGCCCGAGAGGTCCTGTCGCATCAGGTCGGCCAGCGCCAGCGCCGGCTCGCCGAAGAACCGCTCGGCGCCGTCGGCCTCCAACCGTAGCAGGGCCCGCTGGATGGCACCGATGCTGGCGGTGCTGACCAGGCCGTACTCGGTGCTGATGGCCTTTCGATGCTCGGCGACGTGGCTGAGCAGCGCGCGCAGGTCCTTGAAGTCGAGCAGGAGCAATCCGTTTTCGTCGGCGACCCGGAACGCGACGTTCAGCACCCCTTCCTGGGTTTCGTTGAGCTCGAGCATCCGGGCCAGCAGCACCGGGCCGATCTCGGTGACCGTGGTGCGTACCGGGTGACCGAGTTCGCCCCACAGGTCCCAGAGCACCACCGGGCTGGGTTCCTGGGCGTAGTTCTGGATGCCGATGGTCTCGATCCGCTCGTCGATCTTCGGGTGCGGGTTGCCGGCCGCGGCCAGGCCGGCGATGTCGCCCTTGGCGTCGGCCATGAACACCGGGACGCCCATCCGCGAGAAGCCTTCGGCCAGCACCATCAGGGTGACGGTCTTGCCGGTCCCGGTGGCGCCGGCGACCAGGCCGTGTCGGTTGGCGTAGCGGCCCTGCAGGTGGATCGGCTCGGCGCCCTTGCCGACCAGGATGGATGGGTCGCTCACGGCAGTTCTCCGTTGTTGTCCGGGTTGTGTCGAAGGGTACGATGGTACCCCTGACCGGAGGTTCGATGGCACGGAGGGGCGATGAACGAACTGGCCTGGATTCTTGCCGGCGGTTTCGCGATGAGCGCGATCGCGCTGGTCGGCGGCCTGACGACGCTGCTCCGGCCGGCCACGCTGGAGCGCCTGCTGCTGCCGATGGTGGCGCTGGCGGCCGGCACGCTGCTCGGTGGAGCGGCCTTTCACATGATTCCGAACGCAGCCCCTGGCATGCCGGGGACCCGCGCGGCGCTGTGGGCGCTGGGCGGCTTCGTCGCCTTCCTGCTGCTCGAGCAGCTGCTGGGATGGCACCATGCCCATGGTGACGGCGGCGATGAACGCCGGCCGATGGGCTGGCTGATCCTGGTCGGTGACGGGGTCCACAATTTCATCGGCGGCATCGGCGTGGCCAGCGTGTTCCTGGTCGATCCGCGGGCCGGCATGCTGGCCTGGCTGGCGGCGGTCGCCCACGAAATTCCGCAGGAGCTGGGCGATTTCGGCGTGCTGGTCCACGCCGGCTGGTCGAAGCGCGCGGCGCTGGTCGCCAACCTGGTCTCGGCTCTGAGCTTCCCGCTCGGCGCGCTGGTCGCCTGGAGCGCGGCGCGCCAGTTCGAGCTCGACGTGGCCGGCCTGGCGCTGTTCGCCGCCGGCAACTTCATCTACATCGCTGCCTCCGACCTGGTGCCGGAGATCAAGCGCGATCTCGCGCCGACGCGGGCTGCACTGCACCTGGGCTGCCTGCTTCTCGGGCTGGTTCTGATGCTGGCGATGGCGAAGATTCACTGATCGCCTCGTTGATCGTTCTGCGGCAGAATCGGGGTTGCCGCTCAATGGAGGTTCGCATGGCCCTGGTCACGATTCGCAAGGTGCACGACGCCGCGCTGGCTCAGCTGGTACGCATGAAACTCGACGCCGAAGGCATTCCGGTTCATCTCGGTTCGGCCGGCCACGCGTCGCTGTTCGGCGTGCAGGACAGCTACAGCGCGATTCGCGTCCAGGTGCCCGAGACCTTCGAAGCCCGCGCCCGCACCATCGTTCACGAGCTCATGGCGACCCTCGAGGCAATGCAGGACGAGACCGACGAATACGACTGAGTCCCAGTGGTCGATTCGGTTCTTTGCCGCAGATGAACGCGGATGAATGCAGATCAAAACCGTTGGTTGCGGACAGGTTGATCGGGAAGCGAACGTGGCGGTTTCAGCGTTCAGGTTTCAGGTTTCGGAGCTCGGGGTAGACCGTCCGGTCTGGACCGTTTCGTCGCCCCTGTCCGCGTCCATCTGCGGTTTCCTCTCGCTCTTTCCCGACCTCGAGCAGCGTCACCGGCCGCTGCGGGCGCGGGGGTGGGTGCGGTCGTAGACCTCGGCAAGGTGCTGGAAGTCGAGGTGGGTGTAGATCTGGGTAGTGGCCAGGTTGGCGTGGCCGAGCAGTTCCTGGACGGCGCGCAGGTCGCCGGACGACTCGAGAATATGCGAGGCGAACGAGTGGCGCAGCTGGTGCGGATGGACGCGCTGGTCCAGGCCCTGTTCACGGGCGCGCTGGGCGATGCGTTGCTGGATGCTCCGCACGCTCAACGGCGTGCCGGTGCGGGTCGTGAAGATGACGTCCTCGCCGCCGCCGGCCAGGTCCATGTGCAGCGGCCGCCACGTGGCCAGCGCGGCCAGCGCGTGCCGGCCGACCGGGACGATCCGTTCCTTGTTGCCCTTGCCGATCACGCGCAGCAGGCCCTCGCGCTCGTCGAGCCGCGACCAGCGCGCGTCGGCCAGTTCGCTGACCCGGAGGCCGGAGGAGTAGCAGAGCTCCATCAGCGCGCGGTCGCGCACGTCCAGCGGGCCGTTGCCGGGAAGTTCGAGCAGTTTCAGCACCTGGTCGGGGTCCAGCGTGATCGGGAGCTTTCGCCGGACACGCGGCGCGCGCAGGTCGGCGGCGGGGTTGCCGGCGACCCGGCCGTCGCGTTCCAGCCAGCCGAACCACTTGCGGATCGCCGAGAGCCGGCGCTGGATGGTGCGGGGGTCGAGTCCGCTGCGCATCTCGGCGGCGGCAAAGGCGCGCAGCGCCGGTAGGTCGAGCTCGTCGAGTCGCTCCAGGCCGCGGCGCTCGGCCCAGCCCAGCAGGCGTTTCAGGTCGCGTCGGTAGGCGTCGCGGGAGCGGGGGCTGAGCCGCCCGGCGCGTTCGGCGTCGTCGAGAAACGCGGCGACCGCGCTGGCCAGCGGGCCCGGCTCAGGCGCGTCGGCGTCGCTCACGGTCCGCGGCCAGGGTGCGCAGGCGATGAGCCAGCGTCTCGCCGAGCAGTTCCAGGAACAACGTACCCATGCCGGGCTGGAAACGGTCGTCGGCCGCCGCACCGATCGCCAGCAGGCCGTCGCCGTCGAGCGGTACCAGCGCCGCAGAGCCGACGCTGCCGGCGTCGTCGCCGAACAACCAATCGCGCTTGGCCCGGGTCAGGCGCCCGCAATCCGGCTGGCCGTCGCGCATCAGCTCGCGCAGCCAGTCGGGACGATCGCTCGGCCAGGCCTCGATGCGCACGCCTTCCACGGCGACGTCGGGATCCTCGGCCAGGTACAGGTGCAGTACTTCGGCGTTGAAATCGCGGGTCAGCCGCCGGGCCAGCTCGTCGAACAAGGCCACCGCGTCCGGCGCCTCGGCCAACGCCAGCGTCAGTACGTGCAGTCGACGGGTCAGCGCCTCGTTGCGCCCGGCGATGCTGCCCAGTTCGGCCAGCTGCTGCTCGAGCCGCTTGTTCTCGTCGACCAGTCGGCGGCTGCGGAATTCGGTCAGCGATACCGTGGACTCGCCGTCCGGCAGGGTCAGGCGTTCGGCCAGTTCGGGCCGATCGGCCAGGAATTCGGGGTGATCCGCCAGCCAATCGGCGACCTGCTGCGGGTCGAGATCGGGAGAGGGGTTCAGCTCGGGGGCGTCGGGTTCGGCCATGCGATTCGTCCTTCGAAAACCACGCGGGCCGGGCCGGTGAGTCGGACCCGGGACTCGCCGGGAACCCAATCTACCACAACGCTTCCGCCGGGCTGGTCGACCCGCACCGGCACGTCGACTTCGCCGGCGGCGATCATCGACACGGCCGCCGCGCAGGCACCGCTGCCGCAGGCCGGGGTGGGCCCGGCGCCGCGCTCGTGGACGCGCAGGGTCAGCCGATGGCGGTCGAGCACGCAGGCCAGGCCCAGGTTGAGCTCGGCGGCCCCGGCTTCCGCGCCGAACGCGCGGTCCAGCGCATCGGCATCGGCCGGCGCGTCGACGCGGAGCACCCGATGCGGGTTACCGAGCCGGACCTCGCGTCGATGCGCGTCTCCGGCGCCGAGCGTCAGGCCCGGCAGGTCCGCGCTCCAGGTCGGGACGCCGTCGATCGGCGCGGCGCGGTCGAGGCGCACCGGGCCGGCCGGCGTGGCGATCGTGCAGCCGCCGTCCGGCAGTTCATCGCGCATGTCCAGCCACGCCGCGAGCGCGCGCATGCCGTTGCCGCACTGCTCGGCCGGACTGCCGTCGGCGTTGTGGATCCGGACCGCGAATGCGCATGCCTCCGGGCCGGGCGCCAGCACCAGCAGTTGGTCGAAGCCGACGCCGCGGCGGCGATCGGCGAGCTGTCGCACGACCTCTTCGTCGAGCGACGGCAGTGCGCCCCGGCGTGCATCGACCAGCATGAAATCGTTGCCGAGGCCCTCGAGTTTGGCGAACCGGACCGGTGCGCCGGCCGGGGTCATGCCGGCATCCGGCCGTGGACCAGCCAATGTCGATCGGAGACCCGCTCGACGCGCAGGTCCAGGTCCGCCTCGGCGAGCTGGTCGGCCACCTCTTCGGCGGTCCAGGCCGCGCACAGGCTGTTGAAGAAGTCCTCGCGCAGAATCTCGGGTTCGTCCCAGGCGTAGGCATCGACCAGCGAGCGGGCCGTGGTCTCGTCGTCCGGCCGGTCGAGGTCCATGACCTGTACGTAGGCGCCGGGTGCGGCCAGCCGGGCGATCGATTGCCACAGCGCGTCGGGATCGGGCAGATGGTGCAGCAGGCTGTTCGAGACCACGGCCCGGTAGCCGGCCGGTGGCAGCGCGCTGTGGGGCAGCCGGGCCAGCCGATAGCGGATGCGATCGACATGCGGGGAGTCGGCGGTCTCGCGCTCGGCAGTCCGGAGCATGTTCGGGCCGGCGTCCAGACCCTCGATGGCCCAGTCCGGCAGCGCCTCGGCCAGCCGCCGGCAGATGTCGCCGGGGCCGCAGCCCAGGTCGATCAGGGTTCCGGCGGGGCGATCGATCAGTGCGTCGGCCGCGCGTGCGGCGAAGGCGCGGTTGCCCTCTTCGAAATCGGCCGCGGCGTAGGCATCGACCTGGGCCGGGCTGTCCATCAATTCCGGTTCGGGAATGCGTTTCATGCGCCGTCGTCCTGGTCGTCCCGGTCCCCGTTCCCGTCGCCGTCGGCTTCGGCTTCGGTCGGCAGGGTCTCTGGCAGCACCAGGTCGCCCTTCAGGCCGCAGCCGCCGAGCAACAGCATCGCCAGCAGCGCCGCGGACAGGGCGCGGAGCGCAGCGGGTAGAATCCGTCGCATGAGCCACCTCGATTCGACTGAACTGGAATGCATCGTGACCGAGACCGGTCCCGAGCCGGACGCCAGCGTGATCTGGCTGCACGGACTCGGTGCCGACGGTCACGACTTCGAGCCGATTGTAGCGCAGCTGCGACGGACCACCGGCGGTCGTCCGGTTCGATTCGTCTTCCCGCATGCGCCGGTGCGGCCGGTGACCGTCAACGGCGGCATGGCGATGCGCGCGTGGTACGACATCGCCGGGTTCGACATCGCGCGCGACCAGGACGTCGAAGGCATCGCCGACTCGGTGGCGCGGGTCCAGCGGCTGATCGATCGCGAGGTCGAGCAGGGCACGACGCCGGCGCGCGTCGTGCTGGCCGGGTTCTCGCAGGGCGGGGCGCTGGCGCTGCGCTGCGGCCTCGCCCGCAGGGACACGCTGGCGGGCATCATCGCGCTGTCGTGCTATCTGCTCGACGCCGCGGGCCTGATGCAGTGGTCGACCGAAGGGGGGCGGCGCACACCGGTGTTCATGGGGCATGGCAGCGCCGACCCGGTGGTGCCGATTGCGCTCGGCCGGCACGCCGCTGAGGCGCTGGCCGCGGCCGATGTCGATGTGCAGTGGCAGGCCTGGACGATGCAGCACGGTGTCCATCCGGAAGAGATCACCGCGATCGATCACTGGCTCGACGCACGGTTCGACGGCGAACGATGAGCAGCCGGCCGGCCCGTCGGGTGATGGTCGTCGACGACGAGCCGCCGGCGGTCGAACGGCTGGTGGCGCTGCTGGGCGGTGAGCCCGGCGTCCGGATCGTCGGCTGCGAGTCGCGGCCGGACCGGGTGCTGGACCGCTGCAGCAGCCTCTGCCCCGACATCGTCCTGCTCGATATCGAGATGCCCGGGACCGACGGGATCGAGCTGGCCCGGTCGCTGCGCCGGCTCGAGCGGCCGCCGGCCGTGGTGTTCGTGACCGCCCACGACGAGTATGCCGTCGACGCCTTCGACGTTGCCGCGCTTGATTACCTGGTCAAGCCGGTGCGCCCGGAACGGCTGCGTGCGGCCTTGCGACGGTTCGAGACCCGGGGGCGATCGGCCGCCGACGGTCGCGGTCCGATGCTGGCCGCCCGGATCGGCGATCGGCGGCTCCTGATCCCTATCGACGACGTCCGCGCGCTGTCGTCGGAAGACAAGTGCACCGTCGTCCATGCCGCCGAGGGGCGGGCGCTGACGGATGCCACCCTCAAGGACCTGGAGACCCGCCATTCCGATGACTTCCTGCGGGTCCACCGGTCCGCGCTGGTCAGTCGGCGTTACGTGCGGTCGATGTTCCGCGATGCCGACGGCATCGAACGCGTGAGCCTTGTCGGTATCGACTACCAGCCCGAGGTCTCGCGCCGCAACCATGCCGCGGTCAAGCGCCTGCTGACCGGCGAGGACGATCCGCGCTGACGCCACGAACGAATCGAAGGACATCCATGACGCCACGCTATCTCGCCACGCGCAAGAGCCGCCTCGCCCTCTGGCAATCGGAGCACGTCCGCGAGTGCCTGCTCGAGGCCCATCCCGACCTGGCCGTGGAGCTGCTGCCGATGAGCACGCGCGGCGACGAAGTGCTCGACCGCTCGCTGGCCGAAATCGGAGGCAAGGGCCTTTTCCTGAAGGAACTGGAGCATGCCATTGTCGAAGGGCGAGCCGATTTCGCCGTGCATTCGCTGAAGGATGTGCCGGCGCGGATGCCCGACGGCCTGGTGCTGTCGGCGTGGTTGCCGCGGGCCGACGCGGCCGATCTGTGGATCACGCGCGACGCCACGCCGATCGAAGGCATGCCGGCCGGCAGCCGGGTCGGCAGCTCCAGCCTGCGCCGCATTCGCCAGCTGCAGGCGCTGCGCCCGGACCTGGAGATCGTGCCGCTGCGCGGCAACGTCGAGACTCGCATGAAGGCCGTGTTCGAGGGGCGGATCGACGCCACCGTGCTGGCCGCTGCCGGCCTGCGCCGGCTCGGCGTGGAGCCCGAGACCGCCATCGAACTGCCGACCGACCGCTGGCTTCCGGCGCCGGGCCAGGGAGTCATCGCGATCGAGTGTCGCAGCGACGACGCCGAGCTGCAGCAGCGGCTCTCTGCAGTTTCCTGCCGCGAGACCGAGATGGCGGTGGCCGCCGAACGCGCTGTCGTCGACCGGCTGGGCGCCGACTGCCGGATGCCGCTGGCCGCCTATGCCGAGATCGGCGGCGGCCGGCTTCGGCTGCGGGCCCGGCTGGGCGGCGAGCGGGGCCGAGCGGTCGAGGTCGAACTCGACGGCGAGGCCGACGCCGTTGCCGCTGCCGCGCTGGGGCATCGTGCCGCCGAGCGGCTGCTGGCCGATGGTGGAGAGGCGATTCTTCTTGGACTAAAGTCGTAGAACGGGGATCGAACGAGGGGCTGGACAGGGCGAATCGGCTGTGTCAGAATCGAGCCATATCAGTAAGCGAGGCGTTGTTCACGCTTTACACAGTAGGATTCAAATACAGTTCGCTTTTCCGGGTGTCGTCCACGACGTTGCTGATTGATGTGCGTCCCCCTACTGCCAACGCCAACACGCAAGCCCCCTGCACGTTGGTCGGTTTCGTCAGACACCCGGAATCTATTGCAGAGGCCCGCTTTCACCAGCGGGCCTCTTCTTTTTCCGTTCGCCGGAATGGCGGTGCCCGCGGCGCGGACGAGCGCCGAACAGCGAGATCGCAGGCAGCGGCATGAATCCATCCTTTGCCGATCGCTCGAATCTGGTCGCCGTCCTCACCCGCATCGGTGCCGGCAACATGTCGCTTGCGTCCGGACTGGGCGCGCTCGGCATCGCGGTCGTCCACGCCCCGATGTTCGCGCTCGAGCCCATCGATGAGCGCGCGCTGGCCGAAGCCTTCGATGGCGGTGCCCCCTTCGATCGTGTCGTCGTGACCAGCCCGCGGGCGGCCGAAGTCGCGCTGCGAGCGCTCGGCACGGAGCGCTTGCGCGACACGCTCTGCGTGACTCCGGGGGGCGGCACGGCCGAACCGCTGCGCGCGGCCGGGCTGGCCGTCGCCCACCCGGGTTCCGGCGGCACCAGCGAAGACGTGCTGGCGCTGCCGTCGCTGGCCGCCGAGCGGGTCGACGGCCGACCGATCCTGGTCCTGGCCGCGGCCGGTGGCCGGATGCTGATCCGCGAGACCCTGGCCGACCGCGGCGCAGACGTGCATGTGCTCGCGCCCTACCGCCGCGTGGCGCTTGAGCCGTCGCCGGCGTTGCTGGATGCACTCGATGGCGGGACGGTTCCGGTCACGCTGGTCAGCAGTCCGGCAACGCTCCAGCGTCTTGCCGCGGTGCTGACCGGGCCTCGCCACGCGGCCTGGATCGATGGTTCCTTCGTCGTGTCTTCACCGAGGCTCGCCGAACAGGCCCGGGCGCTGGGCGCAGACGACGTCACGATTGCCGAGGGCGCGGCCGATGCGGCGATGCTGGCTGCGTTCCGGCGGCGTATCGACGGCGCGCCGCCGCGATGACCCGGCGCGTCCAGCGGCCCGTGCGGTCGCCAGTTCCGGTAGCATCGAATTGGAGTGGAAACGGAGGGTCCCCATGAGCGAGCATTCCGACGCCGAGTCTCGGAAACCATCCGAGCCCGCGTCCGACGCGGCGTCCGATGCGGCGTCCGATGCGGCGTCCGATGCGCCGACCGAATCGCCGACCGAATCGCCGACCGAATCGCCGAACGAATCGGGCGACCGGCCCGGCGCCGGGAGTGACGCCTCCGACGCCTCGTCCGAAAGCGCCACCGGCGCCGAGCCGAGCGGCGTTGCTCCGGCCGCCGGCGAGAAGGCGTCGAAGTCCGGCGGCGGGCGTGGCGTGGCGTGGCTTGCGCTGCTGGTTGCGCTGGGTTCGCTGGCGTTGGCCAGCCGTCCGTTCTGGATGCCAGCCGAGGAGGGTGCTACCGAGTCGGTTGCCGCGGCCGAGGTCGATGCCCTGGACCGGCGGATCGAATCGCTGGCCGAACGGGTCGCCACATTGAACGACGCCCGGACCGAGCTGCGCGAGACCCTGGGCACCGAACTCGAGACCTTCGACGCCGAGCTCGTTCGGCTGCGTGAAGACCTGCAGGTGGCGCTCGATGCGCCGGAGGCCGTCGAGGCGCTGGCGCGACGGGTCGGGCGCCTGGAAGGCACGCAGTCCAGTGGCGAAGCCAGCCTCGAGGCGCGCATGGCCTCGCTGGAGCAGCGCATCGAGCAGCGGGTCGCTGCGCTGCAGGACCAGCTCGGTAGCCTCGGTGCGGATCTCGACGCCGTCGGTCAGGCACGCGCACAACGCCTGGCGCTGATCCACGCCCGGTCGCTGCTGATCCAGGGCCGCGATGCATGGATGCTGAACGCCGATGCGGAAGCTGCGCGTGCGGCCTGGATGCGGGCCGAGTCGCGGCTGGTCGGGCCGGTGGTGTCGGCCGATCCGGGCAATGAGGGCCTGGTCGAGGCGATGCGGCGCTTGCTGCAAAGCGCGGAGCGGTTGCGTGGTCCGGACGTCGCCGAACGGGTCGCGGCGCTGACCCGGCTGGCGGCCGAAGCACCGGCATGGCCGCAGGCCCAGACGCCGGCTGCCTCGCCCGATGCGTCGGCGCTGGCCGATGCCGACGTCGAAGACGGTTGGCGCGATCGGGTGGCCGGTGCGCTCGGTGCGCTGGTCAAGGTCGAGGCCATCGACGATGCGCCGCCGACGCCGGTCGAGCTGGACCGGGTCCGGACGCGGGTTGCAGCCGCGCTGGATGCCGCGTCGATCGCGACCGCTCGCCGGGACTGGGCCACTGCATCGGCGATGGCCGGTGAGGCCCGGGCCGCGGTGGAGGCCTACCTCGATGTCGATGCGGTCGTCGTGCGGGACGGGCTGGAGCGGTTGGCCGAACTCGCCGATCCGCCGGAGGCCCCGAGCCTGCCGCCGGCCTTCGACGAGGTGCTCGAACGCGTCGACGAGGCGCTGGAGCGCAGCGAATGAAACGGCTGATCCTGTGGATCGTCCTGCTGCTGGCGCTGGCGCTGGCGGTGATCGGCGGGGCCTGGCTGGCGCCGCGCCTGCTTGACGATCCGGGCTATGTGCTGGTGGAGTTCGGCGGCTGGCGGATGCAGATGTCGCTGCTGGTGCTGGCCGGCGGCGTCCTGTTGTTCTGGCTGGCACTGGCGGTCGTGGTGGCGGTCGTGCGGGCGCCGGGTCGGGCAGCGCGCCGACTGCGCGAATCGCGCGATCGACGGAACCTCGATCGTGGCCTGATGGCGCTGACCGAGGGGCGCTGGGCCGATGCCGAGCGTGCGCTGAACAAGACCCTGGCCCATCACGATTCCACCGCCGGATACCTCGCGGCGGCGCGCGCGGCGCAGGGGCAGGGCGCCGGGGATCGCCGCGACGGCTATCTCGAGCATGCCGATCGGCGCTTCGGCCAGAAGCATTTCATCACCCAGCTGACCCGGGCCCGGCTGCTGCTCGCCGACGGCGACGCCGAGGGCGCGATCGCGCCGCTCGAAGAACTGCATCTGAAGAAGTCGAAGCACGAGGGCGTGCTGCGGCTGTTGCTCCAGGCGTACCAGCAGGCCGAACGTTGGCATGAACTGCGCCTGCTGGTTCCGGCCATGCGCAAGGCCGGGCTGATCGACGCCGAGCGGGCCGGCAGCCTGGTCGAACTGGCGGCCGCGCGCGAGCTCTCGGCGGCCCATGACGTCGGCGGACTGCAGTCGGGCTGGCGGACGCTGAAATCCAGCCTCAAGCACCGACCGGAAGTGGTCGCGGCGTTTGCTCGTCGGGCGCTGGAACTGGATCGCGCTGAACTGGCCGAAGTCGAACTCCGCCGGGCGCTGGCCGACGAGCTGGACGAAGAACTGCTGGGCCTGTACGCGCAGGCCGACGAATCCGACCGCGCTGCGCGCATCCGACACTGCCGGGAGTGGCTGGCGAGGGCGCCGGACTCCGCGCCCCTGCACCTGGCGCTGGGTCGTCTTTACCTCGATGCGCGCGAGGATGAGCGCGCGCGTGAGCACCTCGAAACGGCCGTTCGGGCGCGGCCCGACGCGGAGGCCTTCGCGTCGCTGGCCAGGGTATTCGACCGCGGCGGTCAGCTGGAGGCCGCCGCGCGCTGTTACCGCAACGCGCTGCGTCTGGAGCAGGGTCGGGCCCCGGAGCCGCTCCCGGCGCCGGGTCAATCCGACTGATGGGCCAGTCCGATCGAGTCGCGCTACGCCGGTGACTTCACCGACCGCGCGTCAGGCCGGTTCCAGGTAGTGCATGCTGAACAGGCCCTCGGGGTCGATCCAGGTCTCGACCGGCGCCAGGCCGGCTGACCGGGCCAGTTCCCGGAATCCTTCGACGGTGTACTTGTGGCT